>JBDHSZ010000030.1:0-26767 GCA_039812945.1 Shinella sp.
CAGCGCATCGGCGAAGACGGACGTATAGGCGGGCGCATTGGCCTTGGCCTTGGCCTGCGCGCCGGTGATGACGTCGAACTTGTTGACGCCGTGATACTTGTCGGGCGCGGCCTCGGCCGGCGGATAGCCCTTGCCCTTCTGGGTGACGACATGGATCAGCACCGGCCCGCGCGAATTGTCGCGCACGTTGCGCAGCACGGGCAGCAGATGCTCGAAGGAATGCCCGTCGATCGGGCCGATATGATAAAAGCCCATCTCCTCGAACAGCGTGCCGCCGGTGACATAGCCGCGCGCATGCTCGACGGCGCGGGTGATCGCCCGGTCGACCGTCTTGCCGAGATAGGCCGTCAGCTTCTTGCCGAGGTCGCGGAAGCCCATATAGGTGCGGCCCGAGGCGAGGCGCGCCAGATAGGCGCTCATCGCGCCCGTCGGCGGGGCGATCGACATGTCGTTGTCGTTGAGGATGACGATGAGGCGCGCATCGAGCGCGCCGGCATTGTTCAGCGCCTCATAGGCCATGCCGGCCGACATCGCGCCGTCGCCGATGACGGCGATGACGTTGCGGTGCTCGCCGGAAAGGTCGGCGGCGACCGCCATGCCGAGGCCGGCGGAGATCGAGGTCGAGGAATGGGCCGCGCCGAACGGATCGTATTCGCTCTCGGCCCGGCGGGTGAAGCCGGAAAGCCCGTCCTCCTGGCGCAGCGTGCGGATGCGCTCGCGCCGGCCGGTGAGGATCTTGTGCGGATAGCACTGGTGGCCGACGTCGAAGATCAGCCGGTCCTTCGGCGTGTCGAAGACCTTGTGGATGGCGATGGTCAGCTCCACCACGCCGAGGCCCGCGCCGAGATGCCCGCCGGTGCGCGAGACGGCGTCCACCATCTCTGTGCGCAGCTCCGCCGCCAGTTGCGGCAGGTCGCGGTCGTCCACGGCTTTGAGGTCGGCGGGGATGCGGACCTTGTCGAGCAGGGGGGTGGCGGGGGCCTGTGTCACTCTCATGCCTCGTTGTCGCGCCCGCTGGCCATGGCTCCCTCATGGAGGCACGGCCGGGGCATCCGGTCGATGGACCGCGCTAGCCTGTCACATGCAGAATGCGGCGCGCGATTTCAACCGTTTCAGCAAGTCTAGAGCGTATTTCGCCGGATTGATACCTCGCAAACCGGTACATGCACCGAGTCTTGCGGGGCGATTGGGGCATTTTGCGGACGTCCCGCCGCCCCGCCCCGGCATGATTCAGAGCGCTAAGTCTTCTTCTTGCGGGCGCGCGCGGATTGGTTGAGGGCGACCGCGGCGCGGATCAGCGCCGTGAAGGCCTCCTCGTCGATCGCCTCGCCCTCGCGAAAATCGATGGCGCGGCGCGTATTGCCCTCGAGGCTCGAATTGAAAAGGCCCGAGGGATCATCCAGCGACGCGCCCTTGGCGAAGGTCAGCTTGACGACGGCCTTGTAGGTCTCGCCGGTGCAGACGATGCCGTCATGCTCGAAGACCGGGACGCCGCGCCATTTCCATGTCTCGACGATGTCCGGGTCGGCCTCTTTCACCAGCGCGCGCAGCCGGGCCAGCGTCTCGCCGCGCCAGTCGGCAAGCTCGACGATCCGCCTGTCGATCAGCCGGGAAGGGGATTCCGCTTCGGTCATGGTTTCCTCCGTTCGTCACATGCGCTCGCCGGGAAGCCTGCTCGCCTGGGCGATCCAGCCGGCAAGCCGGCGGCCGATCTCGCGCTTCCAGCCCGGCATGTAGGCCTTGACCGGGCCGTCGCCATAGCCCTTGGCGATCTGCGGATTGCCGCCCGAAAGCAGCACGGGTTTTTCGCCGGTCATCGCATGCCTGCCTGTCATCCCGCCGGCAGCGGCACGAATTCCTCCTCGTCGCCCGGCACGATGTCGAAGCGGCCGGTGCGCCATTCCTCCTTGGCCTGCTCGATGCGCTCCTTGGAGGAGGAGACGAAGTTCCACCAGATGTAGCGCTTCGAGCCCAGCGCCGCGCCGCCGAAGAGCATGATGTGACAGCCCTCGGGCCCCGCTTTCAGGGTGATGTGGTCGCCCGGGCGGAAGACGAGCAGCCGGTCGGCGGCAAAGACGTCGCCCGCGACGTCGAGCGTGCCGGAGAGGATATAGACCGCCCGCTCTTCCCAGTCCGCCGCCAGCGGCGCGGACGCGCCGGGGGCGAGCATCAGGTCGGTATAGAGCGTATCCGTCGGCACGGCGACGGGCGAGGCGTGGCCCTCATAGGTGCCGATGATGGCGCGCCCGGTGATGCCCTCGGCCGAAAAGGCCGGAAGCTCCGCCTTCGTCGTATGGGCGAAGACGGGGGCCGATTCCTCCAGATGGTCCGGCAGCGCCAGCCAGGTCTGCAGGCCGGAGATCGATTGCGGCCGGCCGCGCAGGTTCTCCGGCGAGCGCTCGGAATGCACGATGCCGCGCCCGGCCGTCATCAGGTTCACGTCGCCGGGGGCGATCGTCATCTCGGTGCCGAGGCTGTCGCGATGCTTGATCTCGCCGTCGAACAGATAGGTCACGGTGGAGAGCCCGATATGCGGATGCGGCTTGACGTCGATCGCCTCGCCGGCCCTCAGCAGCGCCGGCCCCATGCGGTCGAAGAAGATGAAGGGCCCGACCAGCCGGCGCTTGGCCGTCGGCAGCGCCCGGCGCACCTCCAGCCCGCCGATATCGCTGGTGCGCGGGATGATCAGGTGCTCCAGCGCATCGCACGCCGCCGCATCCCCCGCCTCGGGGTCCTTGCCCGGAAAGAAGCTCATGGCGCCCTCCTGTGGTTGGTTCGCGCCGACATGCTAGCGGGCGGGGAAGGAGGTGGATAGGGTGGCGGGCGTTGACGGTGTGGTCAGAAACCGACGCCTACAAATATTCCTGATCGGCCGGATAACGGCGAAGGAACGCCTTGATGTCGTCGTGTAGTTCCGGCAGGCGTTTCGTCACGATCGCCCAGTTCGCGGCGTCGGTAATGATATCGTATTCGTGCCGCAGACGATTGCCGATTCCTCGAATGCCGCGCCAGTCATGGTCGGGCAAAATCTCTTCCGCGACGGGGCCGATCTTGACGGCGGCCTCGGATATGCGTGACAGACAGCGCTCGACCGCGTCGATCGTGATCCTCGACTTCAGGAAGTCGGAAAGGTCGAGGTCCTGTGTATACTCCTGGATGGCCTCGATATTTTCCACGATATCGCGGAGGCGGACGAGAGGGCGTTCAGAAGGCAAGGGCACGATCCTTTTCAATGCGCGCACGCACTGCTTCACGTCGCAACGGCTCGGCAACGACGTCCACATTTTCGAAACCGGTGATCGCGGCGATTTTTTCGGTCAGGATCTCAAGGGCGCTGTAATAACCGAAACCGGATTGCACCACAGGTTCGGAAAGGGTCACGAGAATATCGAGGTCCGAGTCGGGCCTGTTTTCACGCCGCGCCACCGAGCCGAACAGCGAGACATGCTCCGCCCCCGCCGCCTCAAGCTCTGCGCGGTGCTCCAGAAGCTTCGCGATGATCTCTTCCTTAGTCATGCACGCACCCTATCACGGCGCGCAGCCACCGTCGAGTTGACCGCTCAGGCCCCGTCGAGCGGCTCTGTGCCCTGCGGCTTGCCGGCGCGGTCGAGGCGGATCTTCTCGATGCGGTTCTCGGCGGCGGAAAGCAGGGTCTCGCAATGCTTCTTCAGCGCCTCGCCGCGCTCGTAGATCTCGATGGAGCGGTCGAGTGGCACGTCGCCGCGCTCGAGGGCGGCGACGATCTTCTCCAGCTCCTCGACGGCCTGCTCGAAGGAAAGGGCGGAAACGTCGGCGGCGATAGCGGTCATGGTCAGCCTTTCATCAGGCGGTAGATATGGGTTGCGGCGGATTCGGCAAGGCCCGTCAGGTCGTAGCCGCCTTCCAGCAGGCTGACCACCCGGTTGTTCGCCGATTTCTCGGAAAGCTCCATCAGCCTGCCCGTCGCCCAGTCGAAATCGTCGGCGACGAGGTTGAGCTGGGCCAGCGGGTCGCGGTGATGCGCATCGAAGCCGGCGGAGATGACGATCAGGTCCGGCCTGAAATCCGCCACGCGCGGCAGCACGCGCGTGCGGAAGGCCTCGCGGAACTGGTCGCTGCCGTCATTGGCCGAAAGCGGCGCGTTGACGATGTTGCCGGCCCCCGTCTCGTCTTTCGCGCCGGTGCCGGGATAGAGCGGCATCTGGTGCGTCGAGCAGAACAGCACGGAGCGGTCGTTCAGGAAGATGTCCTGCGTGCCGTTGCCGTGATGCACGTCCCAGTCGACGATGGCGATGCGCTCGGCGCCGTGGGCCTGCTGCGCATGGCGCGCGGCGATGGCGGCGTTGTTGAAGAAGCAGAAGCCCATCGCCTTCTCGCGCTCGGCATGGTGGCCGGGCGGGCGGGCGGCGACGAAGGCGTTGTCCGCCTTGCCGGAAAAGACGGCGTCGACCGCCGCGACCGCGCCGCCGATGCCGGTCAGCGCCGCCTGCAGGCTGGCGGGGCTGGCATAGGTGTCGGCCTCGATCTGGTTGACGCCCTCCTCGGGCATCTGCGCCATCACGGCCCGCAGATGGCTTTCCGGATGGGCGAGCAGCACGAAATCCTCGTTGGCCTGCGGCGCCTTCTCGCGCTGGAGCGGAAGGAAGCGCTCATGCTCCAGCGCAAGGTTCAGCGCCCGGATGCGGTCCGACCGCTCCGGATGGCCCTCGGGTGTGTGATGCTCGAGGAAGATCGGGTTCTCGAAGAGAAACGTCGTCATGGCGGAAAATTACCCATTGCGGCCGGCAAGGTCCACGGGAAATGGCCGGTGTCCACCCTTTTCGACCGTCACGGCGCGATGAGGAGCTTTCCGCTTCGCTCCGGATCGTCCTGCCGGGCGAGCGCCGCGGCAAGGTCCGAGAGCGCGAAGACGCCGTCGACCTCTGAGCCGAGGGAGCCGTCGCGGATGCCGGTGAAGCTCTGCGCGAAGGCGGCCTCGATGGCGGCGCGGGGCGCGTGATGCACCCAGTCGCGCAGCCGCAGGAAGGAGAAGGCGACCTCCTGCCGGCGGGCGGCGACGAGCGCCGGATCGAGCTGCGCGCCGGAAAGCGCGCCGTACTGGATGAAGGCCCCGCCGGACCGCACTTGCCGGAACAGCGCATCGCCCGGCTCGCCGCCGACCGCGTCGAGCACCCCGTCGAGCGGCGGCGCGGACCGGACGGCGATCTCGCCGGCAAAGCTTCCGGCAAGCCGCGCCGCCGTCTGCGCGCTGCGCACCAGCGCGACGGGGCGGAAGCCGGCTTCGGTGAGCAGCGTCAGCAGCATCCGGCCGATGGCGGAGGCGGCGGCGGTGACGCCGATCCGCCGCCCGCCCGCCGCGCCGAAATGCGCCTTAGCAGCGTCGATCAGCCGGAAGGCCGTCAGCGGGTTCACATAGGCCATGGCGGCCCGGTCCTCGCAAAGGTCGTCCGGTACGGCGAAGCACCATTCGGCCGGGCGGACGAGATATTCCTGCCAGAGCCCGCTCGCGCCGATCGGCAGCACGCGCCGGCCGGCGGCAAGGCCGGTCACGCCTTCGCCGACACGCACGATCTCCCCGACGCCCTCGAAGCCCGGCACGAAGGGCAGGGCGGTGCGGCTGCGATAGGCCCCCGTCACGGGAATGAGGTCGGAGGGATTGATCGCGGCGCGGCGGATGCGGATCTCCACCGCGCCGGGTCCGGGTTCCACGCGCGCCGTCTCCTCGAGGGCGATCGCCTGCCGGGGATCGCCGAACGCCCGGACGAGCGCGCGCAGCATTGCCGGTTCAGGCGCGCTGCGGCAGCAGCGGATAGCCGGCGAGCACGGCGCGACCGGCGAGCGCGGCGATGCCCACCTTGATCAGGTCGCCCGGCAGGAAGGTCGCGGAGGCGACGAGGGCCGGCAGGAAGGCGCCGCCGGTCGCATAGCTGAGCCAGGCGAGGCCGAAGAGATAGACGACGGCGACGCCGCCGACGAAGGCGGCCGCGACGAAGGCCGCGATCTGGGCGACCTCGTTCTGTCCCTCGCGCACGAGGCGCTGGGCGATCAGGCCGCAGACCAGCGCGCCGAAGGCCCAGCCCACGATATAGCCGCCCGTCGGGCCGGCGAGAACGGCGAAGCCGCCGCGCCCGCCGGACAGGACCGGCAGGCCGATGGCGACGAGCAGCAGGAAGAGCAGCATGGAGAGCATGCCTCTTCTTGCGCCGAGGATGCAGCCGGCGAGCATCGGCCCGAGCGACTGCGCGGTGATCGGCACCGGAATGAAGCCGAGCGTGATGGGCGGCAGAAGGCCGAGAACCACCATGATGGCGGCGAAAAGGGCGACAAGCACGAGATCTCTGGTGGTCACTTCATGTCCTCTCTGGAAAGGGCCGGGCACTTTACTGCCGCCGAAAACCGCGGGCGTCAATCGCCATGGCGATCGTGTCCGCATCCTTCAGCGTCAGGATGATGAGCGGGACGAGGGTGGTGAGCGGGCGCACCGGCAGGCCGCGCGCCCGGTGCGCCGCGACGATCTCCCCGTAGCGCGCGAGAATCTCCGGCACGAAGCGGATGACGAGGCCCACCGCAAGGCTCACATCGGCCGCCCGCACGAAGCCGAAGCGCTCCAGCGGCGCGATCAGCCGGGCGATCTCGTCCATGAAGGCGGAAATGCCGGTCGTCGCGGTGACGGCGGCGGCGAGCAGCACGAGCGCGCAGAGCCGGCAGAACACGGCGAGCGCCTCGTGCGGCGAATGGAGGAAATAGTTCGCCGCAGCGACGAGGACGACGGTGAAGAGCACGAAGCGCGTGCGCCGGAAGGCCTCCGCAAGGCCGATGCCGGTCGAAAGGTAGAGCGCGGCGCAAAGGGCGAGGACGGGCGCGAGGATCCGCAGGTCGGAAAGCAGGAAAAGCCCGATCGCCGCCGTGAAGAGCAGCACGAGCTTGCCGCGCGCCGGCATGCGGTGCAGCGGCGAGTTCCCCTCGATGTCGAGCCCGTTCAGCATGCCGCGATCTCCCGGTAGGCGCGGATCGCCGCGGCCGGCCGGTCGTCGGCCGCAAGCCGGCCCTCGTGGAACACCAGCACGCGCTCGAAACCCTCGAGCAGCGCGAGGTCGTGGGTGATGACGAGCGCCTGCTCCGGCAGGCCGGCTATGGTGCGCTCGATCAGGGCGCGGTTCTTGATATCGAGCTGGTTGGTCGGCTCGTCGAGGATCAAGAGGTCCGGGCCGGTGACGAGCACGCTGGCGATGGCGCCAAGCTGCGTCTCGCCGCCGGAAAGCTCGTGGACCCGGCGGCGCGCCAGATGCGCGATGTTGAAGCGCGCGAGGATCGCCTCCGTCCGCTCGGCGATCTCCGCCTTGCCGAGCCCCCGGTTCTTCAGGCCGAAGGCGATATCCTCGGCAAGCACCGGCAGGATCATCTGGTGCTGCGGGTTCTGGAAGATGAAGCCCGTCCGCCCGCGCGCCGCCGCCTCGTCCCGCACCGTGTCGAGCCCGGCGACCGTCACCGCGCCGCCGGTCGGCTTGACGAGGCCGTTGATCAGCCGCGCCATGGTCGTCTTGCCGGAGCCGTTGAGGCCGACGACGCCGATGCGCCGCTCGCCGAGCGTCAGGTCGAGCGGGTGGAGGGCCACCCGTCCGGCATAGCGCACCGTGGCGGCGGTAAAGACGATTTCCAAGGGCGGGTCCCGGTTCGCAGAAGATCGCCGGGAGCTATAGCACGGCGCGCCGCAAAGGAAACCGCAGGACGGTTGCATTCGCGCCGACGGAAACGGGTGGAACAAACCGGGAATATGTGTCTATCATCCGATCATGACGATTCTTCTTTCCAACGCCGAGGCCCGGCGCATCTTCCTCGCCCGGCAGGGCCTCAGCGGCCCGCCCGGCCGCCTGCTCGGCAAGGACGGGCTGCTGCGGCTCGTCCACGACCTCGGCTTCGTGCAGGTCGACAGCATCGCCACCGTCGAGCGGGCGCATCACCAGATCCTCTTCTCGCGCAACCAGACGTATCGCCGCGAGCATCTGGCGGACCTGCTGGAGAAGGACGGCGAGCTCTTCGAGAACTGGACGCATGACGCCTCGATCATCCCGAGCGCCTTCTTCCGCTACTGGAAGCACCGCTTCCGCCGCGAGGACGCCGCCATCCTCGCGCGCTGGCGCAAATGGCGCGAGCCGGGTTTCGAGGACGCCTTCGCCGAGACCTATGAGCGCATCGTCTCGGGCGGCGCGGTCCTGTCGCGCGAGCTCAAGGCGGACGATCACAAGTCCGGCGGCTGGTGGAACTGGCATCCGAACAAGACCGCGCTGGAATATCTCTGGCGCACCGGCAAGGTCGCCATCGCCCGGCGGGAGAATTTCCAGAAGGTCTACGATCTCGTCGAGCGCGTGCTGCCGCCGCATCATCACGCGCCGGACGTGGAGCATGACGCCTTTGTCGACTGGGCCTGCCGCGGCGCGCTGGACCGGCTGGGCTTCGCCACCCACGGCGAGATCGCCGCCTTCTGGGACCTGATCTCGCCCGACGAGGCGAGGACCTGGGTGGAGGCGCATCGCGACGAGCTCCGCCCCGTCGCCGTCGAGACCGCAGACGGCGGCAAGCCCCGCGCCTCCCACGCCTTCGCCGATTTCCCCGCCCGTCTCGGCGACGTCCCCGAGCCGCCGAACCGGCTGCGCGTCCTCTCGCCTTTCGATCCCTTGATCCGCGACCGGAACCGCACGGAGCGCCTCTTCGGCTACCACTACCGCATCGAGGTCTTCGTGCCGGAGCCGAAGCGGCGCTACGGCTATTACGTCTTCCCGCTGCTGGAGGGCGACCGCCTCGTCGGCCGCATCGACATGAAGGCCGACCGCAAGGCCGGCACGCTCGACGTCAAGCGCCTCTGGTGGGAGCCGAAGGTCCGCGCCTCGGCGGGACGTCTGGAGAAGCTGGACGCCGAGCTTGGGCGGCTCGCGAAGTTCTCCGGGGTGGATGAGGTGCGTTACCTTGATGGATGGCGCGGGGAAGAGGCGTAGAAAGCATCATGGGCGGTGCGTCGCTGCACCCCCCTCTGCCCTGCCGGGCATCTCCCCCTCAAGGGGGGAGATCGGCAAGAGGCAGGAACCTCGCTCAAATCGAAGCGTCAAAGAGGGGCAAAACGCTGCTCCATCCAATCTCCCCCCTTGAGGGGGAGATGGCCGGCAGGCCAGAGGGGGGTAACGCCGCGATCACTCACGCCGCCGCCGGCCGTCCGCCAAAAGCCCCCCGCGCGTTCTCCGTCAGCGCCCGGAATTTCTCCGAGGCCCCGGCCAGCTTGGCGTCCCACTCCGGGTCCGGCGCCTGGCCGCGGATCGTGTCGAAATAGACGGCCATCAGCGCGGCGATGGCGAAGGGCTCCAGCACGGCGGCCTTGAAGGCCCAGGCGAAGACGATGGCGACGACGAAGCTGAAGCCGGCGATCTCGCCGGGGAAGGCGTAGAGGGCCGCCGCGGCGGGAGCGAGCGCCAGCAGGAAGACGACGATGGTCAGGAGCCACAGGAAGACCGCGAGCCAGACGGCGTTCTTCACCATCCTCAGCCCGTTCTGCGCATAGAGCACGAGGCCGCGCCGCGAGCTCTCCCACGCGTTGTCGCTTGCCGTGCGGATGTTGTAGCCGAGGATGATCTCGTCGACATAGGTCAGCGACAGGCGGATGACGGTGTTGGTAAAGCGCGCGATGGCGTCGAGCCCGGGGATCGGCAGGAAGGCGGCGATGCCGCCGATGAGCCCGGTGATCGCGGCAATCACGCCCTTGATGAGCTGGTCGAGGGCGAAGAGCAGGTTCGCCTCGCCGAAACGGGCGGTGACGATCTCCCGGCCATAGGCGACCTGCCCCTTGCCGTCCGGCAGCGCCTCGCCGTCGATCAGCTTGACGATGACGGCGATATGGGCGGCCTTGACCATGTAGAGCAGCCATTCGCGCGCCCAGTAGACGGCGACGCCGACAAAGCCCATGCCGAAGATGCCGCCCCAGACGGCGAAGGATTCCGGGCTGTCACCGAGCGAGCCCACCCCGTAGCCGATGCCGGCCCCGGTGCCGGTGGCGAGGATGAAGGCGAGCGTGATGACGAAATAGATCGCCATGCGCATGAGGATGAACGGCATCGTCCTTGCAAGGATGCCGATGGTCCTGCCGATGCTGAAATCCCACATGCGCCGTGCCCCCCAAGGAAAATCCCGCATCCGCGAGACGTTTCGCGCATGCGGGATATTCGGGACGGCTGAAATTCAGCAGAGATCGGTCGCGCTGATTTCGATGCCGAAACCTTCGAGGCCGACATAGTGGCGCTCGCGCGAGGCCAGCAGGCGGATCGAGCCGATGCCGAGGTCCTTGAGGATCTGCGCGCCGAGGCCGATCTCCAGCCATTCGCTCTCGCGCGCCTGCGCCTCGTCGTGGCCTTCGCCGTCGCGCATGCCCTTGCGCGCGGTCGAGGACTGGCCGACGCCGACGGAGCCCTCGCGCAGGTAGACGATGACGCCGCGGCCCTGCTCGGCGATGCGCTTCATGATGCCGTCGATCTGCCGGTTCGCGCCGAAGACGTCGCCGCCGACATTTTCGAGATGCAGGCGGACGGGAATGTCGACGCCGTCGCGGATATCGCCGAAGACCACGGCGAGATGCTGCATCGGATCCCAGGGCAGGGTGTAGGTGAGGGCCTTGGCCTTGCCGTAGGGCGTGTCGATGTCGAAAGTGTCGACCTGCTCGATCAGCGTCTCCTTGCGCTGGCGATAGGCGATGAGGTCGGCGACGGAGATCTGCCTGAGGCCGTTCCTTTCCGCGAAGTCGGCGACCTGCGGGCCGCGCATCACGGTGCCGTCGTCGTTGACGAGCTCGCTGATCACGCCGATCGGCGGCAGGCTCGCGAGCCTGCACAGGTCGATGGCGGCTTCCGTATGGCCGGAGCGCATCAGCACCCCGCCCTCGCGGGCGATGAGCGGGAAGATATGGCCGGGGCGCACGAAATCCGTCGGGCCGACATTCGGATTGGCGAGGTTGCGCACGGTCAGCGTGCGGTCGTCGGCGGAAATGCCGGTCGTCGTGCCGTGCTTGAAGTCGACGGAGACGGTGAAGGCGGTGGTGTGCGCCGAATCGTTCTCCGCCACCATGGCGTTGAGGTTGAGGCGTCTCGCCTCCTCGCGCGGCATCGGCGCGCAGACGATGCCGGAGGTGTGCCGCACGATGAAGGCCATCTTCTCCGGCGTGCAATGCACGGCGGCGACGATCAGGTCGCCCTCGTTCTCGCGGCCGTCGTCATCGGTCACGACGACGATCTCGCCGGCCTCGAAGGCGCGGATGGTGTCGACGACGCGCTTCTGGTCGTAGCTCATGGCGGATTTCCTATTTGAGGCGGCCGGTCTGGCCGCGGTCGCGGAGATAGTGGTCGGCGACGGCGCAGGCCACCATGGCCTCGCCGATCGGCACGGCGCGGATGCCGACGCAGGGATCGTGGCGGCCCTTGGTGCGCACATCGACATTGTTGCCGTCGGCGTCGATCGAGCGGCGCTCGGTGAGGATCGACGAGGTCGGCTTGATGGCGAAGCGCGCCACCACCGGCTGGCCGGTGGAGATGCCGCCGAGGATGCCGCCGGCATGGTTGGAAAGGAAGATCGGATTGCCGTCGTTGCCCATGCGCATCTCGTCGGCATTCTCCTCGCCGGTGAGTTCCGCTGAGGCGAAGCCCTCGCCGATCTCCACGCCCTTGACGGCGTTGATCGACATGAGCAGGGCGGCGATGTCCTGGTCGAGCTTGCCGTAGATCGGCGCGCCGATGCCGGCCGGCACCCCCTCGGCGACGACCTCGACGACCGCGCCGATCGACGAGCCCGCCTTGCGGATGCCGTCGAGATAGTCTTCCCAGACCGGCACGATGGCGGGATCGGGGGCGAAGAACGGGTTGTTGCCCACCTCGTTCCAGTCCCAGTTGTCGCGGTTGATCCTGTGCTCGCCGATCTGCACCAGCGCGGCGCGCACCATCAGGCCCGGCACGACCTTGCGGGCAAGGCCGCCGGCGGCGACGCGCGCGGCGGTCTCGCGGGCGGAGGAGCGCCCGCCGCCGCGATAGTCGCGGATGCCGTATTTGACGTCATAGGTATAGTCGGCATGGCCGGGGCGGTAGCGCCGGGCGATCTCGCCGTAATCCTTGGAGCGCTGGTCGGTGTTCTCGATCAGCATGGAGATCGGCGTGCCGGTGGTGACCATCGTTACGCCGTCCTCGTCCGGCATCACGCCGGAGAGCACCTTGACGAGATCGTCCTCGCGGCGCTGCGTGACGAAGCGCGACTGGCCGGGCTTGCGCTTGTCGAGCCACGCCTGGATCTCGGCCAGCGTGAAGCGGATGCCGGGCGGGCAGCCGTCCACCACGCAGCCGAGCGCCGGCCCATGGCTTTCGCCCCAGGTGGTGACGCGGAAAAGATGACCGAAACTGTTGTGCGACATGAGCGGACCCGGATCCGATGGAAAGTGCGTTCCCTCTTAGTGGAAAAGGCGGGGGAGGGACAAGGGTTTCGCGACGTTGCCGTCTCGATGCCGGCATTTGCCCCTCATCCCCCTGCCGGGACCTTCTCCCCGCAAGCGGGGCGAAGGGGAGGATGCACCGTTTTCACCAACCGTGCACGTATGTTTGGAGGAAAGCCTCTCCGCTTGCCCCTTCTCCCCGCTTGCGGGGAGAAGGTCCCGGCAGGGGGATGAGGGGCATATTGCTACGACGCCAGTTTCCACCGCATCTCCCGCCCGAATGCCAGGAAGGCATCGCGCGAGAGCGGCTTGGCGAAGGCGTAGCCCTGCAGCAGGTCGCAGCCGAGCAGGCCGAGCATCTCGGCATGGTCCATCGTCTCGACGCCCTCGGCGACGATCTCGATGCCGAGCGAGCGGCCGATCTCGATGATCGAGCGCACCAGCGCCTGCTCGTTGTGCGAGGAAAGGATCGGCGCGACAAGCTGGCGGTCGATCTTCAGCCGCTTCGGCTTGAGCTTCAGAAGGCTGACGATCGAGGTGTGGCCGGTGCCGAAATCGTCGATCTCGATGTCGATGCCGAGCGCCTTGATGCGCGCGAGGTTGGACAGCACCACGTCGTCGCTCTCGTCGAGGAAGATCGATTCCACCAGCTCGAAGGAGATCTGGCCGGGCCGGATGGAAAGGCCGGTGAGGCTGTCGATCAGGCTCTCGTCGCGCAGCCGCTTGGCCGAGACGTTGACCGAGATCTTCGGCATGAGCAGCCCCTGCGCCGCCCAGCGGGCGCAATCGAGCAGCGCCTTCTCCAGCACGATGCGGTCGAGCGTCGCCATCACGTTGAGGTCCTCGGCGATCTTGAGGAAGCGGTCCGGCGTCAGCAGCCCGTCGCGCGGGTGGTTCCAGCGGATCAGCGCCTCGGCGCCGGCCAGCTTCAGCGTGCCGGCGTCGATCTGCGGCTGGTAATAGGGCACGAACTCGTTGTTCTCGATGCCCGACAGGATGTCGTCGGCGATGCGCTTGTTGGAGATGATCTCGGCCTGCAGCGCCTCGGTGAAGAATTCGTGCCGGTTGCGGCCGAGCGCCTTGGCGCGGTAGAGCGCGATGTCGGCATTGACGAGCAGCCGCGCCGTGTCGATCGCCATTCCCTCGGCATGGGCGATGCCGATGCTGACGCCGAAGCGGCACAGATGCCCCTCGTAGTCGACGGGCTGCTGCATCTGGGTGATGATGCAGCGGGCGAGCGTGGCGAGATAGGCCTCGTCGGCCGTGTCGGTCACGACGATGACGAATTCGTCGCCGCCGATGCGCGCCACGAGGTCGCCCCTGCGCGTGGCGGCGCGCAGCACCTGCGAGGCGTGGATCAGCAGCGCGTCGCCCGCCGCATGGCCGAGCGTGTCGTTGATCTGCTTGAAGCGGTCGAGGTCGATATGCAGGATGGCGAGCTGCATGGGCGCGCCGGCGCTGCGCTCGGCGATGCCGGTCAGCTCGTCGTCGAGCTTGCGGCGGTTGCTAAGGCCGGTCAGCGGGTCGTGCAGCGCGTTGTGCTCGATGCGGTCCTTGGCCTGCTCCAGTTCGGCGTTCTTGGCGTCCGCCTGCTCCTTGGCCGCCTGGAGATGCTCCTTCAGCAGCACGTCGCCGGTGACGTCGAAGGCGAGGCCGATCAGCTTGCGCCCGCCGTCCGGGCCGGGATGGACCTTGCCGACGGAGCGCACATGGCGGATCTCCCCGTCCGGCAGCGCCACGCGCGCCTCGTGCACATAGGGCAGGTCGTGCTCGATGCAGTGCCCGACATTCTCGGTGATCGCCAGGCGGTCTTCCGGGTGAATGGCGCCCAGCCACGTCTCGCGCGGGACGATGCCGTCGATATAGGTGAGCCCGTAGAGCTGGTGCATGCGCTCGTCCCACAGCGTCACGCCGCTGACGAGGTCGGCCTCCCACAGGCCGCACTGGTAGGAATCGAGCGCCAGGTCGAGGCGGCGGGTGAGCTTGGCGAACTCGGCGTTCTGCACCTCCGCATGCTCCTTGGCGCTGGTCAGCGCCTTGTTGAGCATCACGTCCTCGGTCACGTCCCAGCTTATGCCGGTCAGCTTCTCCTCGCCGTTCGGGCCGATCAGCCGCGAGCCGACATTGCGGATATAGCGCCAGTCGCCGTCGGGCGTCAGGACGCGGTATTGCGACTTGTAGTCGGCGCCGCCGGCGCGGATGACGTTCATCTCGGCCGTGGCGACGGCGACGTCGTCCGGGTGCAGCACGGACCGCCATTGCGCGTCGTCCGGCGTCTGGCCTCTCGGAAAGCCGTGCAGGCGGTGCATCTGCGTGTCCCAGTTGCGCTCGCCGGTCAGCACGTCGAATTCCCAGATGCCGATCCTGGAGGCGCCGAGCGCGATGTCGAGACGCTGTGACAGCGACGTCACCTGCCGCTCGCGGGCCCTGAGGCGGGCGATGTTGCGCTGGCGCTCGCTGACGAGGCCGCCGGTCAGGAAGATCGGCACGATGATGATGAGCGCGGCGGCGAGGATGGCCAGCCGGATCTGCGTGCGGTTGTCCGGCGGCTGGTGCCAGCCCTCGGCCGGAATCGCCGCAAGCTCCCAGCGCCCGCCGGGAAAATCGAGCACCTGCACCAGGGGATCGTCGTTGAAGACCGCGCCATTGCCGAAGAACGGCCCGGCGACGTGGCCGGGCATGGTCACGTCGCGGATGGCCAGCTCGATATCGGCGCTGTGCTGCGCGGCGCCGGGGCGGACAGGATGGTCCGGGTCGATCAGGCCGGCATCGGCGAAGAGCTTCTGCTCGTCGATGAGCCCGTCGATATAGCCCCAGAAGGAATGCCGCGCCCCGATGGTGGTGAAGACCGGCATGAAGAGATCGAAGCCGCGTCCGCCGCTGGCCAGGCCGATCGGGCCGAACATCAGCGGCCGCCCGTGCGAGCGGCCGGTAAGGGCCGCACGGCGGAAGGAGGGGAAGCGGTCGAGGTCGGCGCCGAGATAGTGCGCGTTGCCCACGCGCGGGAAGACTTGGCTCACCTTCGCGTCGGGCGCCACGCCGACGCGGCGGAAATGGCTGTTGCGCTGCATCAGCCTGCGGGCGAAGACCTCGAACTGCCGGGTCGCCTGGTTCGGCGCCACGGCGAATATGTCGGCGACGGAGCGCAGCGCCACGACATTGCCGTTGATCTTGTTCTGCAGCCGCGTGCCGACCAGCGTGAGGTCCGCCGACACGCGGTTGCGCAGCTCGTTGTGGTGGATCGCCTCGTTCTGCCGCTCGTAGAGGATGCCGGCCGAAAGGATGACGCAGCCGGCGATCGCAGCGGGAACGAGCGAGGGCCTCGCCCAGTCTGCGATGGACGCCAGCATATGGCGGGTTGCGGCGGCGAAGGACAAGAGACGGATTCCCCGGTTGTGGCGAGAAGATAAGAGGGGCTTCCTTAAAATTGCATTTATAAGCGCCTGATATCCCTGCGCTTCTGTCCGCCGGATGCGTGGGTGAGACCATTTGTCATACAATCCGGGGGATGACGCCGCCTTACGCCTTGATTCGAAGGGGCTTTCCGGCCATCCATTCCCTTGTCGGGCAGACGGCGGGCGAATTTCGCCATATTTGGGGGGCATCTGACGTGACCAGCAAAAAGACTGATTCATTTCCAGGGGTTCGCAAGATGCGGTTGCTCATCGCTGCACTGATGGCCACGGCCTTCTTCCTTTCGCCGCTCGCTGCATCGGCGGAAAGCGCCGACGTCGAGGCCGTCATCACCAATGTCGACACGGCCAATCTCAGCCTGTCGCTCGACGACGGCAAGAAGTACCAGGCGCCGGAGGAATTCAACTTCGAGGGCCTTGAGCCGGGCGTGAAGGTGCTCGTCTTCTATACCGAGGTCGACGGCAAGCGCGTCATCAACGACCTCGAGGTCCTCCAGTAGGGCCGGGCTGCCCGCTTAGAGCCAGTGCATGCCCTTCTCGTCCAGCCGCAGGATGCGGTCCTGGTGGATCGGCGTATGCGCGGCGTCCTCCTCGCCCATGCCGTGAAGCCGGAAGGCCGCGCGGAAAACGCCGCCATGGCTGACGCAGACCGTCGGCCGCGTCGTGTCGTTGAGGAACGAGCCGATGCGCCAGCACAGGATCTCGTAGCTTTCGGCGGCCTCGCCGGGCGGGATGAAGTTCCATTTCGCGCGGGCCCGCTCTTCCACGCGCTCCGGCGTCCGCTCCGTCAGCTCGGCCAGCGTATGGCCTTCCCAGTCGCCGAAGGAGACTTCGAGCAGGCGTGGATCGGTGCGGTAGGCGAGGGGAGGAAGGTCCATGGCGCCGCGCAGGATCTCCATCGTCTCGCGCGTGCGCCCGAGGGGGCTCGCCACGAAGTCGAAGCCGGAGACCGTCTCGCCGAGCAGCGCCTTGAGGGCGCGGCCGTTGCCGGCCGCCTGCGCGCGGCCGGTCTCGTTGAGCGGGATATCCCTCTGGCCCTGCAGCCTGCCTTCGGCGTTCCAGTCGGTCTGGCCGTGGCGGATCATGTAGATGAGCACGGCGGTTCCCTGAAAGGCGTCAATCCTTGACGACGGAGATGTCGGGCGCGTCGACGGCCTTCATGCCGATGACATGGTAGCCGCTGTCGGCGTGATGCGTCTCGCCGGTGACGGACCGCGACAGGTCCGACAGCAGGTAGAGGCCGACATCGCCGACTTCCTCGATGGTGACGGTGCGGCGCAGCGGCGCGTTGTACTCGTTCCACTTGAGGATATAGCGGAAGTCGCCGATGCCGGAGGCCGCGAGGGTCTTTATCGGCCCGGCCGAGATGGCGTTGACGCGGATGTTCTTCGGGCCGAGGTCGACGGCGAGGTATTTCACGCTCGCCTCGAGCGCCGCCTTGGCGACGCCCATGACGTTGTAGTTCGGCATGACCTTTTCCGCGCCGTAATAGGTCAGCGTCAGCATCGCGCCGCCGTCGGTCATCAGCTTCTCGGCGCGCCGGGCGACCGAGGTGAAGGAATAGACCGAGATCTGCATCGTCTTGGCGAAGTTGCCCGGCGTCGTGTCGACATAGCGGCCGGTCAGCTCGTCCTTGTCGGAAAAGCCGATGGCGTGCACGATGAAGTCGATCTTGCCCCACATCTTCTCGACATTGTCGAACACCGCGTCGATCGAGGCTTCGTCCGAGACGTCACAGTCGCCGGCCAGCACGGCGCCGATTTCGGTGGCCAGCGGCTCGACGCGCTTCTTCAGCGCCTCGCCCTGGTATGTGAGGGCGATCTCGCCGCCCTGCGCGTGGATGGCCTTGGCGATGCCCCAGGCGATGGAACGGTTGTTGGCGACGCCCATGATGACGCCGCGCTTGCCCTGCATCAGACCGGATGCATGAACCATGGTTTGCCCCCTGAAATATAGAGCGGCTCCCGCAAGGCGCGATGCGGCCTCGACTTCTGGAACTGCGTGAAACAAGTCGAACTGCCTATGGCATAGCCGGCAATGCGGTTCAAGCGCGCATAGGTTCAGGAACTGTTAGCATCGGTAACAATGGGTGCATGTTTCACGCAACCCTCATGAACCGGGCGCGGAGCCTCAAAGATAGAGCCCCTCGCGCAGCGAGCGCATGAGGTCGATCATCTTGTCGTCGGGCTTTTCCCACAGCAGCAGGCGGACCTCGGCGATCAGGTCGCCGCGCTCGCCGTTCTCCTTCGTCAGCCCCTCGCCCTCGATGCGGATCGCCTGGTCGGAGCCCGACCAGGCCGGAACCGTGACGGCGAGGGGGCCGAGCGGGCCCTCGATGGTCGTCTCGCAGCCGAGGACGGCGTTCTCGATCGTCACCGGCAGGTCGACCTTGAGGTCGAAGCCGTCGACGCGGAAGCGGCCGGGCGCGACGCGCACGGTGACGACGGCGTCGCCCCGCCTGAGGTTCTCGATGCGGTGCCCGGCCTCCCTGAGGCGGATCACCTGCCCGTCCGTCGTGCCCGCGCCGACCGGCACCTTGATCGTCTGCCCCTCGGGCGTCTCGATGGTCGGGCGCACCCGGTTGAGGATGTCCTCGACCGTCACGACGACGTCGGCGACGAGATCGGGCGCCTTCTCGATCCGCGCGCGGCTGCCGCGGATGCGGCGGATGATGGCGGAGATGAGGGCGGCCGCCGGGGCGCCGCCGCGCGCCGGCGCGGTCTCGTCCGATGCCGCCGGCTCCTCTCCCGCCCTGCGGGCGTCCTGCGCCGGCGCGGCGCCCGCCTGGGTCTGCTGGGATTGCTGCGCCTGCTGGGCCTGCGGCTGCGGCCGGGCCTGCTGGCCGCGCGGCTCGACGCCGAAGATGCGGGCGATCATGTCCTCCGCCTGCTCGCCGGACATGGACGGGGCCTCGGTCCTCGCCTTGCGCTCGGCCTCGCGGCGGCGCATCTGCTCCATGCGGGCGAATTCGGCCTCGCGCTGCTGGCGGTCGTAGCGGCTGCGCTTGTCGGGATCGCGCAGGAGGTCGTAGGCGCGGCCGGCCTCGGTGAAGCGCACGGTGGCGAGCGGGTCGTCGTGATTCTGGTCGGGATGCACGGCCTTGGCGAGCGAGCGCCAGGCGGCCTTGATTTCCTCCTGCCCGGCATTGCGCTTCACGCCGAGGACCGAATAGGGATCACGCATAACATCCACCCGATTTCATTTTGCCGGCCATGGTAGCGGGCGGAATCCTAACCGCCGGTTACGGGTCAGGGTTGAGAAAGTGCAAACAAGCGGCGGGAATCAGCCCTGGCGGTCGAAGGCGAGCAGCAGCCATTCGCCGGTATTGCCCATGCAGGTGCGGCCGGTGAAGCTGGCGATGCCCTGGTAGGAATGCTTGGTGGTCACGAAGTCGCGGCAGGGGCGGCCGGCGCCGTCGCGGTTCTCCGCGATGCTGCTGATCACGCCCGCGCTGCCCGAGGCGGAGTTGGCCCAGGGGATGGGGCTGCCGCCCGCGCGCAGGAGATCGGCCGAGGACACGGCGTTGCGCACGGTGATCTCGTCGGTCTGACGGTCCGTGCTGCCGCCCGGCACGGTGCTGGTGCGCATCGTCCTGTCGACATTGCCTTCGGAGGAGAACAGGTCGAGACTGCTCATGCAGCCCGAAAGCACGAGGCCGGACATCATGACGGCGACGAACCCACGGCAGCGCGTCCAGTTTGGCTTTGTCTCCGGTCGTGTCTTTGTTATGTCTTTCACTCCAGACTGCCTCATACAGCTAGATAGATCGGCATTGAATCGAATATGAGCGAAAATGCGTTAACAAGCGGTGACTTCACCGAGGAAAACGAACCCTATGCCCTGTTCGGCGCCTGGCTGGAAGAGGCCGGCAAGACCGAGCCGAACGATCCCAACGCGCTGGCGCTCGCCACCGTCGACGAGACGGGCCTGCCCAATGTGCGCATGGTCCTGCTCAAGGGCTTCGACGAGCGGGGCTTCGTCTTCTACACCAATTTCGAGAGCCGCAAGGGTGTCGAACTCCTCGGCGCGCGCAAGGCGGCCATGTGCTTCCACTGGAAATCGCTGCGCCGTCAGGTGCGCATCCGCGGTGACGTGGAGGTCGTCACGGACGCCGAGGCCGACGAATACTATGCCTCGCGCCCGCGCGGCAGCCGCATCGGCGCCTGGGCCTCCAGGCAGTCGCGCCCGCTGGAAAGCCGCTTCGCGTTGGAAAAGGCCGTCGCCGAATACACCGCCCGCTACGCCATCGGCGAGATCCCCCGCCCGGCCCACTGGTCCGGCTTCCGCCTGAAGCCGGTCTCCATCGAGTTCTGGCACGACCGCCCCTTCCGCCTGCACGACCGCATGGAATTCCGCCGCGCGGAGGACGGCAGGGGATGGGAGAAGGTGCGGATGTATCCGTGAGGACGCCTATCGGCGATAGACGGATTTCCTGTCGCCGATGCGGACCACGAAGATCGTTACGACGGAATCCTCTATGCGAGCGATGATGCGGTAGTCGCCGACCCGGTACTTCCAGAACTCGCCGAGCTGCGAGCCCTGCAAGGCCTGGCCGATGCTGCGCGGATTGTCGAGGGAGGCGACGCGGTCGTGGAGGAAGCGAAGGATGCGCTGCGCCGCGACGGAGCCGACCTTCGCGAGCTCCTTCTCCGCGCCGGGATGGAACTCAATTTTCCATGCCATGGGATTTCATCAACTCGGCGAGCGACGTCGTGCCGGCTGTCCCCTCCCGCAATTCCCGAAGCCGCTCCTCGGCGAGGTGGAGGTCCTCGAGATCGTCGAGATGCTCGACGATGGCCTCGCGGACATAATCGCTCTTGCTGCGTCCGGTCTTGCGGGCGAGCTCGTCGAGGCGCTTTTCGATATCGGCGGGCAGATGGACGGCAAGCATAGAAATCTCCATGGACGGCACATTCTACCACAAGGAAGGAGGCCGCCAAAGCCTACTGGCGCAGCAGCCGGAACGGGATGCCCGAGGCCAACGCCCCGACATATTTCGGCTTCTGGTAGAGCCCGTTCAGCGAGATGCGGGGCAGGGCCGCCGGCATGTCGAAGCTGCGCGGCGAGAGCGTGCCGGGCTGCGTCGTGACGGCGATGCGGAAGCCGAGCTCGCGGGCGAGGCGAGGCTCGCGCGGCGAGACGGCGGCGCGGTCGCCATAGGGATAGGCGAAGGTCTCGGGGCGCTGGCCGGTGATCGCGGCGATGCTTTCGGCCGACTGGTCCATCTCGCGCCGGGCCTCCTCGTCGCCGAGCCGGGAAAGCGCGCGGTGGCTCATCGTGTGCGCGCCGATGGAGGCGAGGGGGTTGAGCACGAGGCTCTTCAGCTCCGGCTCGCGCATGACGAGCCGTTCGGTGATCATCAGCGGGTCGACGCCATGGGCCTTCGCCGCCGCGTCGAGCCGCGCGATGGCCGACGCCTCCTCCATGTCCGACTGGACGAACCGGGCGAAGCGGTCATAGGCCGCCTGCTTCTGGAAGGGCGTCGCGAGCGGCATGGTGACCGGCCCGGAGCCGAAATCGAATTCGAGATGCGGCACGGCGCGCAGCAGGTCCGTCAGCGTCTCCCACCAGATGCCGTGGGTCTTGCAGGCAAGGCCCGGCGTGACGAACACGGTGAAGGGGACCCGGTGGCGGGTGAAGACCGGCTGGGCATGCACCGCGTTGTTGCGGTAGCCGTCGTCGAGGGTGAAGGCGGCGAAGCGCTCGCCGGCGCGCGCGATGGCGAGGCGGGCCGGCATGTCGGCCAGCGCGACGAACTGGTAGCCTTCCTCCTTCAGATGCTCGATCGCCGCCTCGAGGAAGTCCGGCGTGATCTCCAGATGCGCGTTGGGATCGAAGGCCTGCGGCGTGCGCGGCCGCACGTGATGCAGCGTGAAGATCGCCCCCATGCCGCGGGCCGAGGCCATCAGCCCCGCCCGGCCCGCAAGATGCGCGAACTCCAGCCCGCCGGTGATCACCGCGCGCTTGAGCCCCTGTCGCATGACGCTGCGGATCGGCATGGCGTCCTTGTCTTCCTTGCTGTTGTCCTGCGGCGGTTATCGCACCCGGCGGGTATCCGAGACGTTAACGGCGGCTTTTCCGCGGCGGGGAAGGGGGCGTTCAGGCTTTCGTGCCGCCGACCGTGATCTGGTCCATCCTGAGATGCGGCTGGCCGACGCCGACCGGGACCCATTGGCCGGCCTTGCCGCAATTGCCGATGCCGTTGTCGAGCTTCATGTCGTTGCCGATCATCGAGACGCGGCGCATGGCGTCCGGCCCGTTGCCGATCAGCATGGCGCCCTTGACCGGCGCCGTCACCCTGCCGTCCTCGATGAGATAGGCCTCGGTGCAGCCGAAGACGAATTTGCCCGAGGTGATGTCCACCTGCCCGCCGCCGAAGGAGACGGCGTAGATGCCGTTCTTCACCGAGGCGATGATCTCCTCCGGCGTCCTGTCGCCGGACAGCATGTAGGTGTTCGTCATGCGCGGCATCGGGCGATAGGCGTAGCCCTGGCGGCGGCCGTTGCCGGTCGCCTTCATGCCCATCAGCCGGGCGTTCTGCCGGTCCTGCATGTAGCCGACCAGCTTCCCGTCCTCGATCAGCACGTTCTGGGCCGAGGGCGTGCCCTCGTCGTCGACGGTGATCGAGCCGCGGCGGTCGTCGATCGTGCCGTCGTCGACCACGGTGACGCCTCTGGCCGCCACCTGCTCGCCCATCAGCCCGGCGAAGGCCGAGGTCTTCTTGCGGTTGAAGTCGCCTTCGAGCCCATGGCCGACGGCCTCGTGCAGCATGACGCCCGGCCAGCCGTTCGACAGCACCACGTCCATCGTGCCCGCCGGCGCCTCGACGGCCTCCAGGTTGACCAGCGCCTGGCGCAGCGCCTCGTCGGCGCCCGCACGCCAGCTCTCCCCGGTGAGGAAGGCGTCGAAGGTCGTGCGCCCGCCGATGCCGTGGCTGCCGGTCTCCTGCCGGTCGCCCTGGCCGACCACGACGGAGATGTTGATGCGGGTCATCGGCCGCACGTCGGTGACGCGGTGCCCGTCGGCGCGCAGGATGTTGACGACCTGCCAGCTCGCGGCGATGGAGGCCGTGACCTGGCGGACCTTGGGGTCCTTGCCGCGCAGATAGGCATCGATCTCGGTGAGCAGCGCCACCTTCTCCTCGAAGCTCGGCGCGCCGATCGGGTTGCTTTCGGTATAGAGCCGCCGGTTGGTGCCGACGGGCGCGCCGGCATAGTCGCCGGCATAGCCGCGCGTCACCGCGCCGGCCGCATCCGCCGCGCGCTTCAGCGCGGTCAGCGTCATCTCGCCGGAATGGGCGTAGCCGACCGCCTCGCCCGCCACGGCGCGCAGCCCGAAGCCCTGGTCGGTGTTGAAGCTGCCGCCCTTGAGGCGGCCGTTGTCGAAGGAAAGCGATTCGGCCTGTGCATGCTCGAGGAAGAGCTCGCCGTCGTCCGCCCCATTCAGCGTCTCGCGAAGCACCGCCTGGACGGACGCCTCGTCGGCGTCGAAGAGGGAGAGAAGGTCGGTGTTCATGGCGGGCTCCGCAGGCATGGGGGTTCGGGGCTCATGTAAGGTCCCCGGCGGCGGGCGGCAAGCCCGCCGGGCGTCCGCTCACGGCAGCGCGTCGTAGCCTTCGCCGAAGCCCTTGAGGTCGACGGGGATGCCGATGCCTTCCTCCGGCGTCTGGAAGACGATGAAGGTGGCCGTCGCGCCGGAGCGGAAGGTCTTCAGCAGCTCTTCCTCCAGCACGACCTCGGCATAGCAGCCGTCGGAGAAGCAGCGCACGAAATAGGCGCGGCCGATGTCCTTGCCGTCGACATTGAGGCCGAGCCCGTTCGGCAGCAGCACGCCGAGCGGCGCCAGCACGCGCAGGATCTTCGCCTTGCGGTCGGCGGTCTTCAGCACCACGACGGAGAGGCCGAGCTCCGGCCGGTCCTCGGCCAGCACGTTCTGCATCAGGGCGCATTGCTCGCCCGACGCGCCGGCCGGCTGGTCGCAGACGATCGACCAGGCGCCGTGGTTGGATTTCACCGTGCCGGGCTGCTGCGCCGCCGCAAGGGAGGGGAGCGCTGCGGCGCCGAGCCCCAGGACGACGGTTCCAAGCGCCGCCCGGGAAAGCCGGGAAAGGGAAGCAAAACCCATGAAAACCTCGGAATCTCGAATCAATCGCGGTATCTTTGAATAGGCGGCGGCGAAATGAAAAGCCCCGCGCGCTCATTTCCGATTGATTGAAGGCGGAAATTGGACCGTGCGGCCCTTGTGCCGCGTATCGCGGCGGCGGACCGGCCGCTCGCCGCGACCAAACCTTTCATGCTATAGGGGATTGTGAAGAAACTGTGGGGACGGGCCGCATGCTTTTGCGTTTGCGCAAAAATGCCGCATGGGCTGTCCCCCATGGCGGTTGCGGCGAGCCTGAAACTATGATTTTAAGCACTCAGTATAGCAGGGATTCTGCGCATCTGTTTGATCCCGATCAAACGCCTTGGGGAGATACGTTGTGAAAAACAAAGCTTTTGCAGTTCTGGCCGCGATCGGCTGTCTGCTCTTTGCTTCCACCGCTTTCGCTGATCAGCCGCTCGACTGGCAGAAGGGCCTCCAGCCCGCCGCGACCTCGATCATGGAAGAGATCCGCTGGTTCGAGCAGTATACGTTGTGGTTCATCGTCCCGATCACGCTGTTCGTCCTCGCCCTCCTCATCGTCGTCGTCTTCAAGTTCCGCGAAAGCGCGAACCCGGTTCCGTCCAAGACCAGCCACAACACGGCCATCGAGGTCGTCTGGACGCTCGGCCCGGTCATCGTCCTGTTGTTCCTGGCGGTTCCGTCCTTCCAGCTTCTCACCAGGCAGCTCGCGCCCACCGAGGAGCCGGAGCTGACGATCAAGGCCACCGGCTACCAGTGGTACTGGGGCTATGAATACCAGGTCGGCGAAAGCCCGCTCTCCTTCGACAGCCTCCTGCTGCAGGACGGCGACCGCGCGAGCGCCGGCAAGGAGGACAGGGCGGTCTATCCGCGTCTTCTGACCGTCGACAACGAGGTCGTCGTCCCGGTCGGCAAGCATGTCCGCCTCCTCGTCACCGCCGCCGACGTGATCCACGCCTTCGCCATGCCGTCCTTCGGCGTGAAGATCGACGCCGTTCCGGGCCGTCTCAACGAGACCTGGTTCAAGGCCGACCGCGAAGGCCTGTTCTACGGCCAGTGTTCCGAGCTGTGCGGCAAGGACCATGCCTTCATGCCGATCGCCATCCGCGTCGTCTCGCAGGAGAAGTACGATACCTGGCTTGCCGCCGCCGCGACCAATCTCGGCGATGCAAACAAGGCCCTGATGGCGTCGGTCGATGCTGCGGACAAGTCCGTAGACGTCGCCCAGAACGCCGCGCAGTAATACTAGGGAGTCCTAATCCAATGGCCGGAACATCCGCTGCCCACGGCGATCACCACGATCACCACGAACACAAGCCGCTCACCTTCTTCCAGCGTTGGTTCCTGTCGACCAACCACAAGGATATCGGCACCCTCTACCTGATCTTCGCGATCTGTGCGGGCATCATCGGCGGCACGCTGTCGGTGGTGATGCGCATGGAGCTGCAGGAGCCGGGCATCCAGATCTTCCACGGCCTCGCCCAGATGGTCTACGGCTTCGAGGGCGACGCCGCCATCGACGGCGGCAAGCACATGTTCAACGTCTTCACGACGGCGCATGCGCTCATCATGATCTTCTTCATGGTCATGCCGGCCCTCATCGGCGGCTTCGCCAACTGGATGGTGCCGATCATGATCGGCGCGCCGGACATGGCCTTCCCGCGCATGAACAACATCTCCTTCTGGCTGATCGTCCCGGCCTTCCTGCTCGTGCTCCTGTCGATGTTCGTCGAGGGCCCGGCGGGCGCCTACGGCGCGGGCGGCGGCTGGACGGTCTATCCGCCCTTCTCGACCGCGGGCCAGCCCGGCCCGGCCATGGACTTCGTCATCCTCGGCCTGCACATCGCCGGCGCATCCTCGATCCTCGGCGCGATCAACTTCATCACGACGATCCTCAACATGCGCGCACCGGGCATGACGCTGCACAAGATGCCGCTCTTCGCCTGGTCGGTGCTGATCACCGCCTTCCTGCTGCTGCTCTCGCTGCCGGTTCTGGCCGGCGGCATCACCATGCTGCTGACGGACCGCAACTTCGGCACGGCCTTCTTCGCGCCGGAGAACGGCGGCGACCCGATCCTGTTCCAGCACCTGTTCTGGTTCTTCGGCCACCCGGAAGTCTACATCCTGATCCTGCCCGGCTTCGGCATCGTCAGCCACATCGTCTCGACCTTCTCGCGCAAGCCGATCTTCGGCTATCTCGGCATGGCCTATGCCATGGTCGCCATCGGCGCCGTCGGCTTCGTCGTGTGGGCGCACCACATGTACACGGTCGGCATGTCGCTCGACACGCAGCGCTACTTCGTCTTCGCGACGATGGTCATCGCCATCCCGACGGGCATCAAGATCTTCTCGTGGATCGCGACGATGTGGGGCGGCTCGATCCGCTTCGCGACGCCGATGGTCTGGGCGATCGGCTTCATCTTCCTCTTCACCATCGGCGGCGTCACGGGCGTCCAGCTCGCCAATGCCGGCCTCGACCGCGCCCTGCACGACACCTATTACGTGGTGGCCCACTTCCACTACGTCCTGTCGCTCGGCGCCGTCTTCGCGATCTTCGCGGCCTGGTACTACTGGTTCCCGAAGATGACCGGCTACATGTATTCCGAGTTCATCGGCAAGCTGCACTTCTGGGTCATGTTCATCGGCGTGAACCTGATCTTCTTCCCGCAGCACTTCCTCGGCCTTGCCGGCATGCCGCGCCGCTACATCGACTATCCGGACGCCTTCGCCGGCTGGAACTATGTCTCCTCGGTCGGCTCGTACATCTCGGCCGTCGGCGTGATCATCTTCCTCATCGGCGTCT
>JBDHSZ010000031.1:0-26089 GCA_039812945.1 Shinella sp.
AAGGCGACGATCAGCACGCCGTTGGTCAGCGAGACGCGGGTGGCGTAGATGATGCGGCTCAGGATGTCGCGGCCGAGATGGTCCGTGCCGAGCCAGTAGTCGGCCGAGGGCGGGGAGAGCTTGGCCACCACGTTCGGCGCGCCGGCCCCCTGCGCCGGATAGGGCGCGATCCACGGCGCGAGGATCGCGACGGCGACGAAGAGGACGACGACGGCAAGAGCCGCGGTGCCGGGCCAGCCGAGGCGTTGGACGAGCGTCTTCATGACAGGGCCACCCGCGGGTCGACCAGGGCCTGTGCGATGTCGATGAGAAGGTTCATCACCACATAGCAGAGCGTCACCACCATGGTGACGGCCGCGATGACCGGGAAGTCCTTGGCGAGGATCGCCTCGGAGACGTAGCGCCCGAGGCCCGGCCAGGCGAAGATGATCTCGACCAGCACGGCGCCGGTCAGGGCATAGGCGAAGGAAAGGCCGATCACCGTCAGCGCGGGGCCCATGGCGTTCGGCAGAGCGTGGCCGAACAGGATGCGCGGCTCGGAAAGGCCGAGCGCGCGGGCGGCGACGACATGGCGGCGTTCGAGGATCTCGATCATGGCCGAGCGCGTCAGCCGCATGGCGACGCCGGCGGGATAGGAGGCCAGCGTGAGGGCCGGCAGGATCAGGTGGGCGAATGCATCGCCGAAGGCGTCGAGCCGCCCGGCGAGCAGCGCGTCGATCATGTTGAAGCCCGTTACCATCGGCAGCGGCGCGGAAATCGATATCTCGCGCGACAGGCGGCCGGAAAGCGGCAGGATGCCGAGCCATTGCGCGAAGACGAGCTGCAGGATCATCGCGAGGAAGAAAGTCGGCATGGCGACGGCCGCGATGGAGCCGAAACTGCCGATCCTGTCCGGCCATCGGCCCTGCCGGGCCGCGGCGACGACGCCGAGCGGAATGCCGATCACGAGCGCAAGGCCGGTGGAGAAGACCGCAAGCTCCAGGGTCGCCGGCAGATAGGCCCTGAGGTCCTCGGAGATGAGGCGCCGCGACTTGTAGGAAACGCCGAAATCGCCGGACGCCATGGCCGTGGCGAAGGTCGCGAAACGGGCGGGCAGCGGCGCGTCGAGGTTCAATTCCCGACGCGCCTTCTCGATCTGCTCGGCCGTGGGGCGCGGGCCGGCATAGAGCGCTGCGGGATCCGAGGGAACGACCTGCGCCACCACGAAGACCAGGAAGGTCACGCCCACCACCACGAAGGCGGAAAGCACCGTGCGGCGCAGGATGTAGCGCAGAAGTTCCATCAGACCCCCGGGCGCCCTACCGGCTCAGCTCGTTGACGAAGGTGATGTGCCCGTAGGCCGGATTGTCGGCATAACCCTTGATGTCCGCGCGGATGATGTGGACGTTCGGCTGGTCGAGCATGAAGACCGCCGCCGCGTCCTCGATCAGCTTGCGCTGCGCCTCGATGAACAGGGCCTCGGCGCGCGGGCGGTCGGTGCCCGAGAGCTTGGCCGCCTCGTCGATCCTGGCGTCCACCTCGGGGTTGGAGTAGTAGCCGAGGTTGAAGTTCGGCTTCTCCTCGCTGTGGAACAGGTTGAAGAGATAGTCGTAGGGCGTGACGAAGGTCGGCCACCAGAACATGACGAAGATGTCCTGCGCGGCCTGCGGGTCCGACTTGCCGAGCTGCCACTGGGCTTCCCAGGCCATCGGCTGCAGCTTGAGCGTGATGCCGAGGGTCTCCAGGTTGGCCTTCCAGAGCTCGCCGGCGACCGCCTCGATCGCCTGCGAGGAGGAATAGGTCATGGTCAGTTCCAGGCCGGGCTCGATGCCCTCCTCGGCGAGCAGCGCCCTGGCGGCCTCGAGATCGGTCTTGGGGATCGGCGCATCGGCGTCGTGGCCCCAGATGCCGGCGGGCACGACGCCCTTGGCGCGCGTGCCGAAGCCGCTCGTTCCGGCCGTGATCACGTCCTCATAGGGGAAGGAGAGCGACAGCGCCTGGCGCACCTTGACCTTGTCGAGCGGCGCGCGCTTGACGTTGTAGAGGCCGAACAGCGTTTCGAAGGAGGGATTGACGACGACGTTGAGGTCCGGATTGGATTTCAGCGCCTCGAGGTTCTCGTAAGGCAGGCTGTAGGTCCAGTCGGCCTGTCCGCTTTCGATCATGTTCTGGGCGAGCGTCGCATCCTCGGTGATCTCGAAGGATACGGTGTCGAAGCCGTTTTCCGGCACCTTGCCCCAATAGCCGTCGACGCGGTCGAGCACCGCGCGCTGGCCCGGCTCGTAGCGGCTGATCCTGAACGGGCCGGTGCCGCCGTCGTTGCCGGCGTTGAACCAGGCATTGTCCTTGTCCAGCACGGAGGGGGCGTAGATCCAGGCGGCGAAGCCCGCCGAGGCGATGAGATCGAGCGGCTGCGGCTCGGAGAGGTTGAAGACGACCTTCAGCGGCTCGGGCGTCTCGATGGAGGTGACCGGGCCCCAGATGAAGGCGGCGCCGCCGCCGATCTTCTTGGTGCGCTCGATCGAGCCCTTGACGGCCTCGGCGGTGAGCGGGCTGCCGTCGTGGAACTTGACGTCGTCGCGCAGGGTGAAGGTCCAGGTCTTGCCGTCCGCGCTCACCTCCCAGCCGGTGGCGAGCAGCGGCTCGATCCTCGCCTCCGTCGTGTCGGTGCCCGGAATGTAGCGGGCAAGGCCCTCATAGACGTTCGCGAGCACGGCGCCGTCGTTGGAGAACGAGGTCGCGGGGTCGAGGTCGGGGAAGCTGGTCGGGCAGGCGAGCGTGAAGATGCTGCCGGCTCCCTGCGCCATGGCGAGGTTCCAGCGCGCGCTGGTGGCGGCAAGGGCGGCGAGGGCTGTCGTCTTGAGGAAATTGCGGCGGTTCATTTCGTTCTCCCGTGGAGGTTGGGGGTACGGACGATTAGGCGTCTTCTCTGTAATGGGGCACCGGGGGCGCATCGGCGGATATGCCCACCGGCACGAAGTCGAAATCATAGCCGAAGGCGCGCGGGCCGACCGCGGCGAGCGCGATCTCGCTGCGGAGCAGAACCGGGGCCGGCATGGATAGGACGTCGATGCGCAGGCCGTAGCGCAGCTCTTCCGTTCCGATGGCGCGGCCGGTCTCCGAATCCACGATGCAGATCAGGTCCGGCACCATGGTGATGATTTCCTCGCCCTCGCGGGCGATAAGATATTCGTTCTGGATCTCGATGGCGATCGTTCGCCCGGCATCCTCGTCGAGCCCGGCGACGGTGAGCGTGCCGCGGTTGAAGCCGGCCGCGATGCGGCGGGCGATGTCGGTGACCTTGCCGTGCATGAGGCGCACGCCGCCCGATTGCCTGAGGATGGCTTCCACCGGATCCGCCTTGGCGGCGCGGGCATTCAGCACGGCGTCGCCGAGGGTCCAGGCCTGGCTCGTCGTGTGCGGCACGCCGAAGCGGCGCACGAATTCGCCGGTCATCGGCGCGGTCGTCATCAGCGCCGTGCAGCCCATGGCGATGGTGCTGGCGCGCAGCAGCTTTTCCAGCATCTTCGGCGTGGTCGCCTCGGTGACGATCAGCACATTGCCGTCGGCATCGGCCAGCGCCGCCGGCTGCACCGGCTGGCCATGGATGAAGAAGGTGGTCATCTGCACTTCCGGGAAGGCGCGGCCCATGCCGTCGGCGTCCACCACCGGCAGGTCGACCATGGCGGCGGTCAGCATGGGCGAAAGGCCGTTGCCGCCCCCCACCTCGTCGCCGAGAAGCGCATCGACCCTGCGGCCCATATGGCGTTCGAGGGCATGGAGCAGCCGCACGCCCTCGGCGCCCTCGGCGATCTTCTCGATGCCGACGGTCGGCGCGCCGATGCCGCCGATACCGATGATCTGCGCATCGGGCGCCATGTCGGCCGGGCGCACCATGCGGATGCGCTTGCCCTCGCGCAGCAGCGCCTTGGCCCGCAGCGACGCATGATACGTGCTGCCGCCGCCGCCGGTGCCCAGAATGCCGCAGCCGATGGCGATGCGGTCGATATCCGTCTCGGTAAGCGACCAGTATTTCATGCCCTGAGTTCTCCGATGACTTTCGCCGCGATGCGCACGGCATTGCCGGGCAGGTAGGCCAGCGGCGTTTCCTCGATTTCGGCCAGCGTCACCGTCTCGTGCGCGGCGCCGGCCTCGACGGCGCGCGCCCGCGCTTGCGCGACGATGGCGTCCAGCGCGCGGTCCCGCGTCGTGCCTTCCAGCGAGACGACGCTGTCCACCTCGCCGGAGACCTGCGCGATGGCCGCGCCGATGGCATTGGCAGAGCCGAAATGGTCCGGCTTCAGCGAGACCGAGGTGCCCTCCAGCAGCCCCTCCACGAGCACCGAGCCGCCGCCGACGAGGATGGCGGGGATCGGTTCCGCGCTCGGCTTCATGCGGTCGAGAACCGTCTCGATGCTGGCCTTCATCTGCGCCAGTACCTGCCGGGCGAAGTCGGGGTCGATATGGCCGAGGCGGCCGCGGTCGCCGAGGTCGACGAGGCCCGCCGCCACCGCGATGTCGGTCGCCGTCAGCGTGTCGCCGCCGAAGCACAGCGCCTTTTCCGGCAGGCGGAAGCCGACGGAATCCGGGCCGACCGTCGAGGGCGGGCCGGAGCGCACGATGCTGCCGCCGCCAAGCCCGAAGGAATAGACGTCCGGAACGCGGAAATTGGTCGGAACGCCGCCGATCATCGCGCCCTCGCTGCGGGTGCGCGGGAAGCCGGCGACCAGCATGCCGATATCGGTCGTGGTGCCGCCGATATCGATCACCGCCGCGTCGGCAAGCCCGGTGAGGAAGGCCGCGCCGCGCATGGAGTTGGTCGGGCCGGAGGCGATGGTGAAGACCGGATAGCGCTCGGCGAAATCCGCCGCCATCAGCGTGCCGTCGTTCTGGGTGAGGTAGAGCGGGCAATCGAGGCCGAGCGCGGTAAAGGCCGCGCGGAAGGCGCCGACCGTCTCCTGGCCGAGCTTGTGCAGGCTCGCATTGAGGATGGTGGCGTTCTCGCGCGGCAGGAGGCCGGTGCGGCCGACGCGGTGCGACAGGCTGATCGCGGCGTCGGGCATTTCCGCGGCGACGATTTCGGCCGCCTCGTTTTCCATGCGCGGGTCGACAAGGGCGAAGACGGAGCAGATCGCGACGGCCGAAATGCCCCTGGCGCGCCAGTCACGGCACGCGGCGCGGACGGCGCCGATATCGAGCGGCGCGATCTCCGAGCCGTCATAGTTCACGCCGCCGCCGACCAGCGCCGCGCCGCCGTCGACGGTGGGACGCAGCGTATCGGGCCAGTCGATCATCGGCGGCAGGGAGCGGGTCGCCGCGCCGCAAAGCCGCAGGATGCCGACCTTCTCGAGATGGCGGCCTTCGACGACGGCATTGAGGAAATGCGTCGTGCCGATCATGACGGCATTGACGGAGGCCGCGCCGACGCCGGCCTCGGCCAGAACCGTGCGGATCGCCGCGCCGACGCCCGAGGTCACGTCCGCCGTGGTCGAGGACTTCACCGTCGCCAGAACCTCGGTGCCGCGCAGCAGCGCCGCATCCGTGTTGGTTCCGCCCACATCCACCCCAATACGCAGCATGGGTTACCCTTTCTTCTTGCCGCCGAGATCCGTGCCGCGGCTGATCGCGGTCGTCCTCGTGCCGAATACCTTGTAAAGCCGCAGGACGACCGAGCTCGTCACGCGCCTGACGCCGGGCAGCTTGCCCAGCTCCTGATCGATGAATTCGAGAAGCGCCGCATGATCGGCGACGAAGAGCGAGGCGCTGAGATTGGCCGAGCCGCTGGTCGCGGCGAGGTAGCCGATCTCCTCGTATTCCGCGAGCTGGATGGCGACGTCCTCCAGCTTGCCGGCCTCCACCTCGATCAGCAGCTCGACCTGCACGTCGCGGCCGAGCGCCACGGGATCGGGAATGGCGCCGATGACGATCATCTTCGCCTGAAGCAGCGCGGCGATGCGGTTGCGGATCGTGCGCTCGGAGACGCTGCCGATCCGGCCGGCGATCTCGGCCGCCGAGAGGCGCCCGTCCTCGGAGAGGTAGCGGATGATCTCGCGATCCAGATCGTCAACGACATAGCGCTGTGTCATGGGCGTTTCCATTTCGGCCAATTATGGAGAGTAAATTTCCGAAACGGAATCATGTCAAGAATATTTCAGCCGTAGCGCGCAAATCTTGCCGAAAATTTCCGGATTGGGGGCGATTTTACGTGAGATGTTGCCGAATCGGCAAATGCGGAGATCGGTGTGCGAACCGATCTCCGCCTTGGGCGCTACGGGAGGAGGCGTGCGGGCCGGCAGGAATGGCGGCCTTGCCACCGCGAACCTGCGGATGCGTGAAAAGCGGGCCGCCCCTGCCGTCCGGCGGCAGGGCTTTGCAGTCACCGGCGCGGAACGCCGACTTGCCTCAGGAGAAATTCCCGAGGACGGCGAGGAAGGTGTGGCGCTCCGCCTGGCCTTCCGTCAGGCGGACGCGGCGCTCTATGTCGGCGAGGTGGTGGTCCATGAGATGCTGCGCCCTGGCAAGGTCCTTCTCCCGCAGGGCGGCGACGATCATGCGGTGATGATCCGCGCCGCAATCGTCCTTCCGCTCCTCTTCATAGAGCGACATGACGAGGGAGAGGCGGGCGACGATCTTGGCGAGGACTTCCGTCAGGACGGGATTGCCGGCGGCGCGCGTCAGCTCGATGTGGAAGCGGCCGGACAGCACGGTCTTCGACTTCTCGTCGCTGTGGTGATGGATCCGCTCCTCCTCGTCGGTGAGGCTTTCGAGCTGGTCGAGGTCGCGTTCCGTCGCCCGTTCCACGACGAGTTCGAGAATGCTGCGCTCGATCTTCCGCCGCGCCTCAAAAAGGCTGCGGGCCTGCTCGACGCTCGGCTCGGCGACGAAGGTGCCGCGGTTGCGCCGGCGGTCGAGGAGATGGTCGCTTTCCAGCACGCCCAGCGCGCCGCGAACGACCGTCCGGCTGACGCCGAAATGCTCGGCGATCGCATCCTCGATGATCTTGGTGCCCGGCTTGAGGGCGCCCTCGCCGATGGCGGCGGCGAGCGTCGCGCGGATGCGCTCCGAGACATCGTCGTTGTTGTCGGCCGGTTCCGGTGCGGCGGTCGTTCCCGGCGTTGGATTGGCGCTTTGGCGGCGCGTCTTCTTCACGGGCTTCTCCAGAAGGGGTTCAATCTAAGGAATAGTATTCCGCTGCGTTTCGCAATCAAGTTGGGCGCCGGGGGCATGCCCCCGGCGCCTGCGCTCAGGCCGCCTTTTGAGCGGCTCGGGAGGCGAGCGCAATCTCTTTCTCCGCGCACAGCGTTTCGATATGACGCGCGGATTTGCCGATGAAGGCGACCGCCTCGGCATAGCCGTAGGATTGGTGCTCGTAGGTCGGATAGCCGTACTGGCTGGTCTCGTAGGCTTCCCAGTCGGGGATCTCGCCGGCGGCCACCCGCCTGCCGCAGGCATCCACCATGGCAAGATAGGCGTCCAGCTCCTCGGCCGTCAGGTCCGGGTGCCCGGCCCGCCAGGCCGGGTCGTCGATCTCGATGCATTGGCGCGGATGGGCCTGCCGGCGCTTGTCGGCGGTCGACTGGTTGATCTCCAGCGAGAGATTGAGATCGGGATTGGCCTCGGCAAGGATCGGCAGGATCGCCGCGAAATCGACGATGCCCTCGCCGGCGGGCCGGGGCTGGAAATCGAGGCCGCCGGGCGCGCGACCGACATAGGCGTCCTTGATATGGGTCTGGCGGACATAGGGCGCGACGCGCCGGGCGGCGAAGACCGGGTGTTCGCCGCGCTGGAGCATGTTGGCGGTGTCCAGCACCACGCCGACGCAATCGTCCCCCACCCTGTCGATCAGCCGGAGGATCTCGAACGAGGTGATCTCGTCATGGGTCTCCATGTTCATGTGCACGCCGTTGGCGCGGGCGACGGGGGCGAGTTTCAGCAGGACCCTTTCCATGGCGAGCAGTTGCTCCTCCCAGGTCACGTCGGTGCGGAAGCGGTCGGCCGCCAGCCGGCCGCGAAAGGCCGGCTTGAAATTGCCGGGGGAGATCCACATCTCGCGGCAGCCGATGGCGGCGCTCGCCTCGATCATCCGCGTGAAGCCGGCCATGATGTCGCCGTCGCCGGCCGCGCGCAGTTCCGGCGCCTCGGCGCTGCAATAGGGGTTGATCTTGCCGAGCCCGCTTTCGAGGTAGAGGCCGAGCTCGTCGGCCCTGGCGCGGATGTCCCGCAATTCGCCGGGGTCGAGGCCCGGGCTCATGTCGAGGACGGTGCTGAAGAAGATGCCGCCGAGGCCGAGTTCCTTCACATGGTCGAGGCTTGCCAGCGGGCCGCGCTTCTTCACCTCGGGCAGTTTCTGTCCGTCGATACCCAGTTTCATGTCGAGACTCCTTGCAATGTGCCGGCGGGACGCGCCTGGCGGCGATGGGGAACGGCGTGGGGCGGGCCGCCGTCATCCCGGCGGATGCCTGGCGATCGCGGTTACGGGCCGACCACGCCGATGGACCGGCTTCCCGTCGCGACAGCTTGCCTGCGGGGGCTCGCGCCCTCGGATGGGGCTATCCGGTTCATTGATCCCCTCTGATTCAGGCGATGCAAGCGCCGGTAGATTGAGTGGTGCCATTTTTAGAAGGTTGATGAAGGCCGGTTATTTCTGTATAAGCGTCATTCAACAAAACTTTCGCAAGAATATTCTCACAGAGTTTCGGACATGTCGGGCGAAGCTGTCATTTCCGTGATCGTCGTGCGGGTCCCATTTCAATTTTGTGCACAAGGGAATGGATTGAAATGAGGATATTTTGTGCGATATCTTTCATGCAATTGTGCACAATATATGGATCATTGTAAACAGGAATTTTGATCCACAACGCCGATGCGCCGCCATCATCGCGGTTAGGAATGAGCGAAAAGCGCGTGCGGCATCATGACCGCGCGCGGCGCGGCGGCGGTTGCCGATGGCGGGGGATGAAAGGGATCCGGGGTCGGGTCAGCCGAAGATGTAGTCCAGATCCGGCTCGTCGACGTCGTAGTCGTCGAGGCGGAGCGTGCTTTCGAGGTGTTCGAGATGCTGCTTCATCATCGCGCTCGCGGCTTCCGCATCGCCCCGTTCGATCGCATCGACGATCGCCTCGTGATCCTCGACGGAGCGGCTGAATGTCAGGCCGCCGCCATAAAGGCTGATGATCAGCGAGCTCTGGGAAAGGATCGAGTTGAGGATGCCGTAAAGCACCTTGCTGCCGGAAAGGCGGGTGAGGGCGAGGTGGAATTCCCCCGCCATGCGCACAGCCTCGCGGCGCTGGCCGTTGTCGCGCGCCTCGGCTTCCGCGCGGATATGCGCGCGCAGCGTTTCCACCGCGCCGGGCTCGACCTTCGCGGCGATCTTGCGGACGACCAGTTCCTCCAGGGCGCGGCGGGCGCTGAAGACGTCGCGGGCGTCGGCCTCCGTCGGCCGCGTGACGAAGGCGCCGCGATTGGGGATGAGCTCGATCACCTTCTGATGCGACAGGGCCAGGAAGGCGCGGCGGATATGGCTGCGGCCGATGGAGAAATAGGTCGCGAGCGCCTCTTCGCCGAGCTTCGTGCCCGGCCGGATGCGCTGTTCGTAGATGGCCCGGAGAACGGCGTCGAACACGCGCTGGCCGGCCGGCTGGAGGCCCTCGGCGCCCGGCGTCGCTTCCTTCTTCTGCTGCTGATTGCTCACGACGTTCGATCGCTTGTCCAAGCTGGTTTGCACCCGATGATAGAGCTGTGGCGGTCCGTGGTGGACCTCCTTCTGTTTACGATAGCCGGCCGGCAGAATCCACGAGGAAAATTGTGTGCAAAATCTTGTTGACTTGCGTACAAGTTTTTGAGACAAATTATACAACATAGAGCGAAGGCTCGACCGGCCGATCTGCGGAGCGCGGATCGGATCCCTGCAATGATCAACCACAGGGACTGCGCGACATGCATGCAATGCTCGACCGACACGACAATCTTGTTGCCAATTCCAGCGAGGCGCAGCCGTTGCGCGGCGTTCGCCTCGCCGTCGAACGCATGAGTCATTCCTATGGCGCCCTGCGCGTCCTGCACGATATCGATTTCACGGTGGAGCCCGGCGAGACCGTCGCCCTGCTCGGCCCGAGCGGCTGCGGCAAGACGACGATCCTGCGGCTCATCGCCGGCTTCGTGCGCCAGACGGAAGGGCGCATCCTGATGGGCGGGAAGGCGATCGACGACATTCCGCCGAACCGCCGGCAGATCGGCCTGGTCTTCCAGAACTACGCGCTCTTCCCGCATCTGACGGTGCGCGAGAACATCGGCTACGGCCTGGTGGCGCAGGGCAGGAAGCGTCCTGAAATCCGCTCGCGGGTCGACGAGATCCTCGAGCTGATCCAGCTTTCGCAATGCGCCGACCGCCTGCCGCGCGACCTGTCGGGCGGCCAGCAGCAGCGCGTGGCGACCGGCCGGGCGCTTGCCACCCAGCCGCGGCTGATGCTGCTCGACGAGCCGTTCGGCGCGCTCGACAAGAATCTCAGGCTCGACATGCAGATCGAGTTCCAGCGCATCCAGCGCGAATTCGGCATCACCTCCATCATCGTCACCCACGACCAGGAGGAGGCGTTCAGCCTCGCCAACCGGGTGATCGTGCTGAACGGCGGACGGGTGGAGCAGATCGCGGCGCCCGCGGCGCTCTACGACCGCCCGGCCAGCCTTTTCGTCAACGGTTTCGTCGGCAGCACCAACCGCCTCGACGGCGAGGTCGTGTCGGCCGAGGCCCATGCGCTCGCCGTGCGCCTGCTCGGCGCCCAGCCGGTCGCGGTCAGCGGGCGCACGACGGCGCGGGCCGGCGACAAGGTGACGGTGACGGTTCGCCCCGAACATCTTTCCATCAGCGCGGGGACCGTGCCGGGCGCCCTGCCCGGCATCGTCGACGCCGTCCTGCCGGTCGGCCCGGTCTTCATCTACGAGATCGCCCTGAGGGACGGCACGCATGTCAAGGTCAGCCAGACCCGCGCCACGGGCAGCAGCCCGCTGGAGCGCGGCACGGAGGTTTCCGTCATCGTGCCTGCCGATCAATGCCAGGTCTTCGTCGACGGGAAGCGGGCCATCGAGCCCTGAGGAGCATGAAAAGCAAAGCGTCGTGACGTGGTGCGCGTTTCGCAAGGAGCGCGCGGCGCGAAGGGATACCCATAGCAGTTCACCGATCTAGCGCCAATCAAGCCACAAGGGGGGAAACCAATGGCTGGCATGGAAATGAACCGTCGTGACCTCATTCGATTCGGTCTTCTGGCAGGGGCGGGCACGCTCGTCGCCCCGACCCTGCTGCGCGCCACGCGCGCCCATGCGGCCAGCGAGGTGGTCGCCGCCGTCTTTCCCGGAGCCTGGGAGGACATGTTCCAATCGGTCGTCGGCCCGGCGCTGAGCGAGGCCTCGGGCAACGAGCTGGTGCTCTCGCCGGCGCTCGCCTCCGACCAGCTCGGCAAGATGATGGCCTCGCCCAGCTCGCCGCCCTATGACGCGCTGCTGATGTCGCCGGGCCAGTCGGCCATCGCCATCGAGAACAACCTGATCGAGAAGGTCGATCCGAGCCTGATCTCCAACTGGGCCAACCTTTCCGATCCGTCCTTCCAGAACGAGTGGGGCCCGGCCATCACGGTGCAGCTCGACGGCCTCGCCTACAATCCGGAGAAGGTGCGCAAGCCCAAGGGCTACGGCGACCTGTTCAGCCCGGATTTCTACGGCAAGGTCGCCTTCACCGGCTTCAAGAGCAACAGCGCCGTCATGGCCTGGATCCAGACCGCCAAGGCGTTCGGCGGCTCGGAGCAGAATCTCGATCCGCTCTGGCCGAAGCTGAAGGAATACCTGCCGCATGTCGGCGCCATCGCCAACGACATGAACCACCAGCAATCGCTGTTCCAGCAGGGCGAGATCGACGTGATGATCGCCAGCACGGGCAATGTCGCCCGCCTCAAGGGGCTCGGCGTGCCGATCGAATTCGTCGTGCCGGAGGAGGGCGCGCCGGCGACCCCCGTCAACATCCACGTCGCCAAGGGCACCAAGGACCCGAAGGCCGTCCACGCCTATATCGACGCCGTCCTCTCGGCCAAGGTGCAGGAGGCGCTGCAGGGGGCTCCGCTGGAGAACTTCCCGACCAACAAGACGGTGCCGCTGACGCCCGCCGTCGCCGCCTACATGTCGCGCGAGCAGCTTGCCACCTTCGTCTACCTCGACTGGAACAACATCAACGCCAGGCGCGGCGAGTGGACCTCCAAGTTCGACGAGGTCGTGCGCCAGTAGGCGCACGCGCATCCTTCAGTGTTGAAAGAGGAGCCGGGGTCATGAAGCTACTCCCGATGGTCATTCTCAACGGGCTGTTCTTCATGGCCCCGCTCTTTCTCCTCGTGGGCATGAGCTTCAGCGGCGACGCCGGCGCGACGACCGCGCATTATGCGCGGTTCTTCGCCGATCCGATCAATGTCGCCGTGCTGCGCGACACGATCTATCTCGGCGTGAAGGTCATCGTCTTCACGACGCTCGTCGGCTATCCCGTCGCGCTCTTGTTCATGCTGCTCGGGCCGACCGGCCGGCGCATCCTGCTGTTCTGCACGGTCCTGCCGATGCTGACCTCCAACGTGGTGCGCACGCTCGCCTGGATCGCCATCCTCGGCCGCGAGGGGGTCGTCAACAACACGCTGGTCGGCCTCGGCCTCACCTCGACGCCGCTCCAGTTCATGTACAACGAGCTCGGCCTCATCATCGCGCTCAGCCAGATCGAGCTGCCGCTGCTCGTGCTGCCGCTCGTCTCGGTGCTCGCCAAGATCGACCGGAGCCTGTGGGAGGCCTCGACCTCGCTCGGCATGAACGCCTGGCAGACCTTCGTGCGGATCATCCTGCCGCTCAGCGTTCCCGGGCTCATCGCGGGCTGGGTGCTCGTCTTCGCCAGCGCCTGCATGAACTTCGTCACCCAGGCGGTGATCGGCGGCGCGCGGCTGATCTACCTGCCGCAATTCATCTACCAGGAAGTCAACACGCTCTATGACTGGCCGTTCGCCGCCGCCATCGCCATCGTCATGCTGACCACGATCGGCATCGTGCTGGGCGCGCTCACCGCGGTCGGCCGCAACCGGAGGATCAACGTCTATGCGTAGTGCCAGCAAGAACGACTGGGCCGGCCTTTCCTTCAATGCGGTGGTGATCGTGCTCGGCTGCTTCGGCGTGGCGATCATGGTGCTGCCGGTCGTCGTCGGCTTCATGATGTCGCTGACGGCGGGCAACACCATCCAGTTCCCGCCGCAGGGCCTTTCCCTGAAATGGTACGGCAACCTGCTCGATCCCGCGCAGTCCGGCCGCATCCACGCCGCGGCGATCACCAGCCTGAAGATCGCCAGCCTCGCCACCATGCTGTCCATCCTCATCGCCGTGCCGGCCGCGCTCGGCATGGCCCGGGAAGGCCGGCGGTTCGCCTTCCTCGAACCCTTCTTCATGCTGCCGATGGTGCTGCCGACGCTGGTCTTCGGCATCGCCGCGCTGATGTTCTTCGTCAAGCTCGGCGTCGATCCGTCCTTCTGGCTGGTGGTGGTCGGTCATACCGTCATCTTCACGCCGCTGGTCTTCCGCACCACCGTCGCCGTGGTCTCGCAGCTCAGCCCCACGCTCGGCGAAAGCTCGATGATCCTCGGGGCGAGCCGCGCCCATACGATGCGCCGCATCACCCTGCCGCTGATCATGCCGGGCATCCTCGGCGGCGCGCTGCTGGTCTTCATGAGCTCGCTCGACAATGTCTCGGTCTCGCTGTTCCTCGCCGATGCGCGCACCAATGTGCTGCCCATCCGGATGTGGCGCATGATCGAGGAATCGCTCGACGTCCGCGTCGCCGCCATTTCCGGCGTCGTCATCGCCGTGACCTTCCTTCTGGTCGTCACCGCGTCCTTCTTCGGCAATCTCGTTCCCAAGCAGAAATAGACAGAGGAAACCCGCCATGAACATGCGTGTGAAGGAAAACCGTTACTCGGGCCGTATCGAGAAGCTGCTCGACGGTTTCGAGCCGAGCTTCGAATTCGTCGCTCCGCCGCCGCTGCCGGAGGCCGAGTTCGCCGAGCGGGTGCGCCGCATCCGCCGCGAGGCCGTCGAGGCCGGCCATGACGCGCTGATCGTGCATACCGGCACGGTCGGCTGGTTCCACACCGCGAACGCCTATCTGCGCTATATCTGCGACTGGATGCGCGAGGGCATCCTGATCATCCCCAGCGACAGCGACAAGGAGATGATCCTGGTCTCCTTCTTCACGCAATCGGTGATCCTGCCGCCGGGCGGCGAGCCCGTCGGCGTTGACCAGATCTGGCAGGTCGGCGCCGTCGGCCGCGAATATGCCGACCGGCCGGGTTCCTCCATGGTCAAGGCCGCCGAGGCGGTGACGAAGCTGATGGACGGCCTCGGCCTGAAGAACGGCCAGATCGGCCGTCTCGGCGACAAGAACAGCGCAGAACTGTTCCGCCTGCTCGACGAGATGATGCCGAAGGCGAAATTCGTCGCCTCCAACAGCATCGTCGACCGCATGCAGAAGATCCGCACCCCGCGCGAGGCGGCGATGTCGCGGGCGGCGGCGCAGTTGATCTCGATCGGCACGGAGGCGGCCTATCACGTCACCCGGCCGGGCGTGACGGACACGGAGATCCTGGCCGCCTTCACCTTCGCGCAGATGGCGCGCGGCGGGGAGACCGGCGACGGCTACCAGATCGGCGTCAACCAGTACGGCACCCATTGCGGCAAGCCCTACGGCCATGTGGTGCGCCCCGGCGACCTCGTCAATCTCTATATCTCGAACGTCACCTATCAGGGCTACACCGCCCAGACGGCGCGGATGATCGCCGTGGGCGAGATCACCGCCCGGCAGGAAAAGGTGCTGGCGGTCTGTACGGAAGGCGTCAAGCGGGCGGAGAAGCTGATCCGGCCGGGCGCGCTGATGAGCGACATCAACAATGCCGCCTTCGAGCCCTATATCGAGCACGGCCTGCTGAGCGCGCCGGACGCCCGCACCATGCCCTACAACTGGGCCCCGGGCGATGACGGCGGCGCCCGTCTCGTGCCGTACCAGCATGTGCCGGATGCCGACTGGGAAGCCCAGGGGCGCAAGCTGATGCATGTCTATCCGGCGGTGAACGGGCCGCACAATCCCAATCTCGGCCATTCGGTCGGCATGGCCGGCGGCGGCAACAGCTTCAACATCTCCTCGCACAACTACGACCGGCTCGAGGAGGGCATGATCTTCGTGCTGCACACGCAATGGCTGGAGGCGCAATCGGCCGGCTGCAATGTCGGCGATCTCTATCTCGTGACGGCGGACGGGTTCGAGAATCTCAGCCACCACACGCCGCTCGAGACCCATCGGGTCGCCGTCTGACGACATCGCTCCCGCCGCGTCCCGCGACGGGAACCTCCTCCCCGGAATACCCCGTCGGCCCGATCGGCCGGCGGGGTATTTTCGTGGGAGAAGGCTTGGGGGCGTTCAGTCCCCGTGCCCGCTGTAGCGCAGCAGGGCGGGAACCCGCAGCGGCAGGAGGAGAAGGAAGGCCGCCAGCGTGGTGCCGCTGACCAGCACGACATGGGCGATGCCGAAGGCCTCCGCCGCCGAGCCGAGCATGAGGCTGGCGATCGGCATCACGCCGATCGTCAGTTCCTGGATGCCGAGCACGCGGCCCTGCACCTGCGGCGCGGTCATCATCAGGAGGAGCGTCGTCTGGAGCACGCCGAAGGGCGCGGCCGCAAGGCCGATGAGAAGCATCAGGACAAAGGACAGGGGAACCGAGGACGTCAGCGCGAAGATCGCCCACAGGGCCCCCCAGGTCGCCGTGCCGAGCACGAAAAGCCCGCCCTTGAAGCGGAAATCCCCGAAACCGGCGATGATCACCGCGCCGACGAGATTGCCGGTGCCGGCGCAGGCGAGCAGCCAGCCGAGCCCCTGCGGCGAGAGGCCGAGATGCTCCTTGGCGACGACGGGCATGAAGCCGTGGAAGATCGGCCAGAGGAAGACGTTGGCGGCGAAGGTGATCGTCAGCACCGCCGTGAGCAGCCGGTCCGAGGCGACCGTGCGGAACCCCGCCTTCAGCAGTCCCGGCAGGGCTTCCTTCTCGACATGGTGGCTGTTCTTCACGTGCCGCAGGGGCCAGAGCGCCAGGAACGCGACGAGATACCAGAGCGCCGAGATCGCCAGCGCCGCCGCCGGGCCGAAGGCGGCGATCATCGCCCCGCCCAGCGCCGGGCCGATCACCTGCGTCGAGCCGATGATGATGGAATTGAGCGCATTGGCGTTGCTCAGGCTCCTGCGGCCGACGAGCTCGACGACCAGCGTGAAGCGCGCCGGCTGCGAGGGCGATTGCGCAAGGCCGATGCAGAAGCCGCCGAAGACCAGGCCCCAGAAGGAGATGCTGTCCAGCGCGACGAGCAGCGCGATGACCGAGACGGCGACGAAGGCCCAGGCGGAGGCGAAAAGCAGCAGCCGCGGGCGGTCGAACCGGTCGGAGATGACGCCCGAGAGCGGGCCGAACATCAGCGGCGCGAGCCTTGCGGCGGTGAAGACGGCGACGGAGAATTCCGAATGCGTGACCTCGAAGACGAGCCAGCCGAGCACCAGGGTCTGCGTCCAGACGCCGGCGAAGAAGAACAGGTTGGAGATCCACAGCAGCCGGTAGCGCGGATAGGCGATGAGGGAGAAGGCGACCCTTCCCAGGAAGCCATCCGGAACGCGGCGCTCCGCGACAGCCTCCGGGCGAGCGTCGGCGATGGACTCTGACAGCATTTCGGGCTCGGGCTGACGCATGGTTCGGCCTTCTGCGGCACGGCACGCGACCGCGCGCCCTGCCGGGCACGAGGCATGGCCGCTCGTTGACAAGCTTGCATTGGAAGCGCGGCCCACCCGGAACGGTGGGGCGCGATCATGTCGGGGCGATGCCCGATGCTTTATCTATAGAGATGACCGCCCGAAGTGCGAAATTAAATCTGGAGATGCATCTTATTGAGAAACCGAATAGTCGGCGATGCTTGAGAAGGCCTCGGGGCCGCAAGCTCCGTCACCGATCCGGCGGGGGCAGCAGGGTCTTGCGCGTGACGGCCGAGACCTCCCGGGTGAGCCCCGCCAGCCGGTCGGCCGCGAGGCGGTTGATCTGCCAGTAGAGCGGGACGTCGAGCGGCGTTTGCGGGCGCAGCTCCACCAGCCGGCCGGCTTGAAGATGGGCTTCGACCAGCGGCTCGGGATTCATGCCCCAGCCCATGCCGGCGAGGCAGGCGTCGACGAAGCCTTGCGTCGAGGGCAGCCAATGGGCCGGGCAGGCGATGTCCCGGCCGAAGGCCTGCTGCGCCCAGCGGCTCTGCAGCCGGTCCTTCTGGTTGAAGACGAGGGACGGCGCCCGCGCCAGCGCCTCGGCGGTGAGCCCGGCAGGGAAATGGCGGGCCATGAAGGCGGGGCTTGCCGTCGCGCGGTAGCGCAGCGCGCCGAGCGCGTGGCGGCGGCAGCCCTGCACCGGCTTTTCGAGGCTGGTGACCGCCGCGAGCACCCGGCCGCGCCGCAGCCATTCGGCGGTGTGGTCCTCGTCGTCGATCGCGACATTCAGCAGATAGGGCGCGTCCTTCGAAAAATTCGCGATGGCCGTCAGGAACCAGGTCGCGAGGCTGTCGGCATTGGCGGCGATATGCAGCGTCACGGTTCCGCGCGCCTCGTCGGGCGGGGCGAGGGCCGGCAGCCGGTGCAGCAATTCGCCTTCCAGCATGCCGACATTCTCCATGTGCCGGCAGAGCCATTCGCCGGTCTCGGTGGCCTTGCAGGGATTGCCGCGCACGATCAGCACGGCGCCGAGCCGTTCCTCCAGATGCTTGATGCGCTGGGAGACGGCGGAGGGCGTCACGCCGAGCAGGCCGGCCGCCTTCTCGAAGCTGCCGGTCTGCACCACCGAGGCGACGGCGCGCAGGGCGGAATAGTCGAGCACGGGATTAGCACTCCTTAATCTGGATAAGGATAGTTAATTATCCTAAATCGATCCGGCGCGCTATGGAAGGGCGCAACGAAGCAGGGGCACCGTGCCGCATGAGCCTTTCCGTCTATCTCACCGGCCTTTCCATGGGGCTCGGCCTGATCCTGGCCATCGGCGCGCAGAACGCCTTCGTGCTGCGGCAGGGCCTGCGCAACGAGCATGTCCTCGCCATCTGCCTGACCTGCGCCCTTTCCGACGCGGTGCTGATCCTTCTCGGCATCACCGGCTTCCGGCAGATCGCCGCGCTGCTGCCCTGGCTCGATCCGGCGATGCGCTACGGCGGTGCCGCCTTCCTCGCCTGGTATGGCGCAAGGAGCCTTCATTCCGCTTTCCGCTCGTCGGGCGCGCTGGCGGCGGGCGAGGGGGACGCGGCGGGGCTTGGGCGGGCGCTTCTCACCTGCCTTGCGCTCACCTGGCTCAACCCGCATGTCTATCTCGACACCGTCGTGCTGCTCGGCACGGTCTCGACGCGCTTTCCGGGCCTCGAGGCTTCTTTCGCGGCGGGTGCGGTCACGGCCTCGTTCCTGTTCTTCTTCTCGCTCGGCTACGGCGCGAGGAAGCTGCGGCCGGTCTTCGCCGATCCGGCGGCCTGGCGCATGCTGGAGGGGATCATCGCGCTGACGATGTGGCTGATCGCCTTCAGGCTCGCCAGCGGGCTGTGACCGGGCAAGGCCGGCCTTGCCGCCGCCGCGGGGATCGGCTTCAGCGGATCAGCGGCAGGGCGGCGAACTGATGGTAGGGCGGCGGGGAGGAGAGCGACCATTCGAGCGTGGTCGCCCCCTCGCCCCAGGGATTGTCGCCGGCCACGCGCTTGCGGGCGAAGGCCTCCGCGACGGCGAAGAAGAAGACGGCGAGCCCGACCGCGGAGATGTAGGAGCCGATGGAGGAGACGAGGTTCCAGCCGGCGAAGGCGTCGGAATAGTCGGCATAGCGGCGCGGCATGCCGGCAAGGCCGAGGAAGTGCTGCGGGAAGAAGACGAGGTTGACGCCGACGAAGGTCAGCCAGAAATGCAGCTTTCCCAGCGTCTCGCTCATCAGGTAGCCGCTCATCTTGGGGAACCAGTAGTACCAGGCCGCGAAGATGGCGAAGGCCGCGCCGAGCGACAGGACATAGTGGAAATGCGCGATGACATAGTAGGTGTCGTGCAGCACGCGGTCGACGCCGGGATTGGCGAGCACCACGCCGGTGACGCCGCCGATGGTGAAGAGCAGCACGAAGCCCATGGCCCACAGCATGGGCGTGGCGAAGCGCAGCGATCCGCCCCACATCGTCGCCAGCCACGAGAAGACCTTGATGCCCGTCGGCACGGCGATGACCATGGAGGCGAAGGCGAAGTAGCGTTGCGAATCCAGCGACAGCCCGACCGTGAACATGTGGTGCGCCCAGACGACGAAGCCGATGGCGCTGATCGCCACCATGGCATAGGCCATGCCGAGATAGCCGAAGATCGGCTTCCTCGAGAAGGTCGAGATGACGTGGCTGACGATGCCGAAGGCCGGCAGGATCATGATATAGACCTCGGGATGGCCGAAGAACCAGAAGAGATGCTGGTAGAGGATCGGATCGCCGCCGCCGGCCGCCTGGAAGAAGGTCGTGCCGAAATTGCGGTCGGTGAGCAGCATGGTGACGGCGCCGGCCAGCACCGGCAGCGAGAACAGCAGCATGAAGGCGGTGACGAGCATGGCCCAGGCGAAGAGCGGCATCTTGTGCAGCGTCATGCCCGGCGCGCGCATGTTGAGGATCGTCGTGATGAAGTTGATCGCCCCGAGGATCGAGGAGGCGCCGGACAGGTGGATCGACAGGATGACGAAGTCGACCGCCGGCCCCGGCTGGCCGTCGGTGGAATAGGGCGGATAGAGCGTCCAGCCGCCGCCATGGCCGTTCACCCCGGTCGCGCCCGGCACGAACATCGACAGCACGAACATCGCCAGCGAGGCGACGAGCAGCCAGAAGGAGACGTTGTTCATGCGCGGGAAGGCCATGTCCGGCGCGCCGATCATGATCGGCAGGAACCAGTTGCCGAAGCCGCCGATCAGCGCCGGCATGATGACGAAGAAGATCATCACCAGCCCGTGCGCGCTGACCACCACGTTGAAGACGCCGGGATCGGAGAAGATCTGCAGGCCCGGCTCCTGCAATTCCATGCGCAGCGCCACCGAAAGCCCGGTGCCGAGGATGCCCGACAGCATGGACAGGATGAGGTAGAGCGTGCCGATGTCCTTGTGGTTGGTGGAGAACAGCCAGCGGGCGCGAAAGCCCGGCCTCGCCCCGGCGTGAGCCTCTATCGTCTCTGACATCGCCTGCGCCTTTCCTGCGGCGGGCCGCCGTCCGGCCCCACGGATTGCTTTGATCGAGTGTGGGCGGCGAAAAACCGGAAGGCAAACGGAATTAAATGCCGTATAAGGACAAAAAAATTGCATTGAACGGGGGAGTTCCATGGATATCGACCGGGCCCGCACCTTTCTCGAGATCGTTCATACCGGCTCGTTCCTGAAGGCCTCCGAGCGGCTGCACATCACCCAGACGACGGTGAGCGCGCGTATCCGCACGCTGGAGGAGGCGCTGGGACGCAGGCTCTTCGTGCGCACGCGCAACGGCGCGGCGCTGACGGCGGCAGGACGGGAATTCGAGCGCTTCGCGCAATCCTTCGTGCAGGTCTGGGAGCGGGCGCGCCAGCAGCTCACCGTGCCGTCGGGCCGCACCAGCGTCGTGGCGGTGGGCGGGGAGATGAGCCTGTGGAACCCGCTGCTGCTCGACTGGCTGGTCTGGATGAAGCAGGAATGCCCCGGCATCGCCATCCATGCGCAGGTCGGCGTTCCCGACCAGTTGCTCGAGCAATTGCGCACGGGCGTGCTCGACATCGCGGTGCTCTATGCGCCCAAGCTGATGCCGGGCTTCGCGGTCGAGCTGGTGGAGGAGGAGCAGCTCGTCCTGGTGCGCCGGCCCGCCGCCGCCGGCGAGAGCGCCGAGCCGGACTATGTCCATGTCGACTGGGGCCCGCAATTCTCCGGGCAGGCCAGCGCCGCCGAGCCGGCCCTGCAGGTCGGCTTCGGTCTGCTCGCCCTGCACTATATCCTGCGCGCCGGCGGCATGGGCTATTTCCGCAAGGGAACGGTTGCGCCCTATCTTGCCGCCGGCGAGCTCGAACGGGTGGAAGGGGCGGCCGAATTCACCTATCCGGCCTATGCTGTCTACCCGGAATCGGCCGCCGGCCGGCGCGAGGTGCAGGACGCGCTTCGCGGCCTCAAGCGGGTCGCGCACTGAACCGGCGGCCCGGCGGCGAAAAAATGCGGAGCCGGCAAGGGAAGATTGTCCCAAGAAATCCGCTTGCGGCAAAACGCCTGAAACGTGTCCGTCCTTGCTGCGGGAAAAGACGTCTCAAAAGGCGTTGACTGCAAATTTCTTGCGCTGAACCTGCAATATCATTCGTTTGCCTGTGCTGGCGATCCTCGCCGATAGTCCTGCCGAACCCATTGGAAACGCCGGGAAAACGCCGGATTTCAGGCCGCGGGAGGCGAGCGGACGCCATGACTCTCTTGGAATTCAACGGACCCGGACTGAGCGAGGAGCAGTGGAAGGCGGTGCGCGGCGTCGCGACCGCGCTCAAGCCGCAGCAGGCGCTCTGGCTCAGCGGCTATTTCGCCGGCCTTGCCGATGCCGCGCGCCCGGAGGCGGCCCATGCCGTGCCGGCCGGCCTTCCTCCCGCCGCCGGCCTTTCGGCGCGCACCCTCACCATCCTCTATGCCAGCGAGACCGGCAACGGCGCGGGCCTGGCGCGGCGGCTTGCCGACAGGGCGCGGGCAGCGGGCCTCGATCCGCTGCTCGCCGACATGGCCGACTACAAGCCGCGCCGCCTGAAGGAGGAGCAGGACCTGCTGATCGTCGCCTCCACCCATGGCGAGGGCGCGCCGCCGACCTCGGCGGCCGGCTTCTTCGAATTCGTCGAGGGCCGCAAGGCGCCGCGGCTGGAGGGGCTGCGCTATGCGGTGCTGGCGCTCGGCGATTCCACCTACGAGTTCTTCTGCGGCGCGGGGCGGCGCATCGACGACCGGCTCGCCGCGCTCGGGGCGGAGCGGCTGCGCGACCGGGTGGAATGCGATGTCGACTACGACGAGCCGGCCGCCGGCTGGATCGACGCGGCGCTGGCGGCGCTCGGCCCGGTCGCGGGCGCGGCGGCGGCTCCCGTTCCGGCCGTTCCGGCTGCCCCAGTGGCGACCGTCCATGACCGGACCAACCCCTTCCCCGCCATCGTCATCGAGAACCTGCCGCTGACCGGGCGCGGATCGAGCAAGGAGACGCGGCACGTGGAACTGTCGCTGGAAGGCTCCGGCCTGACCTTCGCGCCGGGCGATGCGCTCGGCGTCATGCCGCGCAACGATCCGGCGCTGGTCGAGGCGCTGCTGTCGGCGCTCGGGCTTTCCGGCGGCGAGACGCTGGAGCTGAAGGGGGCGGAGACGACGCTCGGCAGGGCGTTCGGCGAGGGGTTGGAGATCACCGCCGCCACGCCGCGCTTTCTGGAGCGCTGGGCGGAGCTGAGCGGCGCGGCGGCGCTGAAGGATCTGGCGGGCGACGCGCGCTCGGCGTTCCTGCGCGAGAACCACGTCATCGACATCGTGCGGCGCTATCCGGCCCGGGGCGTCGACGCGGCGGCGCTCGCCGCCGGGCTGCGCCCGCTCCAGCCGCGGCTCTATTCCATCGCCTCGTCGGTGACGGCCATTCCCGACGAGGTGCATCTGACGGTCAGCACCGTGCGCTACGACCTCAACGGCGAGGAGCGCTTCGGCGTCGCCTCCGGCCAGTTCTCGCGCCATGCGGGGCCGGAAACCGTGCTGCCCGTCCATGTGCAGGAGAACCCGCGCTTCCGCCTGCCGGCCGACGATGCGCCGATCATCATGATCGGCGCGGGCACGGGCGTCGCGCCCTATCGCGCCTTCCTGCAGGAGCGCGAGGCGCGCGGGACGGCGGGCCGGTCCTGGCTGTTCTTCGGCGAGCGCAACTTCGACAGCGACTTCCTCTACCAGACGGAATGGCAGGGTTTCCTCAAGGACGGCGTGCTCTCGCGCATGAACGTCGCCTTCTCGCGCGACGGGGCGGACAGGACCTATGTGCAGCACCGGCTGATGGAGGAGGCGCGCGACGTCTATGCCTGGCTGGAGGAGGGCGCGCATCTCTATGTCTGCGGCGACGGGGCGAAGCTCGCGCCCGACGTCCACCGCACCCTGCTGGCCATCGTCGAGGCGCAGGGCAGATGCGGCAAGGCCGCCGCCGCCGACTATCTCGGCGCGCTGCAGGAAAGCCGCCGCTACCAGATCGACGTCTATTGAGGCTCCAGCGATGACCCTTCTTGAAACCGACCGCAGCCGCGACATCTCCCAGCCGCTCGAAAGGCTGAGCCCCGACGAGACGATGAAGGTGGAAAGCGACCAGCTCCGCGGCACCATCGCCGAGGGCCTCGCCGCCCCGCTGACGGCGGCCGTTCCGGGCGACGACATCAAGCTGATGAAGTTCCACGGCCTCTACCAGCAGGACGACCGTGACATCCGCGACGAGCGCCGCCGGCAGAAGCTGGAGCCGGCCTATCGCTTCATGGCCCGCGTGCGCCTGCCGGGCGGCGTGCTGACGCCGTCGCAATGGCTGAAGCTCGACGCGCTGGCGCGCGATCATGCCGGGAACACGCTGCGGCTGACGACGCGCCAGACCTTCCAGCTCCATCACCTCCACAAGAAGAACCTGCGCGCCGTGATGCAGGGCCTGCGCGACGTGCTGCTCGACACCAAGGCGGCCTGCGGCGACGATGCGCGCGGCGTCATGGCCTCGATCAATCCCGCGCTTTCGGCGCTGCATGCCGAGGTCTACACGCTCGCCAGGGCGGCCAGCGACCACGCCACCCCGAAGACCGGCGCCTATCCGGAAATCTGGTACGGCGAGGAGCGGCAGGCGCGCGGCGAGGGGCCGGAAGAGCCGATGTACGGCCGCACCTACATGCCGCGCAAGTTCAAGATCGGCTTCGTCATCCCGCCCGTCAACGACATCGACGTCCATGCGCAGGACCTCGGCTTCATCGCCATCGTCGAGGACGGCCGTCTCGTCGGCTTCAACGTGGCGGTCGGCGGCGGCATGGGGCGGACCGACCAGGCGCCGAAGACCTATCCGAGGCTTGCCAGCGTCATCGGCTTCGTCGCGAAGGACCGGGTGATCGAGACCTGCGACGCCGTCATGGGCGTGCAGCGGGACTACGGCGACCGCGCCGACCGCAGCCGCGCCCGCTTCAAATACACGGTGGACGACAAGGGGCTCGACTGGATCAAGGCGGCGATCGAGGACCGGCTCGGCTTCGCGCTGGAGGCGGCGCGGCCCTATGCCTTCACCACCAATGGCGACACGCTCGGCTGGCAGCGCGGCGAGGACGGGCGCGAGCACTATACGCTGCGCGTCGAGAACGGCCGCGTGCGCAATTTCGAGGCCGTGGCGCTGTTTGACGGCCTGCGTGCCGTCGCCGAGGCGCATCGCGGCACCTTCCGCGTCACGCCCAACCAGAACCTCGTCATCGCCGAGGTGGAGGCTGCAGACCGGCCGGCCATCGCGGCGCTCCTTAACGCGCACGGGCTCGATGCGCTCAACGGCGGAAGCGGCCTCAGGCGCAATTCCATGGCCTGCGTGGCGCTGCCGACCTGCGGCCTCGCCATGGCCGAGAGCGAGCGCTACCTGCCGGTGCTGACGGACAAGATCGACGCCATCCTCGCCGCGCACGGCCTGTCGGACGAGCCGATTACCATCCGCATGACCGGCTGCCCGAACGGCTGCGCGCGGCCCTATATCGCCGAGATCGCGCTGACGGGCCGGGCGCCGGGCAAGTACAACCTCTATCTCGGCGGCGGCTTCGCCGGCCAGCGCCTCAACAAGATGGTGCTGGAGAACGTGGCGGAGCCGGCGATCCTCGCTCTCCTCGGCAAAGTGATCGCCGATTTCGCGGGCAATCGCCGCCCGGGCGAGCATTTCGGCGATTTCGCCATCCGCGCCGGCCATGTCGCGGAAGTCACCGAGGGCCGGCATTTCAACGATTGACCAGAAAGGAAGCGTCATGACCAGAGCAGCAACCGATTCCCTCGTCACGGTGGACTGGCTGAAGGACCATCTCGACGATCCGAAGGTGCGGGTCTTCGAGGTCAGCGTCGATACCGGCGTCTACGAGAAGGGCCACATTCCCGGCGCCGTCGACCTCAACTGGCACACGGACCTCGTCGATACCGTCAACCGCGACATCGCCTCGCGCGCGAAGCTGCAGGAGCAGTTGCGCCGGGCGGGCGTCGACGAGGACACCACCGTCATCGTCTACGGCGACCACAACAACTGGTTCGCGGCCTGGGGCGTCTGGGTCCTCGACGTCTACGGCTTCGGCGAGCGGGCGAAGCTGCTCGACGGCGGCCGCAAGCTGTGGGAGGCACGCGGCCTGCCGCTGACGCAAGAGGTCCCCGCCTATGCGGCGACGGCCCTCGACCTGCCCGGGCGCGACGACAGCCTGCGCGCCCGCCTCGTCAACACGCTCGATTTCGCCGAGGGCCGCGTCGACGGCAAGCTGATCGACATCCGCTCGCCCGACGAATATCTCGGCAAGGTTTTCGCGCCGGAAGGCGTCAAGGAACTGTCGATCCGCGCGGGCCACATCCCCGGCGCGGAGAACGTGCCGTGGGCGACCATCGTCAACGAGGACGGCACCTACAAGCCGCTGGAGGAGATCCGCCGCATCTATGCCGAGAAGGGCGTCGACGGCACGAAGCCGGTCATCACCTATTGCCGCATCGGCGAACGCTCCAGCCACACCTGGTTCGCGCTGAAACGCCTGCTCGGCTACGACGCCCGCAACTATGACGGCTCCTGGACCGAATACGGCAACGCCGTCGGCGTGCCCGTCGTCAACCGGAGCGGCACCGTCTGGCTCGGCAAGTAGGCGTGTCGCGGCCGGCCGTCATTCTATGACGGTGATCTTCGCACCGTTGAGGAACTTTGCGGGTTGGAAGCCTCTAGCGGTTGCCATCGGGACCATGAGGCGCTGGATGGGGAGGATCTCCAGGACGGGGAGGAGCGCCTCGGGGACGTCGGGCAGGAACAGCAC
>JBDHSZ010000032.1:0-25799 GCA_039812945.1 Shinella sp.
GAGCCGGAAGGCGGCCTGGAGCCGCAGCCGCAGTAAGCGCGCGCCTTGCAGAAAGTTAAAACGGCCGGGAAGGGATTCCCGGCCGTTTTCTTTCGGTAACGGACTGTAACGATTTCTGATGTCGAGGTGGATGCTCTTTGCCCGCTTTTATGGCAAAGAGGCGCGGAAGCTGCGCGTCTTAAGGTTAAAGTTACGCGAGGGGAGTAGGGTATTTCCCCATCCGCGGCCCCGAAAAGGGGCGCTCGGGACGCGGCAGAGGAACCGCGTATTGCGCCGGGCGCGGTGGAAACCGCCAGGCCCGCGAATTCAGGAGCGAACATGAAACGTCGTTACTTCGGCACGGATGGCATCCGCGGCCAGGCCAACACCTTCCCGATGACGCCGGACCTCGCCATGCGTGTCGGCATCGCCGTCGGCACCATCTTCCGCAACGGCGATCACCGGCATCGCGTGGTGATCGGCAAGGACACGCGGCTTTCCGGCTACATGCTGGAGAACGCCATGGTGGCGGGCTTCACGGCGGCCGGCCTCGACGTCTTCCTGCTCGGCCCGATCCCGACGCCGGCCGTCGCCATGCTGACACGCTCGCTGCGCGCGGATATCGGCGTAATGATCTCCGCCTCGCACAATCCCTACCAGGACAACGGCATCAAGCTGTTCGGCCCGGACGGCTACAAGCTCTCCGACGCGATCGAGATGCAGATCGAGGAACTGCTCGACAGCGACCTTTCCACGCAGCTCGCCAAGGCGGCCAATATCGGTCGGGCCAAGCGCGTCGAGGGCGACATCTATCGCTATATCGAACAGGCCAAGCGCACGCTGCCGCGCGACGTGACGCTGCATGGCCTGCGCATCGCCGTCGACTGCGCCAACGGCGCCGCCTACAAGGTCGCGCCGCTGGCCCTCTGGGAACTCGGCGCCGACGTGGTGACGATCGGCGCGGAGCCGGACGGCGTCAATATCAACCTCGACTGCGGCTCCACCCATCCGGCGGCGCTGCAGCGCAAGGTGCATGAGGTGCGCGCCGATATCGGCATCGCGCTCGACGGCGACGCCGACCGCGTGCAGATCATCGACGAGAACGGCAAGATCATCGACGGCGACCAGTTGATGGCCGTCATCGCCGAGAGCTGGGCGGCGGACGGCATGCTGCGCGGCGGCGGGCTCGTGGCGACCGTCATGTCCAATCTCGGCCTCGAGCGCTTCCTTTCCGGCAAGGGCCTCGGCCTGGAGCGCACCAAGGTCGGCGACCGCTATGTCGTCGAGCACATGCGCCAGCATGACTACAATGTCGGCGGCGAGCAGTCCGGCCATATCGTGCTGTCCGATTTCGGCACTACCGGCGACGGCCTCGTCGCCGCGCTGCAGATCCTCGCCTGCGTCAAGCGCAGCGGCAGGACGGTGAGTGAGATCTGCAACCGCTTCGAGCCGGTGCCGCAGGTCCTGAAGAATGTCCGCGTCAAGGCCGGCAAGCCGCTGGAGGATGCCGGCGTGCGCCAGGCGATCGCCGATGCGGAAAGCGAGCTTGCCAAGAACGGCCGGCTTCTCATCCGCCCGTCCGGCACGGAGCCGTTGATCCGCGTCATGGCGGAGGGCGACGACCGCGGCCAGGTGGAGCGCATCGTCGACGAGCTCGTCAACGTGATCGGCTCGGTGCGCAACGCCGCCTGAGGCGGGCCGCGCTTCAAGGAACGCCAGAATGCTTGAAGGCCGGGGCGCATGCGCCCCGGTCTTCCGCTTTTGTCCTGGGAGGATAAGGCTCAGTCGACGTTGAAGACCAGCGGCTTGATCTGGCGGATCGCCGGATTGGCGCGCAGCTTGTTCAGCACGTCTTCCGACACGGCGGCATCGACATAGAGCAGGGCGATGGCGTCGCCCCCCTGCTTGTCGCGGCCGAGCTGGAAGTTGGCGATGTTGACGCCGGCCTCGCCGAGCGTCGTGCCGATGAAGCCGATCATGCCGGGAACGTCGGTGTTGGTGATATAGACCATGTGGCTGCCGACATCGGCGTCGAGGTTGATGCCCTTGATCTGGATGAAGCGCGGCTTGCCGTCGGAGAAGACCGTGCCGGCGACGGAGCGGGTCTGGTTCGCCGTCTTGACCGTCAGGCGGATATAGCCGTCGAAGACGCCCGACTTGTCACGCTTGACCTCGGAGAGGATGACGCCCTTCTCCTTGATCATCACCGGGGCCGAGACCATGTTGACGTCGGCGACCTGCGGGCGGATGAGGCCGGCCAGCACGGCGCTGGTCAGCGCCTTGGTGTTCATGTTGGCGGTCGCGCCGTCATAGAGGATCTCGATCTCCTTGATCGCGCTTTCCGTGACCTGACCGACGAAGGCGCCGAGCACGTCCGCAAGGCGGATGAAGGGTTTCAGGATCGGCGCTTCCTCGGCGGTGATCGACGGCATGTTGATGGCGTTGGAGACCGCGCCCTTGACGAGGTAGTCCGACATCTGCTCGGCGACCTGCAGGGCGACATTCTCCTGCGCTTCCGTCGTCGAGGCGCCGAGATGCGGCGTGCAGACGACGTTCTCCAGGCCGAAGAGCGGGCTCTCGGTGGCGGGCTCGACTTCGAAGACGTCGAAGCCGGCGCCGGCGACATGGCCGGATTTGATGGCCTCGGCAAGCGCCGCCTCGTCGACCAGGCCGCCGCGGGCGCAGTTGATGATGCGCACGCCCTTCTTGGTCTTGGCCAGCGCTTCCTTGTTCAGGATGCCGCGGGTCTTGTCGGTCATCGGCACGTGCAGCGTGATGAAATCGGCGCGGGCGAGCAGGTCGTCCAACTCCACCTTTTCGACGCCCATCTCGCGGGCGCGCTCGACCGAGAGGAAGGGATCGTAGGCGATGACATGCATGCCGAGGCCGATGGCCTTGCGGCAGACGATGCCGCCGATATTGCCGGCGCCGATGACGCCGAGCGTCTTGCCGGTGATCTCGACGCCCATGAATTTCGACTTCTCCCACTTGCCGGCCTGCGTGGAGGTGTCGGCGGCCGGAAGCTGGCGGGCGACGGCGAACATCAGCGCGATGGCGTGCTCGGCCGTGGTGATCGAGTTGCCGAAGGGCGTGTTCATGACGATGATGCCGCGGCGCGAGGCGGCCGGGATATCGACATTGTCGACGCCGATGCCGGCGCGGCCGATGACCTTGAGGTTGGTCGCCGCGGCGATCAGCTTTTCCGTCGCCTTGGTGGCGGAGCGGATCGCGAGGCCGTCATAATTGCCGATGATCTCGGCGAGCTTTTCCTTGTCCTTGCCGAGCTTCGGCTGGAAATCGACTTCGACGCCGCGATCGCGGAAGATCTGGACGGCGGTTTCCGAGAGTTCGTCGGATACGAGTACGCGAGGTGCCACGATGGCCTCCTTAAATCGGTCTAGGGAGATGAGATGAAAGGTGGCTTCGCCCGAAGGACGAAGCCGGTCGCGAAATCAGGCCGCAGCCTTGGCAAGCGTCGCCTTCTGGGTCTCGAAGGCCCAGGTCAGCCAGGGCATCAGCGCTTCCAGATCGGCGGTGTCGATGGTCGCGCCGGCCCAGATGCGAAGGCCCGACGGGGCATCGCGGTAGGCGCCGATGTCATAGGCGACGCCTTCCTTGTCGAGCAGGGAGACGAGGCCCTTGGCGAAGGCTCCTTGAGCGTCCGCATCGAGCGCCAGCACGTCCTTGTCGGCGATCGTCAGGCAGACCGAGGTGTTGGAGCGCGTCGCCGGGTCCCGGGCGAGGTTGGCGATCCAGTCGTTCTTCTCGACGAAGTCGAAGATAACCTTGGCGTTCGCATCGGCGCGGGCCATCAGGCCCTTGAGGCCGCCGACCTGCTTTGCCCAGAGAAGCGCGTCGATATAGTCCTCGACGCAGAGCATGGAGGGCGTGTTGATCGTCTCGCCCTGGAAGATGCCCTCGATCAGCTTGCCGCCCTTGGTCATGCGGAAGATTTTCGGCATCGGCCAGGAAGGCGTATAGCTTTCGAGGCGTTCGACGGCGCGGGGCGACAGGATGATGACGCCGTGCGCGCCCTCGCCGCCCAGAACCTTCTGCCAGGAGAAGGTGACGACGTCGAGCTTGGCGAAATCGAGGTTCTGCGCGAAGGCGGCCGAGGTCGCGTCGCAGATGGTGAGGCCCTTGCGGTCGGCCGGGATGAAGTCGGCGTTCGGCACGCGCACGCCCGAGGTCGTGCCGTTCCAGGTGAAGACAACGTCACGGTCGAAATCGATGGTGGAAAGGTCGGGCAGCAGGCCGTAATCGGCGGTGATCTTGCGGGTGTCGGGGAGCTTGAGCTCCTTCACGACGTCGGAGACCCAGCCCGAGCCGAAACTTTCCCAGGCGACCATGTCGACGCCGCGCGGCCCGAGCAGCGACCACAGCGCCATCTCGACGGCGCCGGTGTCCGAGGCGGGCACGATGCCGATGCGGTAATCCGCCGGCACTTCCAGGACGTCACGGGTGAGATCGATGGCCTGCTTGAGCTTGGTCTTGCCGATCTTGGCGCGGTGCGAGCGACCGAGCGGGGCATCGGAAAGGGCTTCGAGCGACCAATTCGGACGCTTCGAGCACGGGCCGGAAGAGAAATGGGTATTGTTCGGACGTATGTCCGGCGGGGTGACGGTCTTCGTCATGATGGCTATCCTTCCAGATAGAAAGCCCTTCGTTGGGGAAGGGTGTCCCGCCGCCGTCAATATGGAAGGGTATGTCGGAAGTCAAGCGGAATATGTCGCTATCGAAAGATTGTCCGTGCGCGGGAATGAGGCCGAGGCCTGCCTCACCAGGTCGGGATGCGCAAGCCGATGCGGAACTCGTGCTTCTGGAAGCCGTCGTCGCGGCCCTTCGTGCCGAGCGCGCCGAAGGCCCGCTCCGCCGCGCCGTACTGGAACATCCTGCTGCCGGCCGTATCGGAGAAGCGGTAGCCGATATCGAGCTTCAGGCGCTCGGAAATATCCATCGTCGCGCCGGCCATCAGGGCATAGGTGAAGCGCCAGCTATCCTCTCCCTCCAGCGTCCCGCCGCCATAGGCCGCGCCGGAGCAGGCCGCCCCGCCGGCCACGCAGAAGGCCTGCGAATCGAGGTTGCCCCAACTGACGCGCGTCATGCCCGCGCCGAGGCCGAGATAGGGCGTGAAGCCGGCGAAGGTGCCGATGTCGACATAGCCGTTGGCCATGACGTTGATCGCGCTGTAGCCGGCCCGGTGGCCGAAGCCGCAGGTGGTGCCCGCCGGCTCCGCGCCGCTGCAGGGCGCGGCGATGTTGGAATCGCCGCGAAGGTCGCCGCGGAAGAAATCCGCCGTCAGGTCGGCGCGGATCATGTCGTTGAACTGGTAGCCGACACCGGCGCCATAGGAGAAATCGTCGGAGAAGCGCGCGCTGTCGAAGCTCTCGGGAAAGGAGACGCCGCCCGGCGCATAGACCGTGTAATCGGGCTTGCCGCCCCTCGTCCAGCCGGAATAGCCGAGGTCGCCGCGGATATACCAGCCCTCGGCGGCCGGGCCTGCCGATACGTCGATCTCCGGCGCGTTTATGATGTCGATGTCGCTGGCGAGCGCCCCGGTGGCGAGGAGGCCGGCGATAGCTGCGATGCCAAGCGGTGCGATGCGGCGGAACATGCTGTCGATCCCTGACGGGCCGGACTTGCCCGGCGGTTGCGTGGCCGGCGCGGCGGCGTCCATGCCGCCATACACCGTTGGTTAACCATATTTCTTAAGGAATGAAGAAACCGTTAAACCGCGTCTGAAACGCAAAAGGCCGCCCCGGAGGGCGGCCTTGAGATGGGTCGGGGCAGGGGCCTTACTTGTAGACCGGCTGCTCGATCGGGATATCCGCCGGCGGGATGTAGCTTGCCGTTTCGCAGCCGTTGAAGGAGTAGCGCAGGCCGGCGCGCGCCTCGTGGCTGTAGAAGCCCTTGTCGGAGCCGGGGCCGCCGTTCATCTTGTAGCCGAACATGTCGCCCTTGGTGACATGGCGGAAGCGGTAGCCGACATCGGCCTTGAGGTTGCAGGTCAGGTCGACGGCCGCGCCGGCCATCAGCGCGTAGGTGAAGCGCCAGCTCTTCTTGCCGCCATGGGTGACGGTCGTGTCGCAGCCCGAGCCGTCATCGGCGCAGGAGGTGTTCTTCAGGTCGCTCCACTTCACGTGGGTGCCGCCGATACCGGCGCCGACATAGGGCGTGACGATGCCGTATTTGCCGATGTCGACATAGGCGTTGGCGAGCAGGCTGAGGGCCGTCATCGATGCGACGTCGCGCGAGGTGCACGGGCCGACGCAGGCGCCGTAGGCCGCGCCGCTGCCCGAAGTCGAGCCGCGGAAGTTGGACTTGAACATGTAGTCCATCGTCACGTCGGCGCGGAAGTGGTCGGTGATCTGGTAGCCGACGCCGCCGCCGATGGTGAAGCCGCTCTTCAGGCTCGACGTGTCGAAATCGCGCACCAGGCCGTTCGAGCCCTGGAAGTAATGCGCGCCGCGCAGCTTGTTGTAGGACCAGCCCGCGTCGCCGCGCAGATACCAGCCGCCCGTCTCGACGACGGTTTCCTGAACCGGGGCCTCGATGACCTGCGGCTCGTACAGATCGGCCGCGTAACCCGACGTGCCTGTCAGCAGGACGGCAACGATGCCACTCAAAACTTTCTTCATGGCCTCACTCCAATAGGCTTGTGCTTAGGCTGTGCTTGGGGGCTTGGCAGGCCCGGCACGCCGGTTCCCAAGTCCTTCTATCGGCTAGGGATAATCGCGAAGAAAGGTTAAGGGCGGCTTAAAGCCGCTTCTCGCATTGGAACAAAGCTTACGAGACTTGGTAAACGAAGTGACGATCTTTCCGTTTTCTTAACGGTAACCGGACCGATCCGCCGGTGACGCAAATGAAATGGCCGCGACGGGAGCCCTTCGCGGCCATCGGTCGGCTTCGGTATGGACCGGGTCAGTCCTGGAAGGTCACGGCGCGGGTGAGCCTTGCGATCTCGGCCATCGTCTCTTCGGCCGACTTGCGGTCGCGCTGCCAGATGTTGCGGCCGACGATGACGCCGCGCGCGCCGCCGCGCAGGGTCTGGGCGACGGCGTCGATGGTCTCCGACGGCGGGCCGGACAGCGGGCCGCCGGCGATGACCAGCGGCACCTTGAGCTCTTCGGCAAGCCGCTTCGTGCGCTCCTCGCCGGGGAAGGCGATCTTGATGATATGCGCGCCGAGGTCGTAGGCGATGCGGGCGACCTTCTCCTCCTGGACGATGACCTCCTCGGTGCGGGGCGCGCCCATGATGACCGGCTCGAGGACGAGGGGGATATCCCAGCGGTCGCAGGCCGCGATGACCTTGCCGACGCGGGCGCACATCTGAGTGCGCTCGTAACGCGACATGTTCCAGGGGAAGAGCATCTTCACGGCGTCGACGCCCATGCGGACGGCCTCCTCGACCGTCGTGATGAGATCGTGCGAGCCGCCGCCGTCCAGCTCGCGGAACTCGTAGTAGGTATCGATGGTCAGGACGCGGGTGAGCTGCGGGTTGGCGGCGAAGAACTTCTCGGTCTGCTTCACCTGGCCGGGGGTCATCATGAAGCCGGTCACGTCGTTGCCGGCCCAGGCCGCGAAGGGTGCGGACGGCGTTTCCAGGCCTTCGATGCGATCGAAAATGAGGCCATGGTCAACGGGCATGATGATTGCGGCGCGATTGCTGGGCAATGTGCGACGAAGACGATATTCCATCGACATGAGTTTTTTCCTATTTTCTGGACGATCACTGCCGTCCCGTTGGCGCTCCACCCTGATCTGCCGACAAATCTTGTACGGACAAGACGGACGATGCGTATCTAGGCTCTGATCGCTCGGGGTGTCAAGCGGAAATGCCGGTCCAGGCTCGTGCCGATGCCGCGCGGAGGGTATCGCACGGGAAGAATCCCGTGACGGTCTATGATGAATATATTTCAGAAACAAAGGCTTGGGATTGTCGAGCGGAGAATGCCGCGGATCAAGCCAGCCGCGCTTACGCCGGTTCGCCCGTTCCCTGCGGGGAATCGGTCTGGGCCTCGGCATCAACGGAGATCGTCACGACGTCGCTTCGGACGAAGGACCGGTAGAAATCGAACACCCGCCCGATGTCCGAACGCGACCTGGACTGTACGAACAACACAGGCGCGCCGCGCGCCAGACCGAGCTGCTGGGCGATTTCCGCCGGCGCGCCGACAGCCGCGACCTCGCGTCTGGCGGCGAAGATCGAGAAGCCGGCGGCGGCCAGCGTCTGGTTCAGCGAGGCCTTGCCTTCGAGGACCGGCTTGCCGATCAGGAGGGCGCCGATATCGGCCGGAAGATAGTTCGTCGAATGCATGGCCGCCTTGCCGTCGATATGGCGCAGGCGCTCCAGCACGAAACCGTTCTCGCCGCGCGGCAGGCCGAGCGCCTCGGCGGCGAAATCGGGCAGCGCCTCGAAGCCGGCGCGAAGCACCGCCGTTTCGATGGTCCGGTCGGGGGAGTGGGCGCCCGTCTCGAGAAAGCCCTGCGTGACCTGCAGCTTCCACTGGTTTTCCGCGGGGTCGGCGACGAAGGCCCCGCGTCTCGGCACGATCTTGATCAGGCGCTGCTGTTCCAGCGCCCGCAGCGTCTCGCGCACGGTCGAGCGCGCCAGATCGAACGAGCGACAGAGCTCGGTCTCGCCGGGCACGCGATCGCCGATCGCGTATTTGCCGGTCTTGATGTCCGCTTCGAGGATGCGGGCGAGCTGGAGATAGTAGGGCTCGGCGGAAGTCCGGTCGATATTCTGCATAATGCCTCTGGTGCTGTCCGAACGAAACGTACACTGACGGGGCCATTTCGTCCATCTCTTTGACCTGCCGGCGCGATAGGCGCTGCCCGCCGCCGGGAGGGGATCGCCTTCGCGGCCTGCAGTCCCATTGCCCAGCGGAACGGCACTGCGTCTTGGAGAAAGGTCCGCCGCCCCTCTCAGCCTCGCCGCGCCGCGACAATGCGCCGAAACAATCCTGTTGACGGGATGGGAAATTCTTTGTACGTACAGAACATACAGTGCGGAATTCTAGTGGAGAGAACCCGTGCTGTCGCGCCGGCGAGCATTCGCCGGCCCGTCGTGGTTTCGACAATGGTGTCGGAATTATTGGGAGAGGAAGTCATCATGTCTACGACTAAGTGGCGACCGGCCGTGGCCGGTTCGCAGGTGAGCGCGCTTGCGCTTTCGATCGCTCTCGGACTGTTCGCAACCCAGCCCGGCCATGCCGAGGAAGTGACCCTGACGGTCGCGCTCGCGGCGAACCCGCAGATGGAGACGGCGGCAAAGCTGATCGACAACTTCTATGCCAAGTATCCCGACATCAAGGTGAAGTTCCAGACGCTGCCGGAGAACCAGCTCCGTCCGACCGTCCTGAAGGACGTGGCGACGAAGTCCGGCCAGTTCGACGTCGTCATGATCGGCGCCTACGAGGTCCCGCTATGGGCGGAAAAGGGCTGGATCACCAATCTCAGCAAGGACTATGTCGCCAAGGACAGCGAATGGCACGCGGACGATCTCCTGACGCCGATCCGCGACCTGGTCTCCTTCAAGGGCGACATGTATGCGACGCCGTTCTACGGCTCGTCGTCGTTCATGTTCTACCGCAAGGACCTGTTCGAAAAGGCCGGCCTCACGATGCCGGAACAGCCGACCTGGGACCAGATCGCCGATTTCGCCGCCAAGCTCGACGACGACGCCAAGAACGTGTCGGGCATCTGCCTGCGCGGCATTCCGGGCTGGGGCCAGAGCCTCGCGCCGCTGACCACCGTCATCAACACCTTCGGCGGCCGCTGGTTCGACGAGAACTGGCAACCGCAGCTCAGCGCGGAGAAGAGCCGGGAAGCGATCAATTTCTACGTCACGCTCCTTCGCGAGCACGGCCAGCCCGACGCGGCGAAGGACGGCTGGCAGGAATGCCTGCAGCTCTTCACCCAGGGCAAGACCGCGATGTGGTACGACGATACGGTCTTCGCCGGCCCGGTGATCGACCAGGCCAATGACGAGGTCAAGGGCAATGTCGGCTTCGCGCTGGCGCCGATCAAGGAAAAGCCCGGCTCGGGCTGGCTCTGGGCCTGGGGCCTTTCGATCCCGACCACGAGCAAGCATCAGGATGCGGCCTGGAAGCTCGTTTCCTGGCTGACCAGCGAGGACTATATCAAGCTCGCCGGCGAGAAGGCCGGCTGGGGCACGGTTCCTCCGGGCTCGCGCGAATCCACCTACAAGCTCGCCGAATACGAGGCGGCGACGAAGGACTATGCCGAGCTGACGCTCAAGTCGATCAACGCCGCCAACCCCTTGAAGCCGACGATCGATCCGGTCCCCTATACGGGCGTGCAGTATGTCACGATCCCGGAATTCGAGCAGATCGGCGACTTCACCTCGCAGCAACTGGCAGGCGCGATCAGCGGCCAGATGAGCGCCGACGACGCGATCGCGGCGAGTGAGGCGAAGATCAAGGAGATCATGGAGGACGCGGGCTACATCAAGTAACCGCGCCCGGGCGGGCCGTCTCCTCCCGGCGGCCCGCCCGAACTCCCGGCATCGTTCTCGCGGATGGAAAACATGACATCGACTTCGCTATCGGGCGGGCATAAGGCGGGCGCCCGCCGGAACGTCGCCAAAGGATGGTGGGACCGGCTCCCGCTCCTGCCGGCCCTGATATTCGTGATCTCGGTCACGCAGCTACCGTTCGTCATCACCTTCTACTACAGCCTGCAGCGCTGGAATCTCGTTTCCACCAACGCGCCGCGCTTCGTGTGGTTTCGCAACTTCATCAACGCCGCCGGCGACGCCGTCTTCCTGAAGGCGATCGCCAATACCGCGATCATCACCTTCTCGATCGTGGTCGCCTCCGTCGTGATCGGCGGGCTGCTCGCCGCCGGCCTCAACCGCGAGTTCCGCGGGCGGACCATCGCGCGGACGCTGGCCATCACGCCGTTCTTCATCATGCCCGTCGCCGCGGCGCTGTTCTGGAAGACCGGCGTCTACGATCCGACCTTCGGTATCCTCGGCTGGATCACCGACGACCTGGGCATCGGCCGCATCAACTGGATCAGCCAGTATCCCAAGCTGACGATCATCATCCTGACGACCTGGCAATGGTCGGCGTTCTCGCTGCTGATCCTGCTGGCCGGCATGCAGTCGTTCCCCACGGAGGTCGCGGAAGCCGCGCAGGTTGACGGGGCGGGCCGTTTCTATACGTTCCGCCGTCTCATGCTGCCGCATCTGCGCCCCTTCATCGAGCTGACAGGCCTGCTCGTCGCGATGTACGTGCTGGAGAACTTCGCCGCGATCGCGATCCTCACCAATGGCGGCCCGGCCTATGCGACCACCAACCTGTCCTACTATGTCTATCTGGAGGCGTTCAGCGCCTTCGACCTGGGGCGCGCCTCGGCCTTCGGCATGATCTCGCTGGCGCTCGCCATGGCGCTGACCATCCCGATGCTGCGCATCGTCTCCGGCATCTTCAAGGAGGGAGGCCGAGCATGACCCGCCAACGCCGCAGTGTCCTCGATCTGCTGCTGACCGTCCTCACCTGGGCCGGCACGCTGATCATGTTCGCCCCGATCGCCTGGATGATCCTGACCAGCTTCAAGACGGAGCAGGACGCGGTGAGCTATCCGCCGAAGTTCTTCTTCACGCCGACGCTCGATCACTACCGGCGGATCTTCGAGAACGATTTCGTCTCGTTCGCATCGGTCTCCGTCCTGGTGACGCTCGTCTCGACCGCCATCGTCATGGTGCTGGCGGTGCCGGCCGCCTATGCGCTCACCGTGCGGCCGGTCCCGAAGTGGCGCGACGTCCTGTTCTTCTTCATCTCGACCAAGATGATGCCCATCGCGGCGGGCATCGTCCCGATCTATCTCGTCGCCCGCGCCTTCGACCTCCTGAACACCTCGACGGTGCTGATCATCCTCTACACCTCGATGAACCTGCCGCTGGCGATCTGGATGATCCGCTCGTTCATGGTGGAGATCCCGCGCGACGTGTTCGACGCCGTCGAGGTCGACGGCGCCGGGCGGGTGCGGGAGATCGTCCAGATCATCGTGCCGCTCATCAGGCCCGGACTCGCCTCGACGGCGCTGCTATGCGCGATCTTCGCCTGGAACGAGTTCTTCCTGGCGGTCAACCTGACGACGACGGTCAGCACGCTGCCCGTCTTCCTGCAGAAATTCCTCAGCTTCGGCCAGCTCTACACCGCGCAGGTCGCGGCCGTCGCGACATTGATCAACATCCCGGTCGTCGTGGCGGGATGGCTGGCCCAGAAGAGCCTTACCCGCGGCCTGACATTCGGAGCAGTCAAATGAGTTTGGATACCCTGTTCGGCGGCGCGCCCGACGGCAAGATGCAGGCCGTCCGCATCACCCAGGACCACAGGATCAGCGTGATCGAGACGACGGTGCCGGCGATCACCGACGACGAGGTGCTGGTGAAGCCGTCCTGCTGCGGCATCTGCGGCACCGACCTGCATATCCTCAGGCACGGCTTCGTCGGAACGAACTATCCGGTGATCCCGGGCCACGAGTTCGCCGGCCATGTCGTCGCGGTCGGGCGGAACGTGCGCAACGTCAAGGCCGGCGACTTCGTCGCCGTCGATCCGAACGTCTTTTGCGGCGCCTGCCGCTGGTGCCGGGCCGCAAGGCCGAACCTTTGCGAGCGCCTGACGCCGATCGGCGTCGGCCGCGCCGGCGCGGCGGCCGAATATGTCGCGGTTCCCGGCGGCAATGCGTTCAAGGTGGACGAGGCGATCGGCGCGGATGTCGCGGCGCTCATCGAGCCGCTCGCCTGCGCGCTGCATGCCGTCGAGTCCTCGCAAGGGGTCAGGGACAGCCAGGTGCTGGTCCTCGGCGGCGGCACGATGGGCCTTCTGATCGCCATCGCGGCGAAGCATTACGGCGCGGGAAGCGTGACGCTCGCCGACCCGGCCGCCGCCAAGCTCGACATCGCGCTTGATGTCGGCGTCGACGCCGCCGTGCGCCCGGACGAGCTCGGCGCGGCGCGCTTCGACGTCGTCTTCGAGGCGGCCGGCGTTCCGGCCGCGCTCAGGCAGGGGCTGCAACTGGTCGAGAAGACCGGGGCCTTCGTTCAGGTCGGCGTCCATGACGAGCATGCCGAGGCGTCGTTCGTGCCGTTCAAGCTCTACGAGCAGGAGCTGCGCTTCATCGGCTCGAACTCCTGCGCGGACAAGTTCGGCGCGGCCGTGGAACTGATGCCCGATATCCGCGACAAGGCCAAGCGCCTGATCGGTGAGAGCTTCCCGGTCTGGGATTTCGACGCCGCCGTCCGCAGCATGCAGGCCGGCAAGTCGATCAAGACGCAGCTTCGCTTCGCCTGAGCGCCGGGAGGACAGGCCCAATGCTGGTATGCGGCGTCGATATCGGGACGACCAACCTGAAGGTCTCGCTCGTCGACGAGACGGGCGTCTCGCGCTGGACCCGCGCGGTGCCGACGCCGCGGACCGAAAGCGGCGAGGTCGACGCGACGGTCCTCGTCGCCGCCATCGAGGCCCTGATCGTCGAGGGATGGACGGCGGCCGGCAAGGCGCGGCCGCTCTCCGCCATCGCCACGACCGGGGTCGGGGAGGACGGCATCTGCGTCGACCGCGCCCTTGCCCCGCGCGGCCGCGCCATTCCGTGGCACGACCGCCGGGCGATCGGCGAAGCCGCCGAAATCCGTGCGAGCGCCGCGGCGACCACGCGCGCCGGCATCGAGATGGAGCACACGCGGACGGGCGCGAAATGGCTCTCGCTGCGGCGGCACGAGCCGGCGCTCCTTGCCGGCGGGAGCACATGGATCGCCCTCACCGACTATCCTTCCGCGGTCTGGACGGGCCGGCCGTTCATCAGCGAGACGCTGGCGGCCCGCACCGGCTGCTATGACGTCGGCCGGCGGGAATGGCTCGACGGGCTCCTGCGGTTCTGCGGCGCGCCGCGGCTTCCCGAGGTGCTGCGGGCCGGCGACGTCGTCGGCACGATGGCGGCCGGCGCGCTGCGCGCGTCGGGCGCGGTCAGCGGCGGCACGCTCGTCGTGGCCGGCGGGCACGACCACCCCGTCGCGGCGGCGATGATCCAGCGGATCGATCCGCGCGCGCGGGTGGATTCGATCGGCACGGCCAATGTCGTCTACGGCGAGACGCCGGCATTCGCGCTCGATCGCTTCGACCCCTATCTCGCCTTCACCGTTCCCGTCCGGGCGAGGAGCGGCATCGCCTGCCTCGGCGTCTTCGAATTCTCCTCGGCGGTCCGGAGCCTTGAGGCCCGGGGCGTCGATATCCGCGCGATCCTGGCGCTTCCGCGGCTGCCCGGCGAACCGGGCTTCAATGCGCGGCTGGAGGATCTGCCGGCGGACGCCGACGCCCGCTCCGTCCTCGAGGTGGCCGGCGTGACGGCGCGCAGGATGTTCGACCATATGGGCCGGGCGGGCGTCCGCGGCACGGAGATCTATGCGACGGGCGGCTGGAGCCGTTCGCGCAGCCTGCTGGAACTGCGGGCGAGCATCTTCGGGACTTGCCTGCATGTGCTGAGCGAGCAGGAACCGGCCGTCGTCGGGGCGGCGCTGCTTGCGGCGGAGGGGCTCGGGGAGGACGTCGATTTCAGCGCGGGCGTCACCACGCGGACCATCGATCCGGACCCGCGCTGGGCGAAATTCTATCAGGAAACGTATCGGGCGTCCTTCGACGCCGCGGACGGCCGGGCGGACGGGAATTGAGGCCGCCGGCTCACAGGCTCAAGGGAGGAATTCATGTCCGTCATAGCCATTGAAAATCTGAACAAGTCCTTCGGCTCGTTCAATGCGGTCGACAATCTCAACCTCACCACCGAGGATGGGGAATTCGTCGTCCTCGTCGGCCCGTCGGGCTGCGGCAAGACGACGACGATGCGCATGATCGCCGGCCTCGAAGGCTCCACCTCCGGCGCGATCCGCATCGACGGCGAGGACGTGACGGAGCAGACGCCGTCCGAGCGCGACGTCGCCATGGTGTTCCAGAACTATGCGCTCTATCCGCATCTCACGGTGTTCGAGAACATGGCGTTCTGCCTCAGGGTGCGCAAATGGCCGAACGACCGGATCGAGGCGCAGGTGCGCAAGACCGCCAAGGCGCTGGACATCGAGAGCCTCCTCGAACGCAAGCCGGCCGCGCTGTCCGGCGGGCAGCGGCAGCGCGTCGCGCTGGGCCGCGCGATCGTCCGCGAGCCGCGCGTCTTCCTGATGGACGAGCCGCTGTCGAACCTCGACGCGAAGCTGCGCATCGAGATGCGGGCCGAGATCGTCAAGCTCTGCCGCCGCCTCAAGATCACCACCTTCTACGTTACGCACGACCAGTTGGAAGCGCTCACCATGGGCCACCGCATCGTCGTGATGCGCGGCGGCATCGCGCAGCAGATCGATACGCCGCAGAACATCTACGACACGCCGGTCAACACCTTCGTCGCCGGCTTCATCGGCAGCCCGCCGATGAATTTCATCGACACGACCGTCGAGAACGGCGCGCTGGTCGCGCAGGGCGTCCGGCTGCTGCCGGCCGGCGCCGTCGCCGATGCCCTGCACGCGCGCACCGGCGCCGTGATAGCGGGCGTCCGCCCCGAGCATCTGACGCCGCAGGCCGCCGGGGCATCGGGCAGCGGCGGCACGATCACCGGCCGCATCGAGCTCGTCGAGCCGCTCGGCTCGCAGGTCATGATCCAGGTCTCCGTCGGCGGCGGCCTCATCTCCGCCCAGTTCGAGCGCGGCCCGAGCATCGAGATCGGCCGGGAGATCACCCTTGTCCATCGACCCGGCAGCATCCATGCTTTCGATCCCGCAAGCGAGCGCTCCGTCCTGGCGCCGGCCCACTGAACCTTCCGAGGAGGCGACATCATGAAGAAGCTGATCAACGATCCGTCGAGCGTCGTGCGCGACATGCTGGAGGGCGTGGTCGCGCTGAGCCCGGCGACGGTCCTGCTGGCGGACGAGAACGTGGTGATCCGCTCGGGCCTTCCGGAAGCCGGGGGGCGCAAGGTCGCCGTCCTGTCCGGCGGCGGCAGCGGCCACGAGCCGGCGCATGCCGGCTATGTCGGCAGCGGCATGCTGACGGCGGCGGTCGCCGGCGACGTCTTCACCTCGCCCAGCACCGATGCGGTCCTCGCCGGCATCCGCGCCTCGGCCGGGCCGGCGGGCGCGGTGGTGATCGTCAAGAACTACACCGGCGACCGGTTGAACTTCGGCCTTGCGGCCGAGCTGGCGCGCGCGGAGGGAATTCCGGTCGAGATCGTCGTCGTCGCCGACGACGTGGCGCTGAAGGACACGGTCCCGGCCGACCGCCGGCGCGGCATCGCCGGGACGGTGCTGGTCCATAAGCTGGCCGGCGCGGCGGCGGAGCAGGGCCTGCCGCTCGCGGAGGTCGCGCGGATCGCGCGCTCGGCGGCCGGGAACCTGTCCTCGATGGGGATCTCGCTGGGCTCGTGCACCTTGCCCTCGGTCGGCAAGCCGGGCTTCGTGCTCGGCGAGGAGGAGATCGAGGTCGGGCTCGGCATCCACGGCGAGCAGGGCGTGCGCAGGATGCCGATCGCCGCGGTGGACGAGCTGACCACGCTCGTCCTCGAGACGATCGAGGCGGACGGAAAGCTCAAGGGCGGCGACCGCGTGGCGCTGCTGGTCAACGGCCTCGGATCGACGCCGCCGATGGAGCTTTCCATCGTCGCCCGCGCGGCCGTGGCGTTTCTCGAGCGCAAGGGGGTGACGGTGGAGCGGGCCTGGGCGGGAACCTTCCTGTCGGCCCTCGACATGCCGGGCTTCTCGCTCTCGGTGATGCAGGTCGACGACGCGGCGCTGGCGCTGGTCGATGCGCCGACCGATGCAGGCGCCTGGCCGCGGGGCGGCGCGGTGAACCGCGACCGGGTGCTGCCGTCGGCGAAGGTCGACGCGCGCGCGGCGTCCGCCGCGAAATCGACGGCGGCCGGTGAACGCCTCAGAAAGGTCGCCGAAGCCGCGGCGCAGGCCCTGATCGCCGCCGAGCCGCAATTGACGGAGCTGGACAGCATCACCGGTGACGGCGATCTCGGGGCGAGCATGGTGCGCGGCGGCGAAGCGGTGCTGGCGCTTGCCGGGGAAAGCTTCGGCGACGTCGCCGAGGGCCTGATGGCCATGGGCAATGCGATGCGCCGGGCGATCGGCGGCAGCTCCGGCCCGTTCTACGCTACCGGCCTGATGCGCGCCTCGCGCCATCTTGCCGGGATCGACGCGCCGACGGCGGCGCAGATGGCCGAGGCCTTCGTCGCGGCCGTCGCGGCGGTGTCGGAACTGGGCGGGGCCGCGCCGGGCGACCGGACGATGATCGATGCGCTGCACCCGGCCGCGCAAACCTTCAGGGACAGGCTGGCGGAGGGGCGTCCGGCCGGCGAGGCCTGGAAGGCGGCCGTCGCGGCGGGGATCGCCGGGGCCGAGGCGACCCGGGGGATGAAGCCGCGCCTCGGCCGGGCAAGCTATCTCGGCGAGCGCGCCGTCGGGCACCCCGACGGCGGCGCCGTGGCCGTCGGCATCTGGCTCAGGGCGATCGAAACCGCGTGATCGCCGGGAGCGCCCCGGTCAGGGGCGGGCACGGTTCATCCCGCCGGTGACGCGCCTGTCCCCGCCATTGCCGAAAGACGGCGCGGCGAGGGCCGGCCTTCCGGCAGGTCGTCACCGGCGAAATAGATGTGGTGGAAGGCGTCGGCGCGGCCGCCGATGAGGCAGATGTCGTCGCGCCGCCAGCGCCAGGAAAGCGTGTCCAGCCGCTCCTCGAAATCCTCCGAGGCCGTCGCCGACCAGAAGGCGGCGATGCCGCCGGGGGCGAGGCGGCGCTGGACCGATTGCAGTCCGCATTCGCTGTAGATCGCCTCGTTGGTCGGGCGCACGGTGAAGTCCGGCCCGTTGTCGGTGTCCATCAGGATGACGTCGTAGCCGCCGCCGGCCTGCTGCAGCAGGTCCTGCACGTCGGCGACGCGAAGGTCGACCCGCCGGTCGCGCAGCGGATGGCCGGCAAGGTGGCCGATATGCTCCCGGTTCCAGTCGACGATCTCCGGCACCAGTTCGCATACCGTCACCTCGGCGTCCTCGCCCAGCCAGTCGAGCGCCGTGCGCAGCGTGAAGCCCATGCCGAGCCCGCCGATCAGCACGCGCCGCACCGGGCGGCCGTGCAGCCGGAGGCTGCGCTCCGCCAGCACCGTCTCGGAACGGTGGTTGAGGTTGGACATCAGCTCCAGCCCGTTGAAGCGGATCTCGTGGATATCGCCCTTGCGGCGAAGGAGGATTTCGTCGCCGGCCGCATTGGTGGTCCGCGCCAGTTCCGTCCAGAGGGTCATGTCTCTTCCTTGCAATGTGTCGCCGGCCTTGTCGCGGCCGGATGTTCCTGTTCCGGGGCGGTGTTTCGGGTTGCCGGCGCCTAGGGGCGCGGCAACCCCGGGACATGGCCGGCCGGGCGGTGACGCGGCGGGCCGGCCGGGGCGAGGGCGCCGGCGCGGGAACGGAAAAGGCTGCGGATGAGGCCGGGCGCGGCGCCGCCGCGCACCGCGTCGAGGACCGCCGGATCGAGGAGGATGCGGCCGAGCAGCGAGGTATGGCGGAGGAAATCCTGCGCCGCGCTTTCCGGCCAGACCAGCGCCAGCACCACGTCGACGCCGCTGTCGTCCGGCGCGTCGAAATCGATCGGCCGGGCAAGGCCGATGAGGGCGCAGGCGGGCCGCAGGCATTCCCGCGCCAGGGCATGGGGCAGGGCGGCGCCGCGCCCGAGGGCGGTCGGGCCGAGCGCTTCGCGCGCGGCGAGCGCGGCCTTGACGTCCTCGTATCCCATGCCGGCCTTTTCCGACAGGCGGTCGGCGGCGAGGGCGAGCGCGGCCTCCTTGTGCGGCACGATGGCCGCCAGGGATATGTCCATGGCGCGAAACAGGGCGAGATTGTCCAATACGGTCTCCAGCAGGCTCTTATGCGAACCGATCCGACTGGTGCTCGCGGTTGTCCCACCGCCGTCAAGGCGGCGAACAGGCCGGTGAGCATTCGGAAAAGGCGTGCGAAAGCATTCCCTGGACGGTCTCCGCCGGGGCGGATCGACCGGCCAGGGCTAGGAGCCCGTCAGGAGACGGGGCCGGTGTCCATGGCAGACGCGGAACGTATTCATGGAGCCAGTATCGGCCAGCGGGGAGGGAAAGTCAAATATCTGAAAAAAAAGAAAAAATGCCGCAGCGGCGGGTCTCTTGAATTGGCCGGCGGGCAGGCCTATCTTGTCTTCATGTGCATGGAAACGTTCATAAAGATGTCGAGGCTCGCCGGCGAAGCACGCTCTTCGTCCCGGAGCGGCACCCTTTTCCATTTCTGATCGCCGCGCATCGTCTGCTCCGGGAATTTCGAAGTTAGCGGTTCATTTCAGCGGCGCCCTCGCGCCCGCCCGAATGGAGCGTTTCCGTGAGACAATCCCCACATCCGCGTTCATGCATTTCCTGCAATCGTCCCCTGCCGCGCGCCGCGCGGCGCTGCCCGTGGTGCAAGCGCCCGAGCGTCGTCCATGCCGGTATCCATGCCGGCCGGGCGGGAGCACGGCCATGAGTGGCGCGGTCATGGAGCGACCGGCGAGCGCCGCCGCCGAAGGTCCGTTGCGGCAGTATGGCGCGCTCCCCTGGCGCAAGGACCCGCGCGGGCGCACGCGCATCCTGCTGGTGACGTCGATCGGGCGCGGCCGCTGGATCGTTCCGAAAGGACGGCCGGCGAGCGACCGGCCGCCCTACCTTTCCGCCGCGATGGACGCCTTCGAGGAGGCGGGCGTGATCGGCGACATCCAAACGCATCCGCTGGTCGACTACGACTATGTCCGCCAGACGGCCCATGGCGGGCTGCAGGACTGCCATGTGACGGTGTTCGGCCTTCGCGTGCGCGGCACGCTCACCAACTGGCCGGAGCGCAGCCAGAGGATGCGGAGCTGGTTCGACACCGAGGAGGCGGCGGATATCGTCGACAACGCCGATCTCGCGCGGGCCATCCTGGCGCTTTGACACGCCCCGGCGGGGCTGGGCAGACCTCAGCCCTTCTTCGGCCGTCCCCATTCGGCGATGGCGATGCCGCCGAGCACGAGGAGCAGGGCGGCGACGTGGAACGGGTGCAGCCGCTCGCCGACGAGGACGACGGAAAGCAGCGTGCCGAACACCGGAATGGCGTTGATGAAGAGGCCGGCGCGGTTGGCGCCGATCATCTCGACGCCGCGCACATAGAGCACCTGCGAGAGCAGCGAGGGGAAAATGCCGGCATAGATCACGATGGCCCAGCCGGTCGCATCGGGGAAGATCGCGTTGTCCTTCGCCAGTTCCCAGATGAAGAGCGGGACGGCGCTCAGCAGCGCGCCGAAGGCGGGGGCGGCGATGAAGCTCTGCCAGTGCAGGTCCGGCTTCCAGCGCAGCGAGACGGTGTAGCCGGCATAGACGATGCAGGCGAGCAGCATCAGCGCATCGCCGAAATTGAACTGGAGCTCGGCGAGCGCCGAGAACTCGCCATGGGCGGCCGTCAGCAGGACGCCGGCGAGCGTCACGGAGAAGCCGATCACCTGCGCGATCGACGCCTGGATGCGGAACAGCACGAAGTTGAAGACGAAGATCAGCATGGGGATGCCGGCCTGCTCGATGACGGCGTTGATGGCGCTGGTATAGCCGAGCGCCGTGTAGAGCAGGGCGTTGAAGGCGGTGAAGCCGAAGACGCCGTAGAGCAGCAATTGCAGCCAGTGCCGGCGGATGACCGGCCAGTCGCGCCTGACCTGCGGTGCCATCAGGGCGAGGATGACGAGGAGCGCGACGATCCAGCGGAAGGTCGTCAGCACCATGGGGCTGACATGGCCGACCGCCAGCTTGCCGGCGACCGAGTTGCCGCCCCAGAAGAGCGACGTGACCGTGAGGTAGAAATAGGCTCTGCTGTTCAAGGCGGCTCTGTCCGGGATGGTGGAACGGCGTGCCCGCGGCGCGCCTTCGGGCGCCACAGATAAGGCGAAAAACCGCGCAATGTCATGCAAAAAGCGGATGGCGGCCGTCATAACAGGGTCGCATTCGCAAAGACAACACAGTATAGGTGCACGGGTTTGAAGTCAGGCGCACGCGCATGTGCGCGCAACAGCAAGGCGCGCGTGCGCGAAAACGGGAAAGATGAAATGACGAACGTCGTGGTGATCGGATCGCAATGGGGTGACGAAGGCAAGGGCAAGATTGTCGACTGGCTTTCCGAGCGCGCCGATATCGTGGTGCGCTTCCAGGGCGGCCACAATGCCGGCCACACGCTCGTCATCGACGGCACCAGCTACAAGCTCTCGCTGCTGCCGTCCGGCGTCGTGCGCCCCGGCAAGATGGCGGTCATCGGCAACGGCGTCGTGGTCGATCCGCATGCGCTGATCGCCGAGATCGACAAGCTGGAAAAGCAGGGCGTGACGATCTCGCCGGAAAACCTGCGCATCGCCGACAATGCCACGCTGATCCTTTCCCTGCACCGCGAGCTCGACGGCATCCGCGAGGACGCCGCCTCCAATTCCAATTCCGGCGTCAAGATCGGCACGACGCGCCGCGGCATCGGCCCGGCCTACGAGGACAAGGTCGGCCGCCGCGCCATCCGCGTGATGGACCTCGCCGATGTCGAGACGCTTTCCGGCAAGGTCGAGCGCCTCCTGACGCACCACAACGCGCTGCGCCGCGGTCTCGGCGAGGCGGAGATCTCGCACGAGACGATCATGCAGGAGCTGACCTCGGTCGCCGACCGCGTGCTGCCCTACCGCGAGACGGTCTGGCTGATGCTCGACAAGGAGCGCCGCCGCGGCGCGCGCATCCTGTTCGAGGGCGCGCAGGGCTCGCTGCTCGACATCGACCACGGCACCTATCCCTTCGTCACCTCGTCGAACACGGTGGCCGGCCAGGCCGCCGCCGGTTCGGGCATGGGCCCGGGCTCGCTCGGCTATGTCCTCGGCATCACCAAGGCCTATACGACGCGCGTCGGCGAAGGCCCGTTCCCGACGGAGCTCACCGACGAGATCGGCCAGTTCCTCGGCGAGAAGGGCCATGAATTCGGCACCGTGACGGGCCGCAAGCGCCGTTGCGGCTGGTTCGACGCGGCGCTGGTGCGCCAGTCGGTCGCCACCAACGGCATCACCGGCATCGCGCTCACCAAGCTCGACGTGCTGGACGGCCTCGACGAACTGAAGATCTGCGTCGGCTACAGGCTGGACGGCGAGGAGATCGACCACCTGCCGGCAAGCCAGGGCCAGCAGGCCCGCGTCGAGCCGATCTACGTCACGCTGGAAGGCTGGAAGGAATCGACGGTCGGCGCGCGCAAATGGGCGGACCTGCCGGCCCAGGCGATCAAGTATGTCCGCCAGGTCGAGGAACTGATCGGCGCGCCCGTCGCCCTGCTCTCGACCAGCCCGGAGCGCGACGACACCATACTTGTGACCGACCCGTTTGAGGACTAATCTCAAGCTCAACACCAGTTCCGCGACCTATTCCAATGAGATAGCACGCGGACACGACGGAAAGTTCTGATGGCGGATTTTGTAGCAGTCATTCGAAGGGCCGTGGACGGCCTCTCGGACAACAATGCCGAGATGCGGCAGAAGGTTTACGAGAAGGCCCGCGGCGCCGTCCGCCGGCAGCTCGAATCCATGAACCCGCGCCCTTCGGATGAACTCATGAAGCGCCAGCTCGACAAGCTGGAAGCCGCGATCACCGATGTCGAGAGCGACCACGCCGAGGCGCTTCCCGCCGAGGAGCCCTTGCTCGAGCCCGTCGAGGAGGTCGTGCAGGAGGAAGCCGTCGTTGAGGCGGAGCCCGCAGAACCTCATGCGGAGCCGGAGCCCTACGTCGAGCCCGCCGTGGAGCATCCTGCGGAAGAGGCTCCGTTCGTGGAGCCTGCCGTCGAGGAGCCCGCCACCGAAGAACCGGTCGCTCAGGAAGAACACCTCGTCGAAGAGCCAGTCGTCGCGGAGCCCGTTGCCGAGGAACCGGTTGCCGAAGAGCCGCTCGATGAAGAGCCCTTGGCGGTGGCTGCCGTCGAGCCTGTGGCGGAGCCTCTTGCGGAGGAGCAGGCCGCCCATGTCGAGCCGGTCCAGGTCGAGGCCCATGCCGAGCCGTCCTGGCATGTCGAGGCGGAGCCGGCGGCCGACTACGTTCCCTCCTGGCACGAGCCGGAGCAGGACGTGACCGGCGAAGCGGGCGCCGAGACGGTCGAGGTGCACGAGCCCGAACCGCAGGTCTTCCCGGTTCATGACGAGGAACTGCCGCAGGCCGAACCGGTGGCCGAAGCCAGCATGCCGGCCACTGAAGCGCAATGGGACTGGCACGAGGCGACCACGGCCGCCGCCGCCGTCACGCAGAGCCACGAACAGCCGGCCGCGGTGACGCCCGATCCGCTCGCCTGGGAATGGCCGGGCGACAAGACGGTCGAGCCCGAGGCCCGGGCGGCGGAGGCCGGGCAGAAGAACGACTGGAACGATCTCGACGACCTGATCGGCTTCGTGCCGAAGGCGGATGCGGATGCCGGCCTTGCGGCGGAGACGGCCTCGGCGGCCGATGCCGTCGCGGCCGAGACGGCGCGCGCGCCGCAGCGCTCCTTCCGGACCGAGCCGCGCAAGCCGCGCCGCAAACTCGGCGCGCTTGTCGCGACGGTCGCGCTTCTTGCCGTCGTCGGCGGTGCGGGCGCCGCCTATTGGTTGAACCGCGATGCGGTGGACGATTGGGTCGGCGCGCAGGTCGCGGCTCTCACCGGGCCCTCGACGGACACGCCGGCCGAGACGCCGCCGACGGGCGATACGGCCGAAGGCGGGCGCAGCCTGCCGGCGGAGACCACGCCGTCCGGCACCGCGCAGACGGCCGATGGCGGCACCGCGGCGAATACCGAGATCGCCTCCGCCGCGCAGAACGGCGGCAAGTTCACCCAGCGCCTGCTCACCGACGGTTCGGAAGTGGATCAAGGTCCCGCGCCGGCGCTCGAGGGCAATGGGACGGAAGAGGGCAAGTCCGTCGCCGCCCAGACCACGGAGGCGGCCGGCGTCGCGGCCGAGGACGGCCAGACCCCGGCGGCCGGAGGCGCGCAGACCCCCGCCGGCACGGACACCGCGACGACGACCGGCACGCAGACCCCGGGCGCGTCCGGCGATCAGGCGGCGGGTATCGGCGTGACGCAGAAGATGTTCCTCTACGAGGAGCGCCTCGGCCAGACGGGACCGACGGCGATCGAGGGCACGGTCGCCTGGTCGACCGCCGAGGAATCGCCGGGCGGCGACGCCAAGGCGGAACCGGTCGTGCGCGCGCAGATCAACGTGCCGACGAAGGGCCTGACGGCGCTGGTGACCTTCCGCCGCAACGTGGACCGGTCCCTGCCGGCGAGCCATATCATCGAGCTCGTCTTCTCGCTGCCGGAGAATTTCGAGGGCGGCGGCATCGAAAGCGTGCAGCGCGTGGCGATGAAGCGGACCGAGCAGGACCGCGGCGACGCGCTGATCGCCGTGCCGGCGAAGATCACCGACGATTTCCACATGATCGCGCTCAACGACTTCCCCGAGGCGATCGCCAGGAACACGGAACTGCTGCGCACCCGCACCTGGATCGACATTCCGATCACCTATCGCAACGGCCGCCGCGCGCTGCTGACGCTCGACAAGGGCGCTGCCGGCGCGGAGGCCTTCGACAAGGTGATGAAGGCCTGGGCGAGCCTCGGCAGCGCGAACAGCCAGTAGAATCCTAAGAAAGGCCCGGCAGCGATGCCGGGCCTTCATGCTGCTGGCAAGGGCGCAGGCCGTTCGTCCGTCATGCTCGGGACAAGGCCGAGGATGACGAAAGCGGGTGGAGCGGGGTTGTCGAAAAACCGAAGGCCCGGCATTGCTGCCGGGCCTTCTGTCGTTGTGACTGTCGGTGCGGGTTATGCGTCTTCGATGACGCGCACGGCGCGGGCCTGTTCGGCCGCGTATTTCTGCACCGCTTCCTGCACCTTCTCGAAGGCGCGGACCTCGATCTGGCGGACGCGCTCGCGGCTGATGTCGAATTCGCTGGAGAGTTCCTCCAGCGTCACCGGGTCCTCGGCGAGGCGGCGGGCCTCGAAGATGCGGCGCTCGCGGTCGTTCAGCACGCCCATGGCGCGGGCCAGCATGGCGCGGCGGGTGTCGAGCTCGTCCTGCTCGATCAGCGTCGCTTCCTGGCTGTCATGGTCGTCGACGAGCCAGTCCTGCCATTGGCCGCTCTCGCCTTCGCCGGCCTTGATCGGCGCGTTGAGCGAGGCGTCGCCGGAAAGGCGGCGGTTCATCGAGACGACCTCGTCCTCCGAGACCTTCAGCTTGGTCGCGATCTCCTTGACTTGGTCGGGGCGAAGGTCGCCGTCCTCGATCGCCTGGATCTTGCCCTTCATGCGGCGCAGGTTGAAGAACAGCCGCTTCTGGTTGGCGGTCGTGCCCATCTTCACCAGCGACCACGAGCGCAGGATATATTCCTGGATCGAGGCCTTGATCCACCACATGGCATAGGTCGCGAGGCGGAAGCCGCGCTCCGGGTCGAATTTCTTGACGGCCTGCATCAGGCCGACATTGCCCTCGGAGATGACTTCGCCGATCGGCAGGCCGTAGCCGCGATAGCCCATGGCGATCTTCGCCACGAGACGAAGATGGCTCGTCACGAGCTCGTGGGCGGCGTTGCGGTCGCCGTGCTCCTGGTAACGCTTGGCGAGCATGTATTCCTGCTGCGGCTCAAGCATCGGAAACTTGCGGATTTCATCGAGATAGCGGTTGAGACCACCTTCTCCAGCCGTAATCGACGGCAGCGTATTGCGGGCCATTCAGCACCCCTTTCTGAGTAGGCTTCCATTCCGGCAA
>JBDHSZ010000033.1:0-25089 GCA_039812945.1 Shinella sp.
GATGTTGCCGTCCATGTCCGGCCCGCGCACCGTGCGCAGCCGTTCCAGCACCTGTTCCTTGCTTACATCCGTCATGAGAACCCTCGTCGCAGCACCAGCGTTTTCCCGTAGATAGTGCAGGGAGGGGCCGCCGCCAAACGAATTTACCGCGCCGACTTTGCGATTAGGCAATCAATCCGCGACGAATGGCCTTGACGACGGCCTGGGTGCGGTTGACCGCCTCCAGCTTGCGCGTGACCTGGTTGAGGTAGTGGTTCACCGTATGCTCGGACAGGCCGAGGATCTCGGCGATCTCCAGGCTCGTCTTGCCCGCCGCCGTCCAGGAGAGACACTGGATTTCGCGGTCGGTGAGCACCACCTGGCCGGTTTTCCAGGCCGAGCCGATCTCGGCCAGCCGGTTGAAGAGATGGACCGAGATCATCTGCAGCATCAGGCGGTCCTCGCGGCCCAGCGCCGCGCTCTCCCCGCTCCAGACGACCGCGCCGCGGTTGCCGAGCGCATCGTGGACCGGGAAGAAATGGCCGACCAGCATGCCGTGGCCGGTGAGGAGCGTCAGCAGCTCGCTGAAATCGACGGTCTCGGAGGATTCGCCGATCCATTCGCGCATGTCGTAGGAGAACGGGACCGTGGTCAGTCGCAGCTTACGGATCCCGGCACTGTGGCGCACCATGCGCAGCGCGTCGTATTTCGCCATGATCTCCTGCGGCCAGTTGCTGACGATGGAATAGGCCGAGAGCTTCTCCGCCTCGAAGCCCGGCAGGGTGAAGACGATGAAGTGGCGCAGGCCGTATTCCTCGCACTTGCGCCGCATGTAGCGCACGATATCGAACTGCGTCTCGAGCGCGGCCACTTCAGCGCCTTCGTCGTGAAGCTGCTTCTCGCTCCCGCTGGTTTCGTCAGCCGTCATGGTGCCCCGCAATGTTTTTTCCTTACCTTCACGCAATTGGAGCGGGACCGCGCACATTCCACAAAGCTGCAAGGTTTTTTATGCATCAGTTCAAAAGTCCGGCGCGGATCGCCTTGACGACCGCCTGAACCCGGTTGACCGCGTCGAGCTTGCGCGTCGCACGGTTGAGGTAATGATTGACCGTATATTCGGAGAGGCCGAGGATCTCGGACATCTCCACGCTGGTCTTGCCGGCCGAGGCCCAGGACAGACACTCCACCTCGCGACGCGACAGAGAGACGTTCTGCCGGCGGCCGGCGCGCAGTTCCAGCACCTCGGTGAAGATGAGGTTCGCCACCGCGTTGAGCTCGGCCATCTCGCGCGGATCGAGCGCCTCGCGCGTGCCGCCGAAGGCGAGCGCGCCGCGCAGGCCCGCCGAATTGTGCGCCGGGAAATAGGCCCCGCGCGCCAGGCCGTGCCGCTCGAACAGCGCCGCGGCGATCGCCGCCTTGCCGTCGGCGCGGCAGCGGTTCGTGCGCTCCGCGTCGTAGGTGAAGGGATTGGTGCTCTGGCGCAGGCGCTCGATGACCGGGCTGCCGTAGATCAGGCCGGCATCGTCGTAGGTCTCGATCATCTCGTCCGGCCAGGACGTCATGAGGACGTTGGAGGAGAAATCGGTGGAGGTTTCGGACGGTATGTTGATCAGCAGGTAGCCGCGGAAGCCGTAGCGCCGCACGATGCCGTCCAGCATCTCGACGACGTCGTCCTGCGAGGCCGTCGCGCCCGATCCCCATCGAGGGAACTGCGCAGATATCGTATGGAATCGATCCGCCATCTTCATCTTCCTTCAGCAACGCACGCGACCGCGCGGCGTGATCCGCCCGCACAATGCACTTGCCTGCCTCAGGAACCCCCGTATCCCAATGCAAGTATGTTAGAGAACCACGCCTCAAGTCGCGGTGAGCGACGCATCCCCTGGATGGTCGTGAGGGAAGCTAATGGCGGCCCCAATCCACGTCCAGCGCGATTTTTTAATTTACCGTAAAATAGGCAGATAAGACAACCCTGCGCTCCCAGAGGGCACCGCACAATCGACTTACCGTTGCGGACCCAGCCGCGCCGACAGTTCCTCCATGATCGCCCGGGCGGCGCGGCGCACATGCGGCGCCCAGTCGTCGAGCTGCTGCTGGCCCACCCGATAGGCCGGCCCGGTGACTGAGACGCCGGCGACGAGCGCCCGACCGGCATCGACGAGCGGCGCGGCGACGCAGCGGATGCCCGGCTCGTGCTCCTCGCGGTCGAAGGCGATGCCGCTCCCGCGGATCGCGGCCAGCTCCGTCAGCAGGGACGCACGGTCGGTGATGGTCTGCGGCGTGAAGCGGCGGAATTCCAGCCCCTCGAGAATCGTCTCCAGCGCCCCGTCGTCCAGCGCCGAGAGCGCGGCCTTGCCGACGCCGGTGCAATAGGCCGGCGAGGCGTTGCCGATCTGCGAATTCATCCGCACGGCCTGCCGGCTCTCCACCTTGTCGAGATAGATGATCTCCCGCCCGCGCAGCACGCCGAGATGCACGGTCTCGCCGGTTTGCCGGTGCAGCGCCTCGAGGAAGGGGGCGGCGACGGCGCGGAACTCGTTGCGCGCCCAACTGGCCGAGGCGAGCTTGAGAAGGCGCAGGCCCGGTACATAGGCATGGTCCGGCCGCAGCTCCAGCAGCCCCTCCTGCACCAGATGGGAAAGCTGGCGGTGCAGCGTGCCGCGCGGCTGGCCGCTGACGGCGAGCACATCGGTGAAGCGCATCGGCCTGTCGGCAAGCGCCACCGTCTCCAGCACGGCCATCGCCTTGCCGAGCGTGCCGGTGCCGCCCTCCCCTTCCGTTTCCGCCGCCATTGCCGCATCCTCGCCGATCTCTTGACAGGAAGGCATGATAGCGGAATAATTCCGAATAATCAAACTCAGTTCCAAATAATGGAACAATCTTTAGGAGCGCAGCGATGGCGGGCCGCTATCCGGACCTTGCGGGCAAGGGCGTGCTCGTCACCGGCGGCGGCTCGGGCATCGGCGCGGCGCTGGTGGCGGGGTTCGCGAGCGAGGGCGCGCGGGTCGCCTTCCTCGACATCGCCGAGGCGGAGAGCCGCACGCTTGTTTCCACGCTGGAGGGCAAGGCCGCGCATCTGCCGCATTATATAAAGAGGGACCTGCGCGACATCGATGCGTTGCGCGCGGCGGTCGAGGAAGCCGCGGCGGCGCTCGGCGGCCTCGGCGTCCTCGTCAACAACGCGGCGCGCGACGACCGGCACGAGATGGAGACCGTCGAGCCCGACTTCTGGGACGATAACCAGGCGGTCAATCTGCGCCATCACTTCTTCGCCGCCCAGGCCGCCGCGCCGCATATGCGCAGGGCCGGCGGCGGGTCGATCGTCGGCTTCTCCTCCATCGCCTTCCTGCTCAACATGGGCGAGCTGCCCGCCTATGCCACCGCCAAGGCCGGCATCGTCGGCCTCACCAAGTCGCTCGCCGGCCGGCTCGGCCCGGACAATATCCGCGTCAACGCCATCCTGCCCGGCATGGTGCTGACCGAACGGCAGAAGCGCCTGTGGCTCGACGCGGCGGCCGTCGAGGGCGGCATCGCCCGGCAATGCCTGAAACGCTCGCTCGTGGCCGAGGACATGGTCGGCCCCTGTCTTTTCCTGGCGTCGGAGGCTTCCGCCGCCATCACCGCGCAAACGCTCATCGTCGATGGAGGCATGCTCTGATGACCCTATCCACGCCCCGGCCCGCCTATGTGGCGGTGGACTGGGGAACCTCCAGCTTCCGGCTCTGGCTCATCGGTAAGGACGGCGGCGTGCTCGCCGAACGCCGCAGCGGCGAGGGCATGACCACGGCCGCGCGCACCGGCTTTGCTAAGGTGCTGGCAAGCCACCTCGCCGCCGTCTCGGCGCCCGAGGGCCTGCCCGTGCTGATCTGCGGCATGGCCGGCGCAAGGCAGGGCTGGATCGAGGCCGGCTATCTCGACACGCCCGCCGCGCTCTCGGCCATTCCGGCCGCCGCCGTGCGCATTCCCGGTATCGACGCCGATATCCGCATCCTGCCGGGCCTTGCCCAGCGCGACGCCGTGGCCCCCGACGTCATGCGCGGCGAGGAGACGCAGCTTCTCGGTGCGGCCGGCGAGCTCGGCGGCGGCGACCACCTCGTCTGCATGCCCGGCACGCACAGCAAATGGGTGCGGCTTTCCGGCGGCAGGGTCGAGGGCTTCTCGACCTTCATGACGGGCGAGCTCTTCGAGGCCATCGCGAAGAACACGATCCTCAGCCACGCCATCGCCGAGGCCGGCCCGATCTCCGGCGATAATGCCGCCTTCCGCGCCGCCGTTCGGCGCATGGTCGAGACCCCGGCGCTGGCGACCAGCCAGCTCTTCTCCGTGCGCGCCGGCTCGCTGCTGTCGGGACTTTCGCCCGAGGACGCCAAGGCGCGGCTTTCCGGCACGCTGATCGGGCTGGAGATCGCCGGGGCGCTGTCGCTGGTGGCCGAGGGCACGCCGGTGGCGCTCGTCGTCTCGGGCGGGCTCGGCGCGCTCTACGAGGCCGCGCTCGCCGCCGCCGGCCTCACCCCCTCCGTCATCGATGCCGATCGCGCCGTGCGCGACGGCCTAGCTACGGGCGCCAAGGCGCTCTGGTCCCTTTGAGAAAGCTGGAAACATGAGCCGCATCCCCTTCCCCCCGATGAAATATCCGCTGATCGCCATCCTGCGCGGCCTCAAGCCGAGCGAGACCGAGGAGGTCGTCGGCGCGCTGATCGAGACCGGCTTCACCGCCATCGAGATCCCGCTGAACTCGCCCGAGCCGTTCAGGTCCATCGAGACCGCCGTGAAGATGGCGCCCGAGGGCTGCCTGATCGGCGCCGGCACCGTGCTGACGGTCGCCGACGTGAACCGCCTCGCCGATGTCGGCGGCCGGCTGATGGTGAGCCCGAATGTCGAGCCCGAGGTCATCTCCACCGCCGCCGCCAGGGGCATGGTGACGATGCCCGGCGTCTTCACCCCGACCGAGGCGCTCGCCGCCGCGCGCGCCGGGGCGACGGGGCTGAAATTCTTCCCGGCCAGCGTGCTCGGGCCGTCCGGCATCCAGGCGATCCGCGCCGTGCTGCCGGCCGAGCTGGAGATCGCCGCCGTCGGCGGCGTGTCGGACAGGAATTTCGCGGACTACGCCGCCATCGGCATCCGCAGCTTCGGCCTCGGCTCCAGCCTCTACAAGCCCGGCATGGACGGCGCGGAGGCGCGCGCCCGCGCGAAGGCGACGATCGAGGCCTATGACGCCGTCTACGGAGCCGGCCGATGATCGAGACCCATTCCTTCACCGGCCGCGTGCTCAGCGACATAGCCTGCCAGCTCGGCGAAGGCCCGACCTACGATCCGGCGAGCGGCAAGGCTTTCTGGTTCGACATCAAGGGGCAGAAGCTGCACGAGCTGCACCTTGCCAGCATGGCGAAGGCCGAGCACGAGCTGCCCTTCCTCGGCAGCGTGCTCGCCGTCGTCGATGCGGCGCGCCAGCTCATCGTCTCGGACCAGGGCCTCTTCATCCGCACCGTCGCGGACGGACGGCTGGCGCCCTTCGAGAAACTGGAGGACAATCCGGTCAACCGCTCCAATGACGGGCGGGTGCATCCCTGCGGCGCGCTCTGGGCGAGCACGATGGGCCGCAGCGCGGAGAAGCATTCCGGCGCGATCTACCATGTGGCGGGCGAGCGGGTGACGAAACTCTTCTCCAACCTGACGATCCCCAACAGCATCTGCTTTTCACCCGACGGCGGCACCGCCTACTTCACCGACACGGACGCCAACCTGCTGATGAAGGTGGCGCTCGATCCGCAGACCGGCCTTCCGGCCGGCGAGCCGGACATGCTCAGCGACGAGAGCGGGGCGCCGGGCGGCGTCGACGGGTCGGTCTGCGATGCGGACGGGCTGATCTGGAACGCCCGCTGGGGCGCCGGGGCCGTCGAGGTCTACCGGCCCGACGGCACGAAGGTCGCCCGCCACCTCGTTCCCGCCTCGCAAGCGAGCTGCCCGGCCTTCATCGGCGAGAAGGCGGACCGGCTGCTCGTCACCTCCGCCTGGGCGGACATGGACGCGGCGGCGCGGCGCGCCGACCCGCGCGCCGGCCAGACCTTCGAGCTGGGAATCGCGGTGAAGGGCCGTTTCGAGCCGTCCTTCGCGCTCTGATCGTTTCCGCATGGCTCAGGGCGCGGTTCTCCGCGAGGACCGCGCCCTTTGCATGGCTGCAACCGAAACGCAGGCAATTTTCATCGGAACCAAAGCCGGGTGTCGTCGTTCCTTGTCCATCAGCCGGTGCGGACGGGCCTTTCAAACCGCCGCCGCGCCTTGATGCCAACGAGACGAAAGGCAGGTTCAAAATGACCAAGACATTTCTCACTTCCGTTGCCGCTGGTGCACTCTTCCTGGGCGCGGCTCTGGCTCCGGCGGCTTATGCACAGGACACCAACCAGCCGGCGGCCGGCCAGACGATGGAGCAGCAGCCCGGCATGACCGGTGACGCCGCCACGGGCACGACCCCGGACGACACCGCCCAGACCCCGGCAACCCCGACCGAGGACACCGCCCAGACCCCGGCAACGCCGAGCGAGGATACCGCGCAGGCTCCAGCCGCCGGCGGCGACTACCTGACGGCCCAGTCGGATGACCAGATCAGCGCCAACACCTATATCGGCCAGGCGGTCTACAACAGCGCCGATGAAAGCATCGGCAAGATCTCCGACCTGATCATGGAGAAGAGCGGCGGCATCGACGCAGCCATCATCGGCGTCGGCGGCTTCCTGGGCATCGGCGAGAAGTGGGTCGCCGTGCCGTTCGAGAAGATCGCGATCACGCAGGTCCCGGACTCCGACGACGTCAAGCTGACGACCACGGAAACGGCCGAGAGCCTGCAGGCAGCGCCGGAATTCAAGACCAAGGCGCAGCAGGTCTCCGAACGTCAGGCCAATACCCCGGTGGACGGCGCGACGACCTCGTCGACGACCGACACGGGCACGCTGCCCACCACGACCCAGCCGGCCGAATAACCGGCGGCACCCCCTGACCTCCAGCCCGGTGGCGTCCCCTGCGCCGCCGGGCTTTTCAGTACGTTTTCAGTACCAGGCGTCGGCCATCGACGCCTTCTTCCGAGCGATGAAGTCGCAGAGCGCCTCGTCCACGGCCTCGTCCAGCGGCGGGGCCGCATATTCGGCGAGCGTCTTCTTCCATTGCCGGTTGGCGCGGGCCGCCATGTCGGTCGCGCCGCCCTCCTCGCTCCATTTCTCGAAGGGCTCGTTGTCCGACAGGGTCGAATCCCAGAAGGCCGTCTGGTAGTTGCGCATCGTGTGGTCGCAGCCGAGGAAATGGCTGCCGGGGCCGACCTGAAGGAAGGCGTCCATGGCCAGCGTGTTGTCGTCGACGGTGACACCGGCGAGATAGGAATGCAGCGCGCCGCACAGGTCCGCATCCATCACGAATTTCTCGTAGGACATGGAGAGCAGGCCGTCGAGGAAGCCGGCGGAGTGCAGGATGAAGTTCGCGCCGCAATGCACGGCCGACAGCATGGACATCAGCCCTTCCTGCATGGCCTGCCCGTCCGGCAGCTTGGAATTGGAGAAATTGCCGGCGCAGCGCAGCGGCAGTTTCAGCCGCCGGGCGAGCTGGCCGACGACCATCGAGCCGATGGCGGGCTCCGGCGTGCCGAAGGTCGGCGAGCCGGAGCGCAGCGACATGGAGGAGAGGAAATTGCCGAAGATCACCGGCGCGCCCCTGCGCTCGAGCTGGGTCAGCGCGCAGCCGGCCAGCGTCTCGGCGAAGGACTGGGCGATGGCGCCGGCATTGGTCACCGGGCCCATCGCGCCGCCGAGGATGAAGGGCACGACGACCGCGGCCTGGTTGGCGCGGGCATAGGCGCGCAGCGACTTCGTCATGGTGCCATCCCAGACGAGCGGCGAATTGACGTTGACATTGCCGAGGATGACGCAGTTCCGGTCGACGAAATCCGTGCCGAACAGGATGCGCGCCATGTCGATGGAATCCTCGGCGCGCTCCTCCGCCGTGATCGAGCCCATGAAGGGGCGGTCGGAATATTTGATATGGCTGTAGACCATGTCGAGATGGCGCTTGTTGACCGGAATGTCGACCGGCTCGCAGATCGTGCCGCCGGAATGGTGCAGCCAGGGGCTCGACTGGGCGAGCTTGATGAAATTGCAAAAATCCTCCAGCGTGCCGTAGCGCCGGCCCCTGTCGAGGTCCATGACGAAGGGCGAGCCGTAGGCCGGGGAGAAGACGACGTTGCCGCCGCCGATCCGCACGTTGTTTTGCGGGTTGCGGGCATGCTGGGTGAATTCGGCCGGGGCGGAGGCGACGATCTCGCGCAGCATGCCGGGCTCGAAGCGCACCAGCACGCCCTCCACTTTCGCGCCGGCGCGCTTCCAGTGATCGAGCGCGGCCGGGTCGTCGCGGAACGCGATGCCGACCTCGGCGAGGATGCGGTCGGCCGCGCGCTCGATCTTCAGAAGGTTCTCTTCCGACAGCACGTCATAGGTCGGGATGCCGCGCACGATATAGGGCACGCCGAGCGGCCTTGCCGCCCCGTCGCGCCGCGCGCCCCTGCCCCGCCGTGCCGGCGTTTCGCTCGCTGCCGCCGTGTTCATTCCCGCCTCCGATAATCTTCACGCGAGGCTAGACGGGAAAGATCGCGCCGTAACGCTGGAAAAAGCTGTTCGATACTATAAGCTTGATTTATGGATACCCTGCGCCGCCTGCTTCCCTCCGCCTCCAGCCTGATCGTCTTCGAGGCGGCCGGGCGGCATCGCAATTTCACCCGCGCGGCGGGCGAGCTCGGCATGTCGCAGGCCGCCGTCTCCTATGCGGTGCGCAATCTGGAGGAACAGCTCGGCGTCGCGCTGTTCCATCGCGTCCACCGCGCCGTCGAGCTCACCGATGCAGGCGAGCGCTTCCATGCCGACGTGACGCTCGGCCTCTCGCGCATCCAGAAATCGGCGGAGGAGATAAGGGCCAAGGGGCGCGAGACGAATGTCACCCTCGCCGCCTCCACCGCCTTCGCCTCGATGTGGATGCTGCCGCGGCTGGCGCGGCTCAGGGCCGACCTGCCGGATATCGACCTGCGCATCCAGACCGGCGTGCGCGACCTCGATCTCGACGAGGAGCCGATCCCGCTCGGCATCCGCGGCGGCGATCCGGAAAAATGGCCGCGCTACCATTCCGCGCTGCTGGCGCCGGAGGTCATCACGGCGGTCGCCAGCCCCGCCTTCGTCGAGGCGAGAGGGCATCCGGGGACGCCGGAGGAACTGCTGAAGCTGCCGCTCATCCATCTGGAGGAGCCGGTGCGCGCGGCCTGCGACTGGCCGGAATGGTTCGCCAGCGCGGGCCTGCGCTATCCCGCGCAAGCGCGGCGGCTCGCCATCAACGATTATGTGCTGGTGATCCAGGCGGTGCTGGCGGGGGAAGGCGTGGCGCTCGGCTGGCGGCACCTCATCGAGGGGCAGGTGCGCTCGGGCGCGCTCGTCGCCGTCGGCGGCCATGTGCTGACGACCGACCATGCCTTCCACGTCGTCTGGCCGCGCTCGCGCGAGCTCAACGGCCCGGCGCGGCGCGTGCGCGACTGGCTTGTGGAGGAAGGGCGGCTCGGCCGGGCGATGGAGCGTTGAGGGTCAGCGGCGCAGGACCGGCCGCACCTCCTCGTGGAAGAAGCGGAAATAGGAGGTGATCTGCGCCAGCGCATTGGTCGACAGCTTGTACTGGATGCCGAGCCGGCCGTTGTTGAGCCAGCGGACCGTGCCGGTGAGACGGCCGAGCTCCTCGCTCTCGACGATCACCGTCTGGCCCGACATGACCTGCAGCGGCTTTTCCAGATCGAGCGCCATGCCGGTCGGCGAGAGGTCGACCACGCGGCCGCGCGTCTTCTGATGCATGATCCGGACATCCGCGAAGATGCGGACCCTGGAACGGTCGGTCGCCCGGACGGGCATATCCTTGATGGTGGTCATCCGTGGCTCCACTCACGAATTGCTGTATGAGGACACCCTAACGCAGAGGGCTTTCCGTTCCCCTAACCGGAAACATGCAATTTTAGTGAAGTGGCTTGTTCCGGCACGGCTCAGGAGGCCGCGCGGCCCTCGACGCTGACATAGCGGTCGGAGAGGAAGCGCAGGGTGGCGACGGCATCGGCCGGCTTGCCGTAGAAATAGCCCTGTCCCATGCCGCAGCCGAGCGCCTTCAGCTTCAGCGCCTCGGAGAAATCCTCGATGCCCTCGGCGACGACGGCGAGATCGAGGCCCTCGCACATGGCGACGATGGCCTTGATGATGTGTTCCGACGCCTTGTCGTTGGAGATGCGCGAGACGAAGGCGCGGTCGATCTTCACCTTGTCGAAGGTGAAATCGCGCAGGCGGCCGAGGCTCGACTGGCCCGTGCCGAAATCGTCGAGCGAGACGCGCACGCCGGCCGCGCGCAGCTCCCCGACGATCTTCTGCGCCGTGTCGGCATCGGTCATCACGGCGGTCTCGGTGATCTCCAGCTCCAGCCGGCGCGGATCGAGCCCGACGCGGTTGAGGATCGCCAGCGTGTTGAACGCCGTCTTCGGGTCCATGAGCTGAGCGGAGGAAAGGTTGAAGGAGAGGAACAGCTCCTTCGGCCAGGACAGCGCCGCCTCCGCCGCCTTGCGCAGCAGCGTGTCGGACAGCGCGTCGATGAAGCCCCGCTCCTCGGCGAGCGGCACGAAGACGGCCGGCGAGACATAGCCGAGATCGGCGTCGCACCAGCGCGCCAGCGCCTCGAAGCCGACGACCGTATCGTCGCGCAGGCTGACGATCGGCTGGAAATGCACGTCCACCTCGTTCGCCATGATGGCGTTGCGCAGCGCCTGCTCGAGCTGCGTGGCGCGCTTCATCTCCTGGGCGATCTCCTGCGAATAGACCGTGATCTGGCCGCGGCCGCGCCGTTTCGAACGGTAGAGCGCGGTGTCGGCGCTCTTCAGCAGCTCGGCGAAGTCCTCGCCGGCGAAGGGATAGATGGCGAAGCCGAAGGAGGCGGAAAGGCGCACGTTGCGGTCGCCGAGGTCGAAGGGGGCCGACAGCACCTCGCGCAGCATCTGGCCGATCTTCTCCGCGCCCTTGCGCTCGAAGACCAGCGGCAGCACGAAGGCGAACTCGTCGCCGCCGTGGCGCGTGACGGTCGCGCCGTCGGGAATGCAGGCCTTCAGGCGGTGCGCCACCTGGCAGAGGATCTCGTCGCCGGCGCGCGGGCCGAAGAGATCGTTGATCGGCTTGAAGCCGTCGAGATTGGCGATGCCGATGGCGAAGGGCGCCGGGTCCTCCTCGCGCTCCTTGGCGATCTGGCGGACCTTGTCGCGCAGGCGGTAGAGATTGCCGAGCCCGGTCAGCGGGTCGGTATAGGCCATGGCATGAAGGTCGGTCTGGGAAACATCCAGCGTCGCATGATCAGCAGACTTCATCAATGATTTCCCGCACTTGCACCCTATCGCCGACGACATGCCCACGATGAGGCAAGAGCGTTAACAAATGGATAGCAAGCGATCCTCAGACCTTCCCACCCGCTCCCCATTTCTGGGGAGTTGACGGCGCCTATGCGACGGATTTCTGCGGCTGCGCGCCCGCATAGCGGCGGTAGATCGCCTCGATCATGTCCGGGCTGACCGGCTTGGTGATGTAGTCGTCCATGCCCGCGTCCATGCAGTTCTGCATGTCGACATTGAGCGCCTGGGCGGTGACGGCGACGATCGGCGTATGGGTGCCCGTGAGCTTCTCGGCCTCGCGGATCTCGACGGCCGCGTCGATGCCGTTCATGACGGGCATGGCGATGTCCATCAGCACGAGGCGCGGCTGGTGCTTGCGCCAGAGCATGACCGCCTCCTCGCCGTTTTCGGCGATGCGGTGCGAGATGCCCATGCCTTCGAGGATCTGCGAGAAGACGAACTGGTTGATCTGGTTGTCCTCGGCCACCAGCACCTCGACGTCGCCGACGGCGGCGGGCAGCATGGTGGAGATGTCGGTGGCGATGTACCAGTCGTCGGCGAGCGAGACGGGCGTGACGATCTCGCCGAGCGGCGAGCCGTTCTCCGACAGGAGCTCGTGCTCCTCGACGAGGGCGCGCATGAAATCCGGGCCGATGCCGTCGGGCGCGATCAGCCGGGTGGCGAGCGCCGAGCCGTTTTCCCGCAGGGCATCATGGCCCGGCAGGTTGTCGTCGACGACGAGGAGATCGACGACAAGGCCCTGCCTTTCGGCAAGGGCGATGAAGGCATCGTGCTCGGCGAGGCTCCTCACCGCGCAGCAATCGGCGCCGCGCGCCTTGAACTCGCTGACGAGGATATCCTCGATGCGCGGATTGGGCGTGGCGACGAGGACGCGCCGGCCGGCAGCGGCCCGCAGGTCGTCGGGGTTCAACTGGTCGAGCAGCAGGCGGCGCTCGGCGTCGCGCACCGGGTCGAAACAGTTCTGCGCCTCGGCGAAGCCGCCGGGCACGCGCAGCAGCGCGTCGTCGGCATCCGCCGCGGCCCGCTCGCCGGTGACATATTCGGTGATGTCCTCCATGACCGTGACGACGGCGTGATGGCCCGGCGCGCCGATGCGGTACTTGCGGGTGATGACGTAGAGGTCGGAGCCGTCGGCGCGCACGAGATGCTCGGGCAGCGTGAAGATCTCGCCGGTCTCCAGCACCTCGCGGTCGCTGGATTCGATGCGCTCGGCGCTCTCCGCATCCGCCAGCGTCCAGATCGAGCGGCCGAGAATGCCGTCGGCGCTCGTGTCGTAGATCGCGCAGAAGGCCTTGTTGGCGGCGATATAGGTGAGGTTGCGGTCCTTGACGACCATCGGCGACGGCAGGGCCTCGAGGATCGCCTCGGTCAGCGCGATGCGCTCGAGGTCGAGGCGCCACTGCTCTTCCTGCTTCTTCTGCTCGGAGACGTCGACGAGGGTGGTGATGTTGTAGCCGCTCGCCAGGCGGCGCTTGCGGAAATGGATCCAGCGGTCGCGCCCGAGGCGCTCGACGACGTCGTGCAGCTCGCGCCAATGGGCGGAGATGCGGGTGGAGATCCATTCCTCGCGATTGACCGCCTTGCTGCGCTGATCCGGCGCGATGCCGTAGCGCACGCCGCTGTCGAAGATCGCCCCCAGCACGTCGCGCAGCCGCGCTCCGGGCGTCAGCACCTCGGCGGGAATGGGAAAATAACGCAGAACCTGTCGGCTGGCGAAGACGAGGCGGTCGTCCTTGTCATAGACGACCACGGCGGCGGCGAGGATATCGCACGCGGCCTCGAACATTCCCAACCGGATGTGCGCGTCTGGCGACGCTACATCATTCATCGTGGCAGTCCTCGCCTGTCTGGCATTGCCTGTAACATGCTGAACGGCGCGGACGCGCCTCGGGACATGGGCATGACAGCGGCCAGCGACGCTGAAATCGTCCGCCGGGAGGGACCGGCAGGCTTGTGCTCATACAAGCGCCAGGGCACGTTCGCAGCATTTGATTAAAGCCTGATTAAACGATTTGCGGCGGGCGGCTCGCAGAGGCCGGGATAAGCCGCATCGGCCACTGGCGGGCGCGCGGCGAATCCGCGAAAATGGCGCCATGACCATCAGGCAGCTTTCCGAAACCCTCATCAACCAGATCGCGGCCGGCGAGGTGATCGAACGGCCGGCGAGCGCCGCCAAGGAGCTGATCGAGAACGCGCTGGACGCCGGCGCGACGCGCATCGAGATCGCCACGGCCGGCGGCGGCAAGACGCTGCTGCGCGTCACCGACAACGGCGCCGGCATGGCCCCCGCCGATCTCGAAATGGCGATCCGCCGGCATTGCACCTCCAAGCTCGACAAGGACCTCCTCGATATCCGCACGCTCGGCTTTCGCGGCGAGGCGCTGCCCTCCATCGGCTCGGTGGCGAAGCTCTCGCTGCTCAGCCGCACCGCCGAGGCCGGCGAAGGGGCGGCGATCGGCGTGACCGGCGGCAGGGTCGAGCCGGTGCGCCCGGCCGCCGCCAATCGCGGCACGGTCGTCGAGGTGCGCGACCTGTTCTTCGCCACGCCGGCGCGGCTGAAGTTCCTCAAGAGCGAGAAGGCCGAGGCCTCGGCGATCTCGGACGTCGTGCGGCGCATGGCGATCGCCTTCCCGCATGTGCGCTTCGTGCTGTCGGGCTCCGACCGCGCGACGCTGGAATTCCCGGCGACCGGCACGGACCGGCTCGCCCGCATCGCCCAGGTGCTCGGCCGCGACTTCCGCGACAACGCCATCGAGATCGATGCGGCGCGCGAGGGCGTGCGGCTCACCGGCTTTGCCGGCGTGCCGACCTTCAACCGCGGCAACAGCCTCAACCAGTTCGCCTTCGTCAACGGGCGGCCGGTGCAGGACAAGCTGATCTGGTCGGCACTGCGCGCGGCCTATGCCGAGACGATCCCGCAGGGGCGCTATCCGGTCGCCGTGCTCGCCATCGAGATCGACCCGGCGCTGGTCGACGTCAACGTGCATCCGGCGAAATCCGACGTGCGCTTCCGCGATCCGGGCCTGGTGCGCGGCCTGATCATCGGCGCGATCCGCGAGGCGCTGGCCCGCGAGGGCGACCGGGCCGCGACGACGGGCGCGTCCGGCCTGATGCGCGCCTTCCGGCCGGAGGCGCAGCGCCCCGCCGCGCCGTGGACGCCCGCCGCCTCGCCCTATCGCCCCTTCACGGCCGAGCCCGGGCGGCAGGCGGGCTTTGCCGAATTCGCCGCGCCCTCGGCGCGCGGCGAGCCCACCTTCACGCCATCGGCCGCCCTTCGCGAGGAGGAGGAGCCGCCGCAGCGCCATCCGCTCGGCGCGGCGCGGGCGCAACTGCATGAGAACTACATCGTCGCGCAGACCGAGGACGGGCTGGTGATCGTCGACCAGCACGCCGCGCATGAAAGGCTGGTCTTCGAGGCGATGCGCAATGCGCTGCATTCGCGCGCCGTGCCGGCGCAGGCCCTGCTGATCCCGGAGATCGTCGACCTGCCGGAGGACGATTGCGACCGGCTCGTCGCCCATGCCGAGGAGTTCGCCAAGCTCGGCCTCGGCATCGAGCGCTTCGGCCCCGGTGCGGTCGCCGTGCGCGAGACGCCGGCCATGCTGGGCGAGATGGACGCGGCCGGCCTCATCCGCCAGCTCGCCGACGAACTGGCCGAATGGGACACGGCGAGCGGCCTGAAGAACCGGCTCGACTATCTCGCCGCCACCATGGCCTGCCACGGCTCGGTGCGCTCCGGCCGGCGCATGCGGCCGGAGGAGATGAACGCGCTCCTGCGCCAGATGGAGGCGACGCCCGGCTCCGGCCAGTGCAACCACGGCCGGCCGACCTATATCGAGCTGAAGCTCTCCGACATCGAGCGCCTGTTCGGGCGGAGCTGAAAGGGCTGGAAGTTTGGGTCCCGCCGCGATATTGGAAGGCTAGAGTTCCTGATGCGGATGCTACGAGCGATGATGAACCGTTTTGAAGGCCGCGGCGGCGGCAGCCGTGAAGCGAAGATCCGCTATCTCGACGGCGATTTCCAGATCCTCATGCCCGGCTCGCATGTCACCTGCGCGATGACCGGCGAGACGATCCCGGTCGACGAGCTGCGCTACTGGAGCGTCGCCCGGCAGGAAGCCTATATAAGCTGCGCCGCCTCGCTGGACGCCGAGAAGCGGGCGGGCGCGCTGCCGAACCAGAAGCGGTGATCCCGGCCACGTCCCTTCGACGATAGCCCCTCATCCGGCCCGCCGGCCGCCTTCTCCTTGGCTGCGGGGAGAAGGGGATATGCCGCATCGTTTTCCCCAACCCGTGATGTTTTGCAGGGCAAGTCCCCTCTCCCCGCTTGCGGGGAGAGGGTCAGGGTGAGGGGCAAGGCCGCATGTGTGATGCAAGCCGCCTGAAAATCATGCCCCGCGCGGCCGGCGCAGCTTGCGCCGCCGCGCATTGGCGACGGCGGCGTCGATGATGGCGTCCGGGCCCTTCGGGTCGTCGAAGCGGATCTCCACCTCGATCACCCGGCTCTTCTCCCTCAGCTCCTCGGAGCGGCCGTGGCCGCCGGCGAGCCGCACGCTGTCCTTCGCCGTGGTCACGAGACGGTAGTCGAGCGCCTCGGCATGGTCGAGGATCTCGGCCACCTCGTCGTCGCTGAGATGATGATGATCCGGGAAGCCGCGCGTGACGTAGAGATGCGCGCCGGTCTCGGTGACGGTGCGGAAGAACTTCTCGTTGTCGGCGATGCCCGACCAGGCCATGACGACCTCGTCCTTCAGGTCGTCGGCCCCGACGGTGACGAGCGTGGCGGGGTGGATCGCCTTGCCGGCGCGCGCCGCCTGGCGGATCAGCCTGTCGGCCGCGCTGCCGTCGCCGATCGCCAGCAGCGCGCTCGCCTGCCGCATCTGCTCGGCGAGCGGCGCGCGCACCGGGCCGGCCGGCACGAGATGGCCGTTGCCGATGCCGCGGCGCGTGTCGATGACGAGCAGCGCATAGTCGAAGGCGAGCTGCGCGCTCTGGAAGCCGTCATCCATGATGATGAGGTCGACCCCCTCCTCCACCAGCTTCATCGCGCCCTTGACGCGCCGGCGCGAGATGACGGTCAGCGCCTCGCGGGCGAGCAGCAGCGGCTCGTCGCCGACGGCGCGGGCGCGGTGGTGATGCGGATCGACCACGGTGGTGACGTCGAGCGAGCCGCCATAGCCGCGCGACAGGATGCCGGGTTTCAGGCCGCGCGCCCGGGCGGCGCGGGCGAGCGCGATGGCGGTCGGCGTCTTGCCGGCCCCGCCGACCGTGAAATTGCCGACGCAGATGACCGGCACCGGGATATCGGCGCGGCGGGCCTTGCGCATGCGCCGGCCGGCCACGAGGCCGTAAAGCCGCGAGACGGGCCAGAGAGCATAGGCCCGCCAGTCCGGCTTCGTCCACCAGAACGGCGGCGCTTCACTTACCATCTTATCCCCCGCGGGTATCCCTGCCCGTGCGTCGTGGCCCAAGAAACGCGAGAACTTCTGGAAAATCAACTGCGGGAAATCGCATCAGGAGGTGCTGCCCCTCATCCCGCTGCCGCGACCTTCTCCCCGCAGGCGGGGAGAAGGCAGATGCAGCGCTGTTTTCGCCCAAAGCAAAAGACAGAAAGGCAGCCAAAGCCACGTGTTCCTTCTCCCCGCCTGCGGGGAGAAGGTGCCGGCAGGCGGATGAGGGGCAAGCCTGCTCCCTCACGCCACCGGACGCGCCGTGGCGGCCTCGGGGAACAGCGGCACGAGCTCGGTGATGTCGTTGAGGCAATAGTCGGAGGCCTCCGACAGGGACTGGCGCGAGCCGGTTCCCGTCAGCACGGCGACGGTGAGGCCGGCGCCGGCGCTGCGGCCCATGTGCAGGTCGTGATTGTTGTCGCCGACGACGGCGATCTCATGCGGCTCAAGGCCCGTCGCGGCGCAGAAGCCGAGCACCATGCCGGGCTCCGGCTTGGTGCCGAAGCCGCTGTCGTAGCCGGCGACGTAATGCAGGTAGCCGTCGAAGCCGAAGCGCTTCGCCGTCGCGCGGATCGAGGCCTCGTTGTCGCTGGAGGCGACGCCGAGCCAGTAGCCGCGCGCATGCATGGTGGCGAAGAAGGCGGCGAGGTCCGTGACGGCGACGGCGAGCGCGGCGGAATTGGCGAAGAGACCGTCGAAATGCTCGGTCAGCGCCGCGACGGTGAAGGGCGCGCCGGCGGCCACGAAGCCTTCGGCGATCTCCACCGTGTTGCCGGCGGCCAGCAGGCTGTCCGGCGTGACATGGCCCGTATCCGGGTCCATGCCGCCCGCCACAAGCAGCGCCCGGGCGAGGGTCTCGTCGCCGGCCGCGGCGATGCGGCCCAGCTCGTAGTTCACCGGCACCCAGCTCTTGGCATAGTCGAGCAGCGTGCCGTCCTTGTCGAAGAGGATGCCGGAGATCGTCGCTGCCTTGGTCATGCCCTGTCCTTTCAGGAGGTCTGGCGCGGGTGCAGCCGCGCCTTCACGGTGAGCGGGTTGATATAGGGTTCCAGCCCCTTGATCGTCGCGCGCAGCGCGCCGCGCATCTCCTGCACGGTCTCCTGCCCCGCGTCGATCATCTGCCGGCGCATCCCCTCGTTCATCAGGAGATAATGCACGCCCTTGGCCAGCATCTCCACATCGCGCACCATCTTGGCGCTGCCGCTGCGGGCGAGCTGCTGGTAGGCCTCGCGGAAATTCTGCACATTGGCGCCGGACAGCACCGCGCAGCCGAGCATGGCCGGCTCCAGCGGGTTCTGCCCGCCCTCGGCGAAGAGCGAGCGGCCGACGAAGGCGATCTCCGTCATGCGCAGGTAGAGCCCCATCTCGCCGATCGTGTCGCCGAGGAAGATGTCGGTGTCCGGCGCCAGCGGCTCGCCGGAGGTGCGGCGCACCACCTTGAGGCCGCGCGCCGTCAGCATGTCGGCGACGGCGTCGCTGCGCTCGGGATGGCGCGGCACGACGATGGTCAGCAGCCCCTGCGCGCGCTCCTTCAGCACGCGATGGACATTGCCGGCGGCCGCCTCCTCGCCCTCGAAGGTCGAGATCGCCGCCCAGGTGCGGCGGCCGCTGATCTGGTCGAGATAGGCTTTCAGCACGGCCGGATCGGCCGGCGGCGCATCCGTGTCGACCTTGAGGTTGCCCGAAACCATGACCGGCAGCGCGCCGAGCGTGCGAAAACGCTCCGCATCCGTCTCCGACTGGGCGATGACCAGCGCGAAATTCTCGAACAGCGCGTCGGCGATGGCATGGCGGCGCTTCCAGCGCGGGAAGGAGCGATCCGAGATGCGGCCGTTGACCAGTACCTGCGGGATATGGCGCTTGCCGAGCTCCAGGATGGTCATCGGCCAGATCTCCGATTCCGCCATGATGGCGAGGTCGGGGTGCCAGTATTCGAGGAAGCGGCTGATCGCCGGCTTGAGGTCGAGCGGCACATATTGGTGGATGATGTCGGTGCCGAGGCGGTCGCGCACCACCTTGGCCGAGGTGATGGTGCCGGTGGTCAGCAGCACGGCGATGCCGCGGCGGCGCACTTCCTTGATCAGCGGGACGATGGCGTTGGTCTCGCCGACGCTGGCGGCATGGAACCAGACGAGCGGGCCGGCGGGGCGCGCGACGCTGGCGATGCCGTAGCGCTCGCGGCGGCGGGCGCGCTCCTCCTTGCCCTTGGCCACGCGCAGCGCGAGATAGGGGCCGACGACCGGATAGAGGGCGACGCCGCCCCAGCGGTAGATCGAAAGCGCGGCGCGGGCAAGCCGTCTGCTCATGGGCGGCCCACCTTCGTCGGCTTGCCCGCAAGGCCGCTGCGCATCTTCGCCGGGATTGCTCTGCTCGGACAGTTCGGCATCATGGAGGTCCGTCTTTCTGCCCGGCGCGGCGAGGCCGCGCGGGGCGTTATCGGGGAAGGCGGATCAGCCGTTCTGCGGGTCCATGAGACGGTGCATGTGCACGATGAAGTAGCGCATATGCGCATTGTCGACGGTCTGCTGGGCCTTCGATTTCCAGGCCGTCAGCGCGCTGGCATAGTCGGGGAAGATACCGACGATGTCGAGGTCGTTGAGGTCGCGGAACTGCATGTCCGCGAGGGTCTTCAGCTCACCGCCGAAGACGAGATGGAGAAGTTGTTTCGGTTCGGTCGACTCGGTCATGTTTGTCTCTGTTTATTAGCCGATTTCGGCACACGGTTTGCGGGATTCCGCGGGAAAGGTCAATGGCCGGAAAGGTGCCGCGCGGCCTCGACAAGCCCGGAAAGCCGGGCGGAACCGGCCGCCGCCAGCGTCTCGTGGCTGACCTTAGGCCGGTTGTAGGACAGCGCCTCGCCGTCGAGCGTCACGAGCGCCCCGCCGGCGCGCGACAGGATGAGGTCGGCGGCCGCCAGGTCCCAGTCATGCGCGTTGCGCTTGACCAGCGTCGCGTCGATGCGCCCGTCCGCCACCATGGCGAGGCGATAGGCGAGCGAGGGCACATGGGCGATGCGGTGCACGCCGCCGGTGACGTGCCGGTCGATGCCGTGCGCCATGTCCTCGGGAGCGGCGATGCGGGTGGCGCGCGCGCCGTCCGTGCCGGTGGCCGCGATGGGGCTGCCGTTCTTCAGCGCCGGGCCGTCGGCGGACGCGATGAACAGCTCGCCGAGCGAGGGGGCGAAGAGGACGCCCGCGACGGGCCGGCCGAGATGGACGATGGCGGCGCTGACGCACCAGATGTCCTTGCCGGCGATGAAAGCCCGCGTGCCGTCGATGGGATCGATGACGAAAACCGTCTCGCAATCGAGCCGGCCGGCGTCGTCGTCCGTCTCCTCCGACAGCCAGCCGTAGTTCGGCCGGGCGGAGAGCAGCTCCTTCTTGAGGATGTCGTTGGCGGCGAAGTCGGCCGCGCTCACCGGCGAGCGGCCGCCGTTCTTCCACCAGACCTGAGGCTCCCGGCCGAAGAAATCCAGCGCCCGCGCCCCCGCCAGCCGCGCGGCGCCGACCAGGAGATCGAGATCGGCGGTCCAGGCGTCGGCGGGGCTGGGCATGGCGTCACTTCCCGGCAAGCGTCATGTTCTCGACGGCGAGCGTCGGGGCGGCGACGCCGAAGCTGCGGTCGATGTCGCTGGCCGGCGTGATGCGCAGGAACATGTCGGCAAGGTTGGAGGCGATGGTCACTTCCGAGACGGGGAAGGTCAGTTCGCCGTTCTCGATCCAGTAGCCGGACGCGCCGCGGCTGTATTCGCCCGTCACCATGTCGACGCCCTGGCCGATCAGCTCGGTGACGTAAAGGCCGGTGCCGACGGAGCGGATCAGCTCCTCGGGCGCGATGTCGCCGGGTTCCAGCGCAAGGTTGGTCGAGGCCGGGTTGACCGCGGTGCCGCCGCGCACGCCGCGGCCGTTGGTCCGAAGGCCGAGCTCGCTGGCGGTGGAGGTCGAGAGGAACCAATGCTGCAGCACGCCGTCCTCGATCACGACGAGGCGCTGCCCCGTGACGCCCTCGCCGTCGAAGGGCCGCGAGGACGAGCCGCGCACGATCAGCGGGTCGTCGGTGACGGAAAGGCCCGCCTTCAGCACCTGCCGGCCCATGCGGTCGCGCAGGAAGCTGGTCTTGCGGGCGACGGAGGCGCCGTTGATGGCTCCTGCGACATGGCCGGCGATGCCGCGCGCCACGCGCGGATCGTAGACGACGGTGACGCCCTTCGCCGTCGGCACCTGGCGGGGGTTGAGCCGGCGCACGGCGCGCGCGGCCGCCTCGCGGCCGATCTCCCCGGCATCGCGCAGGTCCGCGAAATAGAGGCTCGAATCGAAGTCGTAATCGCGCTCCATCTTCGTGCCCTCGCCGGCGATGACGCTGACGGAGCGGCCGAAGCGGCTGGCGCTGTAGGCGCCGGAAAAGCCGTGCGAGGTGGCGAGCACCAGCCCGCCCATGCCGGCCGACGCGCCCGCGCCGCCGGAATTGGTGACGCCGGGGACGGCGAGCGCGGCGGCTTCCGCGGCGAGCGCCGCTTCGGCGAGCTGGTCGGCGGAGACCTCGGTCGGGTCGTAGAGCTCGAGGTCCGGCCAGTCCTTCGCCAGATCGGCCTTGTCGGCGAGGCTCGCATAGGGGTCTTCCGGCGAGGCCTTGGCCATGGCGACGGCGCGCTCGGCCAGCACCTTGAGGTCGAAGCCCGGATTGGCCGAGACGCTGGCGACGCGCCTGCCGACGAAGACGCGCAGCGAGAAGTCGTCGCTCTCGGAGGCCTCGGTGCCCTCGACCTTGCCGAGGCGCACGCTGACCGAGGAGGAGCGCCCGCGCACCACGACGGCATCGGCCGCATCCGCCCCCGCCTTGATGGCGCGGTCGATCAGCTCGCCGGCGCGCGCGAGGAGGCTTGCGGGTTCGATCGTCTCTGGCATGGCATGGCCTTTCTTTGATGCCCCATTTATTGTGCGCCGGCACGGCCATCAAGGGAGGCCGCGGCTTTTTTGCGGCGCGGGCGGCGTCAGCGCGCGCCCGGCGCGGAGAGCCTGGCATCCAGCGCGCGCTTCAATTCGTCGCGGATGCCGGCGGAGGCGGCCAGAACCTCCTCGGCCTTGGCGAAATCGAGCACGCGGAAGCGACCGACCTCCGGCCGCAGGAAGATGTCCGGCGCGCCCTTCTCCAGCTTCAGCGTGACGATGGAGCGCATGGTGAGCTGGGTGGCGCCGTAGAGGCTGTCGATGCTGTTCGGCACGCCCGCCGCCCCGGCCGGCGGACGGCCGACGACGTCGACGCCGATGGTGATGTCCGCCTTGCCGACAAGGTGGTCGAAGGGCACCGGGTTCCACAGGCCGCCGTCGATCATCACGCGGCCGTTCAGCTCCACCGGGCGAAAGACGGCCGGCAGGGCGGCGGAGGCGGCGATGGCCGGAAGCAGCGGGCCGCTGTCGCAGACGCATTCGCACTGGGCATAGTAATCCGAGGCGATGGCCTTCAGCGGGATCGACAGCTCCTCGAAGGTCTCCGGCAGGCGATCCGGCAGGAAGGCCTTGAGGACGCGCTCGAGGTTGAACTGGCCGACGCGGAAGCCGCTCGCGACCATCTCCGAAAAGCCCGCGGGACGCAGGCTCCACAGCCGGTTCATGATCTGGCCGGGACGGCCGACGGTGGCGAGCGTGTGCTTGCGGATATCCCGGCCGGTCATACCGGCCGCCATGGCCGCGCCCATGATCGTGCCGATGGACGCGCCGGCGATCAGCACCGGGCGGATGCCGAGCTCGTCCAGCACCTCGATGACGTGGATATGGGCAAGGCCCCGCGCCCCGCCGCCGCCGAGCGCGATGGCGACGGTCGGGCCGCCTGCCTTGTGGACGGAAGCGAGGGTCATCGCTCTTGCCTCCCCGCCGGAGATCAGCCGGCCCTGTAACGATAGAAATGCATGCGCGTATCGCCGAAGGCGCGCGCTTCGAGATGCTCGTAGCCGTCGACGGCGGCAGGTTGAATATCGGCGCGCTCCTCGAGGATCGCAAGGGCGCCGTCGACGAGCCAGCCGCCGCGATGGGCCGCATCCAGCGCGCGCTCACCGAGCCCCCGGGCATAGGGCGGGTCGGCGAAGAGGAAATCGAACGGCTCCATCGTGCCGATGCCGCCGAGCGCCGTCGCGTCGCGCCGGAAGATCTTGGCGCGGCCGATCACGCCGAGCGCCTCGATGTTGGAATGCAGGAGCCCCCTGCCCTCGACGCCCTGCTCGACGAAGAGCGCGGCGCGCGCGCCGCGCGACAGCGCTTCGAGGCCGACAGCGCCGGTGCCGGCGAAGAGATCGAGCACGCGCGTGCCGTCCAGCGCCTCGGGATAGGCATGGGTGAGGATGTTGAACAGGCTTTCGCGCGTGCGGTCCGTCGTCGGGCGGATATCGTCCGACTTCGGCGTCGCCAGCGAACGGCCGCGAAACTCTCCGCCGACGATCCGCACCTTGCCTTACTTCCCCTTGCCGCGCGGACGGCCGCCGCCGGGCTTGCCACCGGAAGGACGCCCGCCCGGCTTGCCGCCGAAGGATTTTCCACCGGGCTTGCCGCCGAACGGCTTGCCGCCGTCACGGCGCGGCGGACGATCACCGAAGGCGCGCTCGCCGCGGGCCGAACGGTCACCGAAGGAGCGTTCACCCTCGGCACGGGGCTTGCGGTCGCCGAAGGGGCGGTCGCCGCGCGGCGGACGATCGCCGAAATCGCGGGGCGCGCGCTCGTCGCCGGCGCCGGAGCGCTTGCGGCCGAAGCCGCCGCGCCCGCCTTCGTCACGGGCGTCCGGCTCGGAGGCGCGGATCCACTCGCCTTCCTCGTCGCGCGTCTTCAGGATGCGGGGCTTTTCCACCGCCCGGTCGTCGCCGGGGCGGCCGCGGGCCGGCCCCTTGCGGTCGGGATCGAATTTCTTCGCCGCGCGGGTCAGCCCGCCCTCGGCGGTGCGGCCGTAGCGCTTGGTCTTCGGCGCGCCTTCGGGGCGCTCGCGCGGCTCGCGCTTCACGCCCTCGGCGCTTTCCGCCTTCTTCTCGGCGACCGGGCGGGCGCCGGGCGCCATCCAGACATTGGACTTGCGGGCGCGGGTCGCCGGCTCGCGCTTCGGCTTGCTGTCGAAACGGTCGTCGTCACGGTCGCGGCCGCGCGGCTTGTCGGCGAAGCGGTCGGCGGGCTTCGTGTCGAGGCGGGCGCGGGCGTTCTCGCGGCGGTCGCCGGGCTTTTCCTGTCGTTCGGCCGGCCTTTCGCCCCAGGCGGGCGCTTCGCCGCGGGCCTTCTTCGCCGGCTTCTCCTCGGCATCCTCGGAAGCATGGTCGAAGAGCGGCGCGTCGAAATTGGCCTTGGCCTCCTCGATGAGGCGCGGGCCGAGCTGGTCGCGCAAGGTGCGGCCGCGGATCTCCTGGGCGTGGCCTTCCGGCAGCTCGCCGAGCTGGAACGGGCCGTAGGAGATGCGGATCAGGCGGTTCACGTCGAGGCCGAGCGCGCCGAGCACGTTCTTGACCTCGCGGTTCTTGCCCTCGCGCAGGCCGAGCGTCAGCCAGACGTTGGAGCCCTGCGCCTTGTCGAGCGTCGCGTCGATCGCGCCGTAGAGTACGCCGTCGACGGCAATGCCTTCCTTCAGCTTGTCGAGGTCGGCCTGCTCGATCTTGCCGTGGGCGCGCACGCGGTAGCGGCGCAGCCACCCGGTCGTCGGCAGCTCCAGCATGCGGGCGAGGCCGCCGTCATTGGTCAGCAGCAAGAGGCCCTCGGTGTTGATGTCGAGGCGGCCGATGGACAGGACGCGCGGCAGGTCGTCGGGCAGGTTGTCGAAGACGGTCGGGCGGCCCTCCGGGTCGGCATTCGTCGTCACGAGGCCGGCCGGCTTGTGGTAGAGCCAGAGGCGCGTGCGCTCGATGCCGCGCACCGGCATGCCGTCGACCTCGATGCGGTCGGCGAAGGTGGCGTTGACGACAGGCGTCTCCAGCACCTTGCCGTTCACGCTGATCCGGCCTTCCATGATCATGCGCTCGATATCGCGGCGCGAGGCGACGCCGGCGCGCGCGAGCAGCTTGGAAATGCGCTCGGGCGCAAGCTCCGCGCTGGCGGCCTCGGCAGGCGCGGGCTTTGCCGCGCGGGCCGGCCGGTCGTCGCGCGAGGCGGACTTTCCGACGAACGGCTTGCCGCCCGGCTTCCTGCCGGCGGGCTTGCCGGCGGCGAAGGATTTCTTGCCCGCGGCCGCCGATGCGGCGCCACGCGG
>JBDHSZ010000034.1:0-24923 GCA_039812945.1 Shinella sp.
GACGGCGGCCCATTCGGTGGCGACGCTGAACGACACCTCGTCCTCGCGCATCTCGACCTCCCGCTTCCTCGGCCCCATCGTCATCGGCGGCGCCGACAGGGTGACCGTGTCGCGCACCGAGCGCGATTCCGGCGCCGACGGCGTGACGGCGAGCCATGACGGCTATCTGAAGCGCTTCGGCCTTCTCTACGAGCGCGACATCCTCGTCGCTGCCTCCGGCAGCGAGATCCGCGGGCGCGAGCGCTTCCTCAAGCCGGGCAATCCGAATGCGCCGGTCGAGGGCCTGGCGGTGGTGCGGTTCCATATCCACCCGGCCATCCAGATCTATCCGGCCACGGAGAACGAGGCGCGGCTCGTGGCGCCCGACGGCGAGGCCTGGGCGCTGACCTGCCTCGACGTGCCGGTGGAGGAGGAGGAGGACGTCTTCTTCGCCGATCCTTCCGGCGTGCGGCCTTCCCGGCAGCTCACCCTCACCATGCCGCTCGGAGCGACGCCGGAGGTCCAATGGTCGCTGGTGCGGCGGCGCTGAAGCATTTCCGCCCTTTCGCGGTTTTCTCCGGGCCATGCCTGTGATAACGGGGCGCATGACCATCCGGCCCTCCTCCCGGGCCGTCAAACGGAGCGTCCCATGGCCGTCATTTCCAAGAAGATCCCCGCCCCCGATCGTGTTGCCCCGCGCACGGCGCTGCTGTCGGTGTCCGACAAGACCGGCGTCGTCGAGCTCGCGAAGGCGCTTGCCGAAAAGGGCGTGCGGCTGCTGTCGACCGGCGGCACGCACAAGGCGCTCCGCGATGCGGGCCTCGACGTGACGGACGTCTCCGAGGTCACCGGTTTTCCGGAGATCATGGACGGCCGCGTCAAGACGCTGCATCCTTCCGTGCATGGCGGCCTGCTGGCGATCCGCGACGATGCGGAGCATGTCGCGGCGATGAAGGCGCACGGCATCGGCGCCATCGACCTTGCCGTCATCAATCTCTATCCGTTCGAGGAGGTTCGCGCCAAGGGCGGCGACTATCCGACCACCGTCGAGAATATCGACATCGGCGGCCCGGCGATGATCCGCGCCTCGGCGAAGAACCACGCCTATGTGACCATAGTCACCGACCCGGCCGACTATTCCGCCCTCATGGAGGAACTGGCCGACGGCTCGACCTCCTATGCCTTCCGCCAGCGCATGGCCGCCAAGGCCTATGCCCGCACGGCGGCCTATGATGCGGCGATCTCCAACTGGTTCGCCGAGGCGCTGGACATATCCATGCCGCGCCACCGCGTCCTCGGCGGCGTGCTGAAGGAGGAGATGCGCTACGGCGAGAACCCGCACCAGAAGGCCGGCTTCTACGTCACCGGCGAGAACCGCCCCGGCGTCGCCACCGCGACGCTGCTGCAGGGCAAGCAGCTTTCCTACAACAACATCAACGACACGGACGCCGCCTTCGAGCTGGTCGCCGAGTTCCTGCCGGAGAACGGCCCGGCCTGCGCGATCATCAAGCATGCCAATCCCTGCGGCGTCGCCACCGGCCGAACGCTGAAGGAGGCCTATGCGCGGGCGCTCGCCTGCGATCCCGTCTCCGCCTTCGGCGGCATCATCGCGCTCAATTCGACACTCGACGGCGAGACGGCGGAGGAGATCGTCAAGCTGTTCACCGAGGTCATCATCGCGCCGGATGCGGACGAGAAGGCTCGCGCGGTCATCGCCGGCAAGCCGAACCTCCGCCTCCTGGTGACCGGCGCCCTGCCCGATCCGCGCGCGCCGGGCCTTTCCGCCAAGACCGTCTCCGGCGGCCTTCTGGTGCAGAGCCGCGACAACGGCATGGTCGAGGACCTGGAGCTGAAGGTCGTCACCAGGCGCGCGCCGACGGCGCAGGAGCTGGAGGATATGAAGTTCGCCTTCAAGGTCGCCAAGCATGTCAAGTCGAATGCGGTGGTCTATGCCAAGGACGGCCAGACGGCGGGCATCGGTGCCGGCCAGATGAGCCGTGTGGATTCCGCCCGCATCGCCGGTCTCAAGGCCGAGGAAGCCGCGAGGGCCATGGGGCTGGCCGAGCCGCTGACGCGCGGTTCCGCCGTCGCTTCCGAGGCCTTCCTGCCTTTCGCGGACGGCCTGCTCTCGGCGATCGCCGCCGGCGCGACGGCGGTCATCCAGCCGGGCGGCTCGATGCGCGACGCGGACGTGATCGCGGCGGCCGACGAAGCCGGTGTCGCCATGGTCTTCACCGGCATGCGCCATTTCAGGCACTGAGCCGGATTCTGCGCCGAAGTCGGAACGCCCCGCTTGCGGGGCGTTTTGCGTTTCAGGCCTCGACTTTCGCCGCCGGATAGGGCGTGCGCAGCAAGAGCAGGAAGCCGACGACGAGGAAGGCGATGAGCGCCATCATGCCGAGCCGCGCGGAGCCGGTGGCCGTCGTGATGAGCCCGACGGAAAGCGGGGCGAGGAAGGACGTGGCGCGGCCGGACAGGGCATAGAGGCCGAAATAGCGGCCGGCCTCGTCCGGGTGGATGCTTTGGGCGAGATAGGAGCGGGCCGAGGCCTGCACGGGGCCGAAGGCGACGCCGATCAGCAGGCCGTAGGCGATATAGGCCTTTTCCGCCGCGGTGCCGAAGAGGCCGCCGGAATCGGCGATCGGCAGCGGGATGAGGCCGAAGAGGGTGAAGCCGGGGCCGGTCGAGACGATGCCGACCGTCGCGATGGTGAGGCAGACGAGACTGGCGACGACGACGGCCTTCGAGCCGAGGCGCCTGTCGAGCCGGCTGGCATAGAGGCAGCCGCCGATGGCGACGACATTGAGGATGATGCCGTAGATGCCGAGTTCGAAGGTCTGCCAGGCGAACATGCCGGCGGCGAAGGTGCCGCCGAGGGCGAGCAGGCCGTTGACGCCGTCCTGGTAGATCATGCGGGCCAGGAGAAAGCGCAGGATGCCGGGCTTCCTGTTCAGGTCGCGAAGCGCGGCGGAAAGGTCCGAGAAGCCGGCGCGCACGGCGGCGGCGATGGGCAGGCCCTTGCTCTGGTCCGGCGTGAACAGGAACATCGGCAGGATGAAGACCAGATACCAGAGGGCCGAGATCGGCCCGGTGATGCGGGCGTCCTCGCCCGTCGCGGGGTCGAGGCCGAAGAGCGGGGGGATGCCGATGGCGGTCCTGCCGGTCTCCGGATTGGCGGCCAGCAGGGCGACGACGGCGATCAGCACGATCATGCCGCCGAGATAGCCAAGGCCCCAGGCGATGTTGGAGATGCGGCCGCTATCCTCCGGCTTCACCAGCCGCGGCATCATCGAATCGTTGAAGACGATGGAGAATTCCGCCGCGACGGTGGCGAGCACGATCATCGCCATGACGAAAGGCAGGCTGCTGCCGGGCGCGGCATACCAGAGGGCGGCGAGCGAGACGATCTTGATCACCGCGAAGGCGGCGATCCACGGTTTTCGCGCGCCCGAGGCGTCGGCGATGGAGCCCATGATAGGCGCGAGCAGCGCGATGGCGATGCCGGCGATGGTGAGCGTGTAGCTCCAGGCCGCCTGCCCGGCCGCATGGTCCTCGGTGAGGCGCGAGACGAGATAGGGGCCGAAGATGAAGGTGGTGATGACGGTGAAGAAGGGCTGGGCCGCCCAGTCGAACAGCATCCAGCCCGTGATGCCGAGGCGGCTGGTGCCTGGCTCCCGGCTTTGCGTGATGCTTGTCATGGCCCCTCCTCATCGCCGGTCGCCGATGGTGAAACCCCGACCCTTCGGGCCACCTTCTCTCCGAGGGAGAAAATGCCGGCAGGCGGATGAGGGGATGCCATGAATGACCGTCCGGATGCCGGCTAACGGACCATCCCGTCAGCCGGCAGGGGACTGTCTCATTTCGCCCTTTCCTGTGCAAGGTCGCTCAGGATGCCGGCGGCGACGGAGACCTTGGCGAGGGTCGCCTCGCCCGATTCCGCCAGCGCCGAGAGGTTTGCCGTCACGCGGGCGAGCCGCTCCTTCTCCGCCTGCTGCCAGGCGGCGAGCGGGGCCTTGTCGCCCTTGTGGCGGGCGAGCACGGCGCTAGAAAGGTCGCGGCGGGCATTGGCGATGTCGGTGAGGCTGCGCTGCAGGGCGAGCGCCTCGTAGAGATCGCCGGTCGGGATGCGGCTTGCGGCGGCAAGCAGACGGCCGATGTTCAGCGCTGAGCTGATGCCGGCGAAGGTCTGCGCCGTCTTGCCGAGCGTGTCGCCGGTGGCGGCGGCGATCAGCATCACCTCGGGCACGAAGGTGAGCATGGAGAGCGTGGCGATCTCTTCCGCCAGGTCGCCCGGCACGCCCTCGTCCTCATAGGCATGGGCCTTGCGGCGGGCCTCGTCGCCGGCGGCTTCCGAGATCAGCGTCGAAAGGTTCGGGCGAAGCTGCTTGAGGGCCTGCTTCAGTTTGTGCACGGCCTCGTTCATCGGGCCGGAGACGGCCCCTGTCGTCAGCAGCAGGCCGGTGACGGCGGCGTAGATGCGGCCGATCTCCTCGTAGAGCTCGTTCTGCACCGAGCCGGCCACGACATTGTCCAGCGCGTCGACGCCGGCATAGAGCGCGGCGAGGCCGTAGCCGTCGCGGGCGACGATCGCCGCCTTCACCGCGTCGGCGGGGCCGAAGCCGGTGCCGTCGGTCAGCGTGTTGACGAAGGCCGGGCCGCCGCGGTTGATCACCTCGTTGGCGAGGATCGTCGCAATGATCTCGCGGCGCAGGCGATGCGTGCGGATATCCTCCGCATGGGCCTTCTGCATCTTCGCCGGGAAGTAGCCCGTCAATGTCGGCTCGAAATAGGGCTCGTCCGGCAGGTCGGTGTGGATCAGCTCGTCGAACAGCACCAGCTTGGCATAGGAGAGCAGCACGCCGATCTCCGGCCGCGTCAGCGGCTTGCCGGCCTGGTAGCGTTCGGCGAGCGTGCGGTCGTCGGGCAGCGTCTCGACCTTGCGGTTGAGCTGACCGGCGGCCTCAAGGCGGTCCATCAGGCGGGTCAGCGGCGCGCGGTTGGCCGCGCCCTGCCGTTCCGTCAGCGAGATCGCCAGCGATTGCAGGTAGTTGTTGCGCAGCACCAGATGGGCCACCTCGTCCGTCATCGAGGCGAGCAGCACGTTGCGCTTGGCGCGCGTCAGCCGCTCGTCGCGCATGGCCGAGGCAAGCGCGATCTTGATGTTGACCTCGACGTCCGAGGAGTTGACGCCGGCCGAGTTGTCGATGGCGTCGGAATTGTTGCGTCCGCCCTTGAGGCCGAAGGCGATGCGGCCGCGCTGGGTGACGCCGAGGTTCGCGCCCTCGCCGATCACCTTGGCCCGCACGTCCTCGCCGACGATGCGGATCGGGTCGTTGGCGCGGTCGCCGACTTCGGCGTCCGTCTCGTTCTGGCCGCGGATATAGGTGCCGATGCCGCCGAACCACAGGAGGTCGACGGGGGCCTTGAGGATCGCTGTCATGATCTCGAAGGGCGTCGCCTTGGCCTTGTCGAGGCCGATCGCGGCCTGGGCTTCCGGCGTCAGCGTGACGGATTTCTCCGTGCGCGGGATGATCATCGCGCCCTTGGAGAGGACCGATCGGTCATAGTCCTGCCAGCTCGAGCGCGGCAGGTTGAACATGCGGCGGCGCTCGGCATAGGAGGTGTCGGTATCCGGCGAAGGATCGATGAAGATGTCGCGGTGGTCGAAGGCCGCGACGAGCTTGATCTTGCGCGACAGGAGCATGCCGTTGCCGAAGACGTCGCCCGACATGTCGCCGACACCGGCGACGGTGAAGGGCGTCTTCTGGATGTCGATGTTCATCTCGCGGAAGTGACGCTTGACGGTTTCCCAGGCGCCGCGGGCGGTGATGCCCATCTTCTTGTGGTCGTAGCCGGCCGAGCCGCCGGAGGCGAAGGCGTCGTCCAGCCAGAAGCCGGCCTCCTGGGCCAGCCCGTTCGCCGTGTCGGAGAAGGTCGCGGTGCCCTTGTCGGCGGCGACGACGAAATAGGGATCGTCGCCGTCGATGCGGACCGTGTCGGCCGGCGGCACCACGTCCTGGCCGACGATGTTGTCGGTGACGGAAAGCAGCGTGCGGATATAGGTCTTGTAGGCCTCGGTGCCGGCCTTGAAGACGGCGTCGCGGCTGCCGCCGGCGGGAAGCTGCTTGGGATAGAAGCCGCCCTTGGCGCCGACCGGCACGATGACCGAGTTCTTCACCTGCTGCGCCTTGACGAGGCCGAGCACTTCCGTGCGGTAGTCCTGCGCGCGGTCGGACCAGCGCAGGCCGCCGCGGGCGACCTTGCCGAAGCGCAGGTGCACGCCCTCCACCTCCGCGCCGTAGACGAAGATCTCGCGGAAGGGGCGCGGTTCCGGCAGGCCGTCGAGGGCCTTCGGGTCGAGCTTGATCGCCAGCGTCCTGCGCGGCCTGCCGTCGGCGTCCTTCTGGAAATAGTTGGTGCGCAGCGTCGCCTCGATGGCGTTGACGTAGCGGCGCAGCATGCGGTCCTCGTCGAGGCTCGGCACGTTCGCCAGCGCCTCCTCGATGGCCGCGGCGGCCTCCGCGGCCTTCTTCTCGCGCTGGCGATCGGAGAGCTTCGGGTCGAGGCGGGCGTCGAACAGGCGGAAGAGGTTCGCGGCGATGCCGGGATACTTGTTCAGCGTGTCGGCGATATAGCCCTGCGAATAGGCGATGCCCGTCTGGCGCAGGTAGCGCGAATAGGTGCGCAGCGCCATGATCTCGCGGGCGGAAAGGCCGGCGGTGAGGATCAGGCGGTTCAGCGCGTCGTCGTCCACCTCGCCGTGCCAGGCGGCGAGGAAGGCTTCCTCCAGCATCGGGCTCAGCTTGGCGAGGTTGACCTCCTGCCCGTCGCGCTGGCGCAGTTCCATGTCGTGCAGGATGACGCGGCGCTCGCCGCCGTCGAGGCCGACCAGCGTCAGGTCGTGCGTCTGCTCGCTGACGACGTTGAAGCCGAGGTTCTCCAGAAGCGGCACGCGCCGCGACAGCGAGACCGGCTCGCCGGCATGGAAAATCTTCAGCTCGACGGAGGCAAGGTCGGTGTTCCAGGCCTTGCGGTAGAAGGCGATGCGGATCGGGTTTTCCGGCGTCGCATGGGTGATCAGCGCGAGGTCGGCATGGGCCTCGGCGGGGGTGAAGTCCTCCTGGTAGCCGCGGTCGGTGTCGAGGCGCACGCCGTCGGCGTTGGAGAGGGCCTCGAAGCGGTCGGTCCAGCGTGTCGCGATCTCGCGGACGGCCTGCTCGAGCTTGCCTTGCGGAATGCGCGGCGTCTTGCCGCCGGAGCGGCCGATGATGAAGTGCACGCGGGCAAGGCCGCCTTCCGGGAAGGCCGGGTAATAGGCCGAGACGCGGCCGTCATAGGCCGTTTTCAGATAGGCGCCGATCTTCTCGCGCACGTCGGAATCATATTGCTCGCGCGGCACGTAGACGATGGCGGAGACGAAGCGGTCGAAGCGGTCGATGCGCGGCAGCACGCGGATGCGCGGCCGGTCGGACAGCTCGTTGATCTGCTCGCAGAAGGTGGCGAGCAGGCCGGTGTCGATCTGGAAGAGATCGTCGCGCGGATAGGATTCCAGCGTGTTGATCAGCATCTTGCCGGAATGGCTCTTCGGGTCGTAGCCGAAATGCTCGACCACCGCCTCCACCTTGGAGCGCAGCAGCGGGATATGGCCGGCGGCATGGGTATAGGCGGTGGAGGTGAAGAGGCCGACGATGCGCAGCTCGCCGATCACCCTGCCCTTCTCGTCGAAGCGCTTGAGGCCGACATAGTCCATATAGGCGCGGCGGTGCACGACGGATTTCACATTGGCCTTGGTGACAATGAGGAAATCCGGGCCTTCGAGGAATTCGAGGATTTCCGGCGTCGTCGTCACGGCGTCCTTGCCGAGGCGCAGCACGCGCACGTCGGGATCGGAGAGGATGCCGAGGCCCTCGCCGCCGCGTTCCACGGTCGCCGCCTCGCCCTTGCCGGAATAGGTGTATTCGCGCATGCCGAGGAAGGTGAAATTGTTGCCGCGCAGCCAGTCGAGGAAGGCGAGCGCCTCCTGCTTGCCGGGCTTGTCCTTGGCGTAGCGCTCCATGTCGGCCATGGCGCTGTCGAGCTTGTGCAGCATGGAGGGCCAGTCGCCGATGGCCAGATGCACCTGGCCGAGCACATGGCCAATGCGCTCGACCAGCGAGGCGGCCTCGGAAGGGGCGAGCTCGGAGAGATGGATCTCGATATGGCTGACCCGGTGCGCCGGGTCGCTCTCCTCGTCCGGCGAGAAGAGTTTTGGCGCCTCGCCGGGCGTCACGACGAGGATCGGGTGGACCGCGAGATGGATGTCGCGATGGGTGCTCGTCACCTCGGCCATCACCGAATCGTAGAGGAACGGCTGGTTGCGGTCGGTGACGGAGAGGACGGAGACCGGCTGGCCCTGCGGCTTGACCTCGGGCAGCGTGGTGACCGTGACGCGCGGCGTAGCGCCGTCCCAGGCCTCGATCTCGGTCATGGCGTGGGCGGCGGCGGCGGCCAGCATCTCGCCGGTGTAATTCTCGATATCGTCCTTGCTCGCGCGCCCGAAAAGGATGTCCGGGTTGAGCGTCCTTGCGCCGAGGGCTGCTGCCGCGGCCTTTGCGGCCTCGATGTGTTTTTCTCGCTTCATGCTGGTCCTGGCACCCATGGAATTCTCCCTCGAATCCGATGGCCGGGACGTTAGCAGAAGAAAAAATACACGCGACGAAATTTGTGCTTTTGCGAGAAAATTCAATCGATTTTGTCCAAAGTAGGTCAGTTTTACTGTCGTTTCGACGGGAAATTCATGATTTTTCGTCGAAAAGCAGTCGAAAACCTGCTGCAACCGCTCAATCCGGCCTTTGCGGGCGAGGCCGGAACAAGGGCGGGCGTTGACAGGAAATGACCCCCTTGCCATCACTCGGCAAAGCGAAGGGAAGCGGCCATGAATGAGAGCGGCAAGGGCACGGTCATCGTCATTTCGAGCCATGTGGTGCGCGGCACGGTGGGCAACCGCGCCGCCGTCTTCGCGCTCGAGACGCTCGGTCATCCGGTCTGGGCGCTGCCGACCGTCATCCTGCCGTGGCATCCCGGCCATGGCCGGGCGACGCGGGTCGCCATCTCGGCGGAGGATTTCGACGCGATCGTTGCCGATCTCATCCGTGCGCCCTGGCGCGGCGAGGTGAAGGCGGTGCTGTCGGGCTATCTCGGCAGCGCGGCGCAGGCGCGCTCCGTGGCGCGGCTCGTCGAGAGCCTTCGCGCCGACAATCCCGACCTCCTCTATATGTGCGATCCGGTCTGCGGCGACGAGCGCGGCCTCTACGTGCCCGAGGAGACGGCGGTGGCGATCCGCGACGACCTGATCCCGCTCGCCTCCATCGCGACGCCGAACCGGTTCGAGCTCGCCTGGCTCGCCGGTGCGCCGCTTTCGACCAATGCGGAGATCATCGAGGCGGCGCTGTCGCTCGGCCCGGCCCGGATGCTCGTCACCTCGGCGCTGGCGCTGATCGCCGGCAGCACGGGCAATCTCTACCTTTCCGGCCGCAGCGCGCTGCTCGCCGAGCACCGCATCGTGCCGAACCCGCCGAACGGGACGGGCGACCTGCTCTCGGCGATCTTCCTGTCGCGGCTGATGGAGGAGCTGCCCGAGGAGCGGGCGCTGATGGCGGCGACGGCAAGCGTCTTCGAGATCGTCGCGCGCACCGCGCGGCGCGGGGCCGACGAGCTGACGCTGGAACAGGACGCTTCCAGCATCGCCACGCCCATGGCCATGGTGCATATGCGGCGGCTGATGCATCCGGCGCAAAGCCGGCGGTCCTGACGCGATGCGGTCTTGCGCCGTGTCCGCCGGAGTGATTTATGCGTGAAGCCGGATGGAGCCTTCTCCGGCGGATCGTATCACGGGGTATTCCGACACCATGAACCGCTTTCCCGATCGTCTTCTGAATGGCTACCGCAACTTCATGTCCGGGCGCTATGCCGAACAGTCGGCGCGCTACCGGGCGCTGGCCGAGACCGGCCAGAAACCGAAAACCCTCGTCATCGCCTGTTGCGATTCCCGCGCCGCGCCGGAGACGATCTTCGACAGCGGGCCGGGCGAGCTCTTCGTCGTGCGCAACGTCGCCAATCTCGTGCCGCCCTATGAGCCGGACGGCCAGTTCCACGCCACCTCGGCGGCGCTGGAATTCGCGGTGCAGTCGCTGAAGGTCAGCGATATCCTGGTGATGGGCCACGGCCGCTGCGGCGGCATCTCCGCCGCGCTCGACCCGGATGCCGAGCCGCTTTCGCCCGGCGATTTCATCGGCAAGTGGATGGGCATGCTCAAGCCCGTCGCCGAGCAGATCCAGGGGGCGGAGATCCTCACGCAGGCGGAGCGCCAGCGCGCCCTCGAGCGCGTCTCCATCCGCAATTCGCTCGCCAATCTGAGGACCTTCCCCTGCGTGCGCATCCTGGAGGAGAAGGGCCGCGTCCAGCTCCACGGCGCCTGGTTCGACATCTCGACCGGCGAGCTGTGGATCATGGACGCCGCCACCGGCGACTTCAAGCGCCCGAGCGAATGACGGCGGCGGCCGGGGGCCGCCGCCGGGCTTTCATGCATGGTAGGCCGCTTCGCCGTGGGACGAGAGGTCGAGACCCTCGCGCTCGGCCTCGACGGTGACGCGGAGGCCCACGACGAGGTCGACGATCTTGTAGAGGATCGCCGAGACCACCGCGCACCAGACGACGGTGATGACGACGGCGGTGAGCTGCGTCATGAACTGCGAGGCGATGGAGAAGTCCTCGCCGCCCGTGCCGCCGAGCGAGGGGGCGGTGAGGATGCCGGTGCCGAGCGCGCCGATGAGGCCGCCGACGCCATGGACGCCGAAAACGTCGGCCGTGTCGTCATAGCCGAACTTGTTCTTCATCACGGCGACGAAGAAATAGCAGACCGGCGAGACGATGAGCCCGAGCACGATCGCGCCGAACGGGCCGACGGAGCCGGCCGCCGGGGTGACGGCGACGAGGCCGGCGATCATGCCCGAGGCGGCGCCGAGCAGCGAGGCCTTGCCGCGGGTGAAGGCTTCCACCACCGACCAGGCGAGGATGGCGGCGGCCGTCGCAACGAAGGTGTTGACGGTGGCCAGCACCGCGCCGCCCGAGGCCTCGAGGTTGGAGCCGGCGTTGAAGCCGAACCAGCCGAACCACAGCATGGCCGCGCCGACGAGGGTGAGCGTCATGGAGTGCGGCGCCATCATGTCCTTGCCGAAGCCGGTGCGCTTGCCGACCATGATCGCGCCGATGAGGCCCGCGACGCCGGCATTGATGTGCACGACGGTGCCGCCGGCGAAGTCGAGCGCGCCCATGTTGAAGATCAGGCCGTTGCCGTCCCAGACCATGTGGGCGATCGGGAAATAGACGAAGGTCGACCACAAAAGCGTGAAGAGGATGACGGCCGAGAACTTGATGCGCTCGGCGAAGGCGCCGACGATCAGCGCCGGCGTCAGCGCGGCGAAGGTCATCTGGAACAGGATGAAGATATATTCCGGGATGACGACGCCGTCGGTGAAGGTCGCCGCCGTGCTGTCTACGCCGACGCCCGTGAGGAACACCTTGGCGAAGCCGCCGAAATAGGGGCTGGTCGAGCCGCCGAAGGCGAAGGAATAGCCGTAGGTCACCCAGACGATCATCATCATGGCGCCGATGACCGTGCACTGCATGAGGACGGAGAGCATGTTCTTGGCGCGCACCAGGCCGCCGTAGAACAGGGCGAGGCCGGGGATCAGCATGAAGAAGACGAGGAGCGTGGCGAGGAACATGAAGGCGGTGTCCGCCTTGTCCGGCACCGGTGCGGCGGCAACGGCCCCGGCGGCGTCCGGCGCGGCTTCCTGCGCGAAGGCGACGACGGGCAGAAGCGCGCCCGCCGCGGCGGCGGCCATGCGGGGGAGGATGCGGGTGAGCGTGAATGAGGACATGGTGAAAAGGCTCCCTGATAGGCCGTTTGCTTAGAGCGCTTCGGAATCGGTTTCGCCGGTGCGGATGCGCACGGCATGGTCGATGGCGTAGACGAAGATCTTGCCGTCGCCGATCTGGCCGGTCTTGGCGGCCGCGGCGATCGCCTCGACGGCCCTGTCGGCCAGATCGCCCGGCACGGCGATCTCGATCTTCAGCTTCGGCAGGAAGCTGACGGCATATTCGGTGCCGCGGTAGATTTCGGTGTGCCCCTTCTGGCGGCCGTAACCCTTCACCTCGGTCACGGTCAGGCCCTGGATGCCGACGGCGGTCAGCGCCTCGCGCACCTCGTCCAGCTTGAACGGCTTGATAATGGCCATTACGATTTTCATCTGGTTTCCCATCCTTCGTGCTTGTCCCCAGCCGGGGCCATCTCTCTTGCCGTTGGCTACGCAACGACTGGAGCTACACATTCAAGGGGCGTGCCAGATTCGAACGGATCGGCTAAGTTGCTGGAATCACACGGATAAAAATAACGGCTATGCTGCAGCGCAAAAAGCCGTCGCCGCTTTTGCTTAAAAAATGGTCGTCAATGGAGTGAAGCCTAAAAATTAGTCACTCGCTCTCTTGCGGATCAGTCCTTCCTGGGCGACGGAGGCGATGAGCGTGCCGGAGCGGGTGAAGATCGCGCCGCGCGTCATGCCGCGCGCGCCGAAGGCCGAGGGGCTGTCCTGGCTGTAGAGCAGCCAGTCGTCGAGCACCGGCGGGCGGTGGAACCACATGGCGTGGTCGAGGCTCGCCACCTGCAGCGAGCGGTCGAGCACCGAGGTGCCATGGGCGAAGAGCGAGGTGTCGAGCAGCGTCATGTCGGAGAGATAGGCGAGCACGGCGGCCTGGAGATGGCGGTCGGCGGGCACCGGCCCGGTCGTGCGCACCCAGACGTTCTGCTGCGGGTCGAGCTTCTGCGAGGACAGGTAATGCGTCAGCGAGACGGGCCTCAGCTCGATCGGCCGCGGGCGCTCCCAATAGGCGCGGATATGCGGCGGGGCGGCGGCCATGAACTGTTCCTTCAGGTCCTTCTCGCCGAGCAGCTTTTCCGGCGGCGGCACGTCGGGCATCGGCGTCTGGTGGTCGAAGCCGTCCTCGTCGTCCTGGAAGGAGGCCGTCATGAAATAGATCGGCTTGTCGTGCTGGATGGCGACGACGCGCCGCGTGGCGAAGGAGCCGCCGTCGCGGATGTTCTCCACGTCGTAGATGATCGGGATGGAGGGATCGCCCGGCCGCACGAAATAGGCATGCAGCGAATGGACGAAGCGGTTCTCCTCCTCCACCGTGCGCGTGGCGGCGACGAGCGCCTGGCCGACCACCTGCCCGCCGAACACCCGCTGCCAGCCGACCTGCGGGCTCTGGCCGCGGAACAGCCGGGTTTCCAGCCGCTCCAGGTCGAGCGTTTCGAGAAGGGCCTGCATGGCCGGGTTTTCGGTGGACTGGCGCGACATTTGGACGTGTCTCCAAGCTGGACCCGAGGTAGGAAAGCGTTTCCTCCTCCTCTATATAGGGGGAAGGAAGACCTCAAGCGTCGAGGAGAACGCCATTGTCCGAAGCCCAGATGCTCGATGTCCTCGTCGCCGGCGGCGGCTATGTCGGCCTGTCGCTGGCCGTTGCCGTCAAGAAGGCGGCGCCGCATCTTTCCGTCGAGGTGGTGGACGCCGCGCCCGACCATGCCTGGCGCAAGGACGGGCGCGCCTTCGCCATCGTCGCCGCCGCGCGCAACCTCCTCGACGTGCTCGGCATCTGGAACGGGATCGAGCCCGAGGCCGAACCGATCCGCCGCATGGTCATCACCGATTCGCGCACCGGCGATGCCGTGCGCCCCGTCTTCCTGACCTTCGAGGGCACGGGTTCCGGCGACGACGGCCAGCCCTTCGCCCATATGGTGCCGAACCGGGCGATCACCGGCGGCCTTCTCGATCAGGCGGAGGCGCTGGGCGTTGCGATCCGCTGGTCCACCTCCGTCGAGGGTTTTGCGACCGGGCAGCATTCCACCACCGTCAGCCTTTCCGACGGCACGGAGCGCCGAACGCGCCTGCTCGTCGCCTGCGACGGCGTGCGCTCGAAGCTGCGCGACATGGCCGGCATCAAGACGGTGCGCTTCGACTACGGCCAGTCCGGCATCGTCACCACCGTCGAGCACGAGCGCCCGCACGAGGGCACGGCGGAGGAGCATTTCCTGCCGGCCGGCCCCTTCGCCACGCTGCCGCTCACCGGCAACCGCTCCTCGCTGGTCTGGACGGAGCGCACCGAGGACGCCCGCCGCCTCGTCGAGAGCGACGACCTCGTCTTCGAGGAGGAGCTGGAGCGCCGTTTCGGCCACAAGCTCGGCGCGCTGAAGGTGGTCGACGGCCGCCGCGCCTTCCCGCTCGGCCTGACGCTCGCCCGCGCCTTCGTCGCCCCGCGCTTCGCGCTGGCGGGCGACGCCGCGCACGGCATCCACCCGATCTCCGGCCAGGGCCTCAATCTCGGCTTCAAGGACGTGGCGGCGCTTGCCGAGACGATCGTCGAGGCCGACCGCCTCGGCCTCGATATCGGCGCGCTGTCGGTGCTGGAGCGCTACGAGACCTGGCGCCGCTTCGACACGGTGCGCATGGGCATGACCACCGACGTGCTGAACCGCCTGTTCTCCAACGACGTGACGCCGCTGCGCGTGCTGCGCGATGTCGGACTCGGCGTCGTCGAGCGCCTGCCGGGCCTCAAGTCCTTCTTCATCCGCCAGGCCGAAGGCACCTCCGGCAGCGGCCATCCGCGCATGCTGGTGGGGCAGCGGATCTGATCAGTCCTTGATCTCGCGCGCCTCCGAGATCAGCATGATCGGGATGCCGTCGCGGATCGGATAGGCGAGCTTCGCCTTCTCGGAGACGAGCTCGCCGGCCTTGGCGTCATAGGTCAGCCGTCCCTTGGTCAGCGGGCAGACGAGAAGCTCGAGCAATTTGGGGTCGACCCGGCTGGTGCTGGCATCCATGGCGCGGCTCCTATTGCAGGCGCGTGTCGACGTCGCCGTAATTGCGCGCCAGCACGATCTCGGTGATCGCGATCAGCGTTTCCGCCCGCGTCTTGAGGTCCGGCGCCTCCAGCAGCGCCTGTTTTTCCGCCGGGCCGTAGGGTGACATCATCGCCATGGAATTGACGAGCGTCATGTTGCTGGCGCGCTCCACACTCTCCCAGTCCGCCTCCAGCTTGTTGGCCTCCAGATAGGCCCTGAAGGCGGCGAGCAGCGCCTCGCGGTCGACGCTCTGCTCATCGTCCCGGCCGGAAAGGTCGGCGATGAAGGGGGCGATGCGGAAGCTGCGATAGGATTTTCCGCCGCGCAGCTCGTCGAGCAGCCGGTAGCGGCAGATGCCGGTGAGCGAGACGATGTAGCGCCCGTCGCCGGTCTCGGCGTAGGAGGTGATGCGGCCGAGGCAGCCGACCTGGCAGAGCGCCGGCGTCTCGCCCGCCTGGTCCTCGGCGCGATGCTCGCCGAAGACCGGCTGCACCATGCCGATCAGCCGGTGCGCGGCGAGCGCGTCGTCGAACATGGCGAGATAGCGCGGCTCGAAGATGTTGAGGGGAAGCTGGCCGCCGGGCAGGAGCAACGCGCCCGTCAGCGGAAAGACGGGGATGGCCTCGGGCAGGTCCTCCGGCTTCAGATAACGCGCATTTCCCACCTGCATGGCATTGCCTTCCCAATCCGCGGCGCGGCGAAACATCTCCAGCCCCTCGTCATCGCGCTCTTCCCCGAATGTGGGGTAGGCGCGGCGTTTCTCAAGGGACGCCGCGCTGCCGGCCGGAAAAAAGCCTCAGGAGAACAGGATCGACGACAGCTTGCGGCGCGCGGCGATCGTCGCCGGATCCTTGGGACCCCAGACCTCGAAGAACTGCAGCAGCTCGCGGCGCGCGCCGTCGTCCTCGAAGGCGCGGTCGTGCTTCATGATGTGGATGAGGTGGTCGGCCGCCGCCTGGCGGTCGCCCTCCACATTGCGGATCTTCGCAAGGTTCAGCCGGGCGGCGTGGTCGTCCGGGTTCAGCGCCAGCGCCTGTTCGAGCGCGGCCGGATCGCCGAGCTTGCGGGCTTCTTCGATCTGGTCGAGCTTTTTCGAGACCGCCACGACGGCCGGATCGGCGGCGACCGCCTCCGGCAGGCTGGCCAGCGCCTGGCGGGCGTTTTCCGGCTGGCCGACGGCGATCATGCATTCGGCGATGCCGGCGAGCGCGGCGGCATTCTCCGGATCGGCCTGCAGCAGCGCGCCGTAGAGATCGGCCGCGCCGGCAAGGTCGCCCGCGTCGAACAGGGTCTTCGCCTCGGCCAGCATCGCCTCGATCTCGGCCTTCTCGTCGGCGTCGGCGGGGCCGGCGATCTTGTCGATGAAGGCGCGGATCTGGCTTTCCGGCACCGCGCCCATGAAGCCGTCCACCGGCCGGCCGCCGACGAAGGCGACGACGGCGGGAATCGACTGGATGCCGAGCTGGCCGGGAATGGAGGGATGGTCGTCGATGTTGAGCTTGACGAGCTTCACCCGGCCGGCGCTCTCGCCCACGACCTTCTCGATGATCGGCTGGAGCTGCTTGCACGGGCCGCACCAGGGCGCCCAGAAATCGACCAGCACCGGCTGCTGGCGCGAGGCCTCGAGCACGTCGCGCGGGAAGTTGGCCGTCGTCGTGTCCTTGATCAGGTCATCCGCCGGTGCCGCGCCGCCATAGTTCGCCGAAACGTTCATCTGCCCGCCATAGGACGATGCATAGGGGTTGTCGCCTGCACTCATGGGTCTCTCCTGTGGCGCAAAGCGCCGTCAAATCATGTCTGGGCCCAAAATCGTATGTCAGGCCGAGACTTTCAAGACAAGCGGCTCATGTCCCGTCGCCTCGATGAAGCGCAGGAGGTCCTTCGAGCCGATCGAGGTGGTGGCGTCGTTGCGCAGCGGGTGGCAGTTGATCGTGTCGAAACGCATCAGCGCCTCGTCGACGATGATCTTCACGTTGCGGCCCGTGTCGTTGATGACGCCGAAGGCGGTGACGGCGCCCGGGATGACGCCGAGATATTCCATCAGCTTCTCCGGCTTGCCGAAGGAGACGCGGCTTGCCGCGCCGATCACGCCATGGATGGTCTTCAGGTCCACCGCGGCGTGCTCCTCGACGGTCATCAGGAAGTAGTTGTCCTTCTTGTCCTTGACGAAGAGGTTCTTGGTGTGGCCGCCGGGGATCTCGTCGCGTAGCGCGACGGATTCGGCGACGGTGAAGACCGGCGCATGTTCCTTCGTCGCGTGGGCTATGCCGAGCCCGTCGAGAAACTGGAAGAGATCCTTGTCCGTCTTCGGCTGCGTTTCGCTCATGTCCTCACTCCCGCCACTGATTGTTGCCGCCGCTGATTAGGGCTTCCCCCGCCGGGGCGCAACCATTCGGGAAACCGGCGCCTCGAAAGGCGCCGCATTTTTTCTGCCGGATCCGGCATTTTCCCTGTTGCATTTGCAAATGGCTTGGGTCATATAGCGCCCGTCGCCGCAACGCAGCGACCTTCGGCCCAGCGAACTACCCCGGGTCGTCGCAGATGAGCGGGTGTAGCTCAGGGGTAGAGCACAACCTTGCCAAGGTTGGGGTCGAGCGTTCGAATCGCTTCACCCGCTCCATTCTCTCCAAAGTTTTTGAAGCCTCGGTTCGCCGGGGCTTTTGTGTTTTGCGGCGCGGTTGGAATCGCGGGGCGCGGTTTGCCCGGAATTTGCCGGTGGTTCGACTCATGGAGGCGGCAGGGTCGGTGGCCGACTTGTTGGCCGCATCGATGCGCCGGAAAGCCGCCATTATTGGGTGCTTCCACCGTGGGCGGAGGGGGGACGCCATGTTCATTCGACGATTCGCATTCCTGCTTGTCCTGGGCGTTTTCGTTGCGGGCACGGTCCACGCCCAGGCGTGGGAGGACATCGATCCGGTGGCGGCCGGATGGTCCGCGGAGCGGCTCGAGGCGGCCCGCCTGCAATCGAAGGCGCTCAGGCCGACCGCGTTGATGATCGTCCAGGACGGACGGGTGGTCGCACGGTGGGGCGACACCTCCCGCAAAGTGAACATGGCATCCGTTCGCAAGAGCCTGCTCAGCGCGCTTTACGGCAGCGCGGTCGCCGAGGGGCGGGTCAAGCTCTCGGCCAGCCTTTCCGAGCTCGGCATCGACGACAATGCTCCCGGCCTTACGGCCGGCGAGAAAACCGCGACGGTTCGGGATCTGCTCATGTCGCGGTCGGGTGTCTATCATCCCGCCGCCCATGAGACCGCCGATATCAAGCGCAAGCGTCCCGCGCGCGGAAGTCATCCCCCCGGATCATTCTGGTTCTATAACAACTGGGACTTCAACGTTCTGGGGACGATCTACCGGCAACAGACCGGCGAGGACATCTTTGCAAGCTTCAAGAACCGGATCGCCGGACCGATCGGGATGGAGGATTTCTCGGTCAAGGACGGTCGATATGCGCGCGAGAAGCTGTCCGAGCACCCCGCCTATCCATTCCGGCTCAGCGCCCGCGATGCCGCCCGTTTCGGCCAGCTTTTCCTGAATGACGGGACCTGGGGCGGCAAACAGGTCATCCCGGCGTCGTGGGTCAGGGAATCGACGACGGCCTATTCGTGGGCGAAGCGGATACGGCAGGGCTATGGCTACATGTGGTGGACGCTTCCGGAGGACATCTGGGGTCCGAATGCATTTTATGCTTCCGGCTACGGCGGACAGATCATCGCTGTCGTGCCGTCGAAGCGGCTGGTGGTGGTGCAGACCGTGGATCCGAAGCAGAATCCGAAGGGGGTTCGCGCCGGCGCGTTCATCGATCTGCTGAAAGAGATCGCTCTCGCTTCACCGTGACGGGTACTGAAAACGGCTCCTTTCCGCAGAGGACATGCGTCGCGCCAGTTCGGCCGATACGTCGCGAAGGAAGCGGTGCCGGTCGAAATCCGCATGTTCGCGCGCCTTGTGCATCGCCTCCCCGACCCGTCGCAAGGCGTCGGGGCCGTGCAGCGTCTGCAGCCGATCGGCATAGATCCTGATCGTCGCCGGCGCGGGACGCGCACGGCGCCGCCGGCTTCCGTCACGAAAGAGCATCGCGCCTCCCATGACGAGGCTGGCGCAAGTCCAGCCGACCAGAAGCGTTGCCGCCACGCCGGCGGCCGAATCGAAACCATTCATCGGGTCACCACGTTATGTGGATAATAATATCCACATATCATTCATGGAATGAGGAGCCACGCCAGAACAAATTGTTCCGATGAAGATATTCGGCGATCGATTGCGGGAGCGAGCCGCTCAGATGGGCATCTCGAATGCCGAGGTTGCGCGGCGCAGCGGGCTGACGGAGCGCCGCTACTCGAATTATGTCACCGGCATAAGGGAGCCGGACCTGGCGACGCTCGTGCGGATCGCCGAGGTGTTGCGGACCACCCCCAATGTGCTGCTGGGGGTGGAAGGCCCATGCGCGGCGTCCCCGCGCCAGCTCATGATCGATCGCTTCCTCTCCGCCGCGCGGTCTCTCGATGAGCGCGACCTGGAGATAGCGGTCCGGCAGGCGGAGGCCTTCGGCGCCGTCCGAACGATCCGGAATCCATGATCGAAGCGTCACGGGCGGGAATCGGCCGTGGAAGTGCGGCGCGGCCCATGCCGTCCGGGTGGCGTCAGTTCATCCGTCCGGCTCCATAGGGGCCGCTTCTCGTAGCCTCGGGCTGCGTGCCGCCGTGGAAATCCGGCGCCGCCGGTGGCGATCGAAGCTGCCGGTTCCATCTTCGGGAAACAGGGAACACGATCCCGTTTCCGTACCGTGTCACCGGTGCAGTCCGGTTCAAGCAATCGGCCGGAGATACTCACCGGATTGTGTTTGCGAGGCCAATCTCAACTTGATACTATTGATGGTAGTGAATCATAAACCATTTCGAAAGGTTCTATCCTTTCCGAAGCCGTGATTGATTGGATTTATACTTGGTTGCCACCAAAGTTATTTTTGGCGGACGAGCCTCGTTGCCGGCTCCCTCAAATGTCGCAACCCGATCGGCCTATGTGCGGGCCGCGATGGTTGGCGGCTTCGCGGAACTCATCGCCGAGGCTGCCGGCGACGCGGCGGCGCTGGCCGCGCGCGCCGGCATTCCCGAGCGCGCGCTGCGCGATCCGGACATGGTCATCTCCTGGACCGCGGTCGGCGACCTGATGGAGCTTGCGGCGCAGGACCTCAACAAGCCGTCCCTCGGCCTGGAATGGCTGAAGGCGGCGCCCGCCCCGTTGCTCAATTTCGGCGCGATTGCCCTGATCGCCCAGTTCACCGAGACGATCGGCGAATGGTGCTTCCATTCGAGGAACTACTGGCACTGGCACACCAATGCCTCGCGCGCAGAGCTCCTGGAACCGGACGAGGACGGTAGCCTGACGCTCCGGGTGCAATTCTCGAAGCTGGTTCCTCCCTCGCGCCATCAGGTCGAGTATATTCTCGGCGGCGTTTGCACCATGCTGCGCGCGCTGGCGCCCAGCGCGGACAGCGGCATCGAGCGGGTCCGTTTCCGGCATGTCCGGCCGAAGGACACCAGCCTCCACGATGCGTTCTTCCCCTGCCCGGTCGAATTCGGCAGCACCCATGACGAGCTGGTCTATCGCCGGGACCTGCATCGTCATCCCGTCGAGCTGCGTCTCGGCGCGCTGGACGACTGGCTGACCCATTACATCAGGGCGCGCACCTGGACGATCCCGGATTATGACGGGACCACGCGCGCGAATGTCGAGATCGCCATCCCGAGCCTCATCGGCACGAGCTTCTGCACCCAGCCGAACATCGCGCGCCTGCTGTCCATGGGCGCCAAGACGCTGCAGCGGCAGCTCGCCCGCGAGGGCACCAGCTTCCCGGCCCTGCTCGACAGGACCCGGGAGCGCATCGCCCGGCAGCTCCTGGCCGAGAGCGAGATTCCCGTCGCAAGCATTGCCGGCCTGCTCGGTTATGCGAAGACGCCGCCGCTCACCTCCGCCGTCCGGCGCTGGACGGGAACGTCGCCGCGGACGTACCGCAACACGGCGCAGGTTTCGGCCGTCGCAAGCTGATCATATGGCATGGGCCTCCTCGAGCGGGGAGGGGGCCGGCGCATTGCGGGCGTCCATCCGGTAGGCGCTCGGGGTCATTCCCGTCCATCTCCTCACCGCCAGCGTCAGCGCGGCGGCGGAGGCGAAGTCCAGCATCCTGCCGACGGTGCCGATCGGAATGGCGGTGTCGGCCAGCAGCCGGCAGGCCGCTTCGCGGTGCACCGTGTCCAGCACCTCCTCATAGGTCGTTCCCTCGTGCGCCAGCAGGCGCTGCAGCCGGCGGGGACTGGATCCCAGCGCGTGGGCGATGAATTCCTTCGAGCAGATGCCCGCGCCCAGCACCGTGCGGATCGCCAGCGCGGTGGAGGTGGAGACGCCGGGCCTGTAGCGCGGCATCGATCCGATCCGGTCACGAAGGAACCGGTCCATCGTCGCTTCCAGGGCTCTTTCCGGACTGTCCAGCGGCCTGTCCAGAATCTCGCGGGTGAAGACGATCTCGTCATGCGGCGCGCCGAATTCCAGCCGGCTGCGGAAAACCGCCTCATGGACGGCGACGACGCGCGGCCGGTCGTGCCGGAACCGGACGGTGACGGGGCCGGCCGAGAAATCGGCCCCGACGGCCTGCGTCAGGCGCATGACGCTGGCCAGCGCATGCTCGATCTTCTGCCGGCGCGCCGGGCGCGCGCCCTGTCCGTCGAAGCGGATGGCGACGCCCTCGCCGGCGCCGCCGTCGACCAGCGACGCGGTGAGGCCGTTCGTGTGGAGGCGCCAGAACATCGCCGCCCGCTCGATCCATTCGCCGAAGGTCGCGGCCGTCGCGGCGAGCAGCAGCACCGGGCCCCAGCCGGGAAAATGCGCCGGAGCGCCGAGCGCCCAGGCGAGCCCGAAGGTCGGCAGGTCGAGGTCGCTCGCCGCGCTTTCCAGAAGCGCGCCGTAGCCGCGGAACGAGACGATCATGTCGGGCGCCGACAGCGCCTGCGGATCGATCCCCGCCCGCTCGGCCATTCCGGCGGGATCGCCGCCGCGCGCCGCCACGAAATCGGCGAACCCGCATAGAACGCTGGCCCGGATGAACGTGCCGTCATCCGCTCCTTCCGTAGTCACCACCTTGCGTCTCCCGAAGATGCCGAACCCTTCCGGCGATCGAATCGTCGCCGTGGCGAGAGATCATCATATAAGAACATCATGAAGAACGTAGCAAGGAGAAGGTGAAGGCGGCCGCCATGGTGGCGGCCGCGCGCGGCTCAGGCCTCTTCCGTCTGGTATGTCGCGATGAAGGTCGCGGCGTCCTCGGCGGTGAGCGGGCGGCTGAAGAGATAGCCCTGGCCCAGCGTGCAGCCCTCCGTCGTCACGGAAAGAAGCTGCTCCTCGGTCTCGATGCCTTCCGCCGTCGTGCCCACGCCGATGTTCTGGCTGAGCATGATGATGGAGCGGACGATGGCCGCGTCCGGCTCGTGATCGCGCAGCCCCTGGATGAAGCGCCTGTCGATCTTGATCTTGTCGAAGCGGAAGTTGCGCAGATAGGTCAGCGACGAATAGCCGGTGCCGAAGTCGTCGATGGAGACGCGCACCCCGAGCTCGCGGATCGCCTCGAGGATCTTGATGTTCTTGCCTTCCGTTCCGAGCAGGGCGGTCTCGGTGATCTCGAGCTCCAGGCGGTTCGGCGCAAGACCCGTCGCCGCGAGCACGTTGACGATGGTGCTCAGCAGCGAGGGGCTCTCGAACTGGACCGGCGACAGGTTCACGGAGATGCCGATATGGTCGGGCCAGCTCATGGCCTGCTCGCAGGCCTGGCGCAGCACCCAGGCGCCGATCTGCGAGATCAGGCCGGTTTCCTCCGCCAGCGGAATGAACGTGTCGGGAGACATCATGCCGCGTGTCTTGTGCGGCCAGCGCAGCAGCGCCTCGAAGCCGCTGATCCGCCGCGAGCCCACGTCGAGGATCGGCTGGTAGAAGACCTCGAACTCCATGCCGGCGACGGCGCGGTGCAGCTCGATCTCGATCTGGCGGCGCTCGCGCTGCTCCTCGAGCATGCGGGTCTCGAAGAGGACGACGCAGCCCGTGCCCTTCGCCTTGGCGTGGTACATGGCAAGGTCGGCCGCGTTGATCAGCCCGTCCAGGTCGCCGCTGAAGCAGCGCGCGCGGGCCAGCCCGCAGCTCGCGCCCACGCGGACCTGGTTGCCCTTGATCATGTAGGGCATGGACAGGGCCTCGACCACGGCGGCGGCCTTCGCCTCGAACGCCTCGCCGGTGTTCTGCATGACGGCGGCGAATTCGTCGCCGCCGAGCCGCGCGGTCAGGTCGTCCGAGCCCAGCGCGGCGGAAAGCCGCTCGCCGACCGCGGTCAGCAGCTTGTCGCCCACGTCATGGCCGTAGCAGTCGTTGACCGCCTTGAAGCCGTCGAGGTCGATGAACAGGAGCACCGGCTCGGCGTCGGTTTTCGGCATCTCGTCCAGCATGTGGAGCAGGCAGTCGCGGAAACCCTGGCGGTTCATGAGGCCCGTCAGCGAGTCGTGATAGGCCATGTAGCGCAGCCGGTCTTCCGACACGGTGCGCTTGTGCGACTCCTCGGCGAGCTTCAGCGATGCGTTCTCCAGCTTCTCGTCGAGCACGAGGGAGCGCTCCTGCAGCCGGTCCTTCTCCCGCTTGGTCTCCTCGGCGCGGCGCTTGCGCTCAAGCTGCGCATTGATGCGCGCCAGCGCGACGTCGAAATCGACCGGTTTGGTGATGTAGTCGTTGGCGCCCAGCGCAAGGCTCGAGACGACATCGTCGCTCTGGCTCTTGGCCGTCACCATGATGACCGGCAGGTCGGCGTGCTCGGGATTGGCGCGTATGCGCTGCAGCACCTCGTTGCCGGACAGGTCCGGCATCATGATGTCGAGCAGGATGATGTCGAAGCTGCCGCCGGCCACCTTGGCCAGGGCATCCTCGCCGCCGACCGCCTCGACCACCTCGAAATTGCGGCGCACCAGGCGCCGGGACAGGATCTCCCGGTTGTCGGCGACGTCGTCGACGATCAGCACACGCGGCTTGGCCTGCACTTCGGGAGAGGCATCCTCGCTCAGATGCGCTTGGAGATTGGCGAGTGCGTTCTGCATTGTCTTCTACCTTCGCTAGGCTCGAATTCGTCCGGTTTCAAAGTCGCCGCGCCGCTAGGCGGCGTATGCTATGGAGGCGGGCGCGTCGATGTCCGGCGCTTCGTCCCCGGTAAGATGGGCGGGAATATCGATGGTGAAGATCGACCCCTTGCCGATCTCGCTCGATACATGGACCTCGCCACCGAGCAGCGCGCAGAACTTGCGGGTGATGGCAAGGCCGATGCCCGTGCCGCCGAACCGCTTGGAGATGCTGGCGTCCGCCTGGATATAGGCTTCGAAGAGCTTCGGCAGCGCGTCCGCCGCGATGCCGATGCCGTTGTCGGTCACGGTGGCGATCAGGCGGTCGTCGGCGATGGATTTCTCCACGCGCAGGTTGAGCGTGACGATGCCGTCGCGGGTGAACTTCCCGGCATTGCCGAGAAGGTTGATCAGGATCTGGGCGACCTTGGTGCGGTCCGTGGCGAGCGTCTCGCCGCGCGCCGGGCATTGGACGACGAGGCGGTTGCCGTTCTTCTCGACGGTCGGCAGGATGGTCGCGACGACGTCGTCGCACAACTGGCCGAGGGTGAAGAGGCTGCTGACGATGGGCACGACCTCCCGCTCGGCCTTTTCGGGGTCGAGCGCCTGCGACACCAGCGACAGCAGGTGCTTGCCCGCGGTGTTGATGCGGGAGAGGTCCTGCGAGGTCTGCTTCGGCATGTCGTCCCGGTCGGCGCAATCCTCCAGCAGGATCTCCGAATAGCCGATGATGACGTTGAGCGGCGTCCTCAGCTCATGGCTCATCTTGGCGAAGAACAGCGAGCGGTCGTTGTTGACCTTCTCGGCGATCTTCTGTGCCTGCTGCAGTTCGGTGACCGTCGCGTGAAAGCGCTCGGCCTCGGTCTCCA
>JBDHSZ010000035.1:0-24657 GCA_039812945.1 Shinella sp.
TTCAGGGCCATTGAGGCTACCCTTCTTCAAAATCCTCTCTGACCTACCAGCGGCAATTGGCATAGATACCTACACCAACACAGCGAATCTGATTCCCACCATATGGCTGAATAGGCTGAACAATGGGCGGCGAATATACGGACGCCCTATTGAGCGTTGCTTGGGTATTCGCAGCCATCATGGCATTGTTGTAGTCCGTAGATTGTTGCATCTGCTGCATTTGCGCCTGCTGCTGCATTACTTGAAACTGGTACATCTGGATTTGCTGAGGCGTCATTGCATCGCGATAGCCAGTTTGTTGTCCCTTGGCATTTACACACATAATTCGCGTGGGCGAAATGTTTCCCATGCGGACACAACTAGCGTCGCCTGCAAGGTAGTACTGACCATTTAAGAAGTTTGGTGCTGGCGCTGTTGACGCGCATCCGGCCAAGGTGAGGCCAACTGCAAGGAAAGCCGGAATTCGCATGTAGTTCCTCTTTCTCGCTCAATGAGAGAGTTTACTTTTTGGTTCGGATACCGTTTTGCGCGCCAATTAGCTTAGCGATGTGGGGGGGTCTTCCTTTGGTGGCTTTGGACAGATGAGATCACTTCGCGAGCCTCGATAGCGTCGATATATTGCTTTAGGCGGGGCAGATCGACACTGTTAAAGCATGGCAAATTATTGTGCATCATCAATGCTTCTATAGCGCGATAGGAAACTAGGTGAATATGCCTTTTAATATTCTGCCCCACCTCACATTTAGCAGCCTCGATTGGATCGCAGAGGGATGAACTTCCTTTGAGGGTCCAGAATTTAAGCCCCTCTATAAATTGGGCGGCCTCCTCGGGATTATGGGAGATATAATTTACAATATGTCGCCCGCACTTAATGGCATCACTTTCGGGGCCATAATCAAAAAGAACGTATGGAATATCCAACGATTTATAGAATTCTCCATATCTCTCTTTGAATAAGGGAGATATTATCTCGGATATTACCTTTCTTTGGTTATTATTATATTCTTTCTTTTTGATGTTGAAGAAGGCAATAACTACCCATACGATCAGTGATAGGCCAAAGGTAGGCCAAGCCAAGAGAAGCGCCACAATAAACAAAACGCCCATTTCGCCCCTCCTAATTGGATTTTTTCGCCGTTAGGACGGAGCCGTTTCCTTCAAGTGCTTTATCCAGCCAGACCGTATATATTTCACCATTAATATTCGTTTTAAATTCAATCCAATCTCCTCTTTCTTTCTTTGTTATATTTAATATTTCACAGTTATTTTTCTCTATATATTTAATAACATCCATATATGATATTTCTCTGTAAGCGGTACCCATGATACTACCTTGTTTTGCAAGGTGATCTATTGCTTTATCTATAATTTCATTCTTATCTCCTAAAGAAAATATTTTCACCAAAATATAAATGACATATCCGGCAAGGCCGAGCCAAAGGGGCGGAAAGGCGAAGCCTCCCAAAAAAAGTGCTATGCAGATTACTGCGGCCATACTTCAACTCCATGCTAAAAACAGGTCTTTCCACATTCCTGCTTATGTTCGCCAAGTGTTCAAGAAACTGTGAAGCGAAATAACTCTTATAAGTATGAGTTTCGTTAAAATGCATCGTAAAAGCGGTATTCACACTTATACGATGTGGCTCTCAGCGCAAGGGAAGGCGAGCACATGATGTATGGCCGTCGTCGATCAAGACCTTATTCCGTTGGGAGAAGCCGTTCGGCGACTGAGGAAGGCGCGTGGGCTGACACAAGAAGATTTGTCCGGGCTGACCGAACTGCATCAGAACCATATCGGCGGCATAGAGCGCGGCGAACGCAATATCACGATGAAGACCGTACTGGCATTGGCGCGGGCGCTGGAGGTGCCGCCTGCGGAATTGCTGGTCGGATACCCTATACGGGTATATGATCAGAACGGCGTCTGAACACAGCCAGACGCCGTTCCCAAGTGGCTCTCAGGCCCAATCTAGGCCCGCTGTTGCATAGGGATGACGTTTCCGCCGTGAAGGCGGTCCAGTTCCTCCGCCCACCATGCAGCCATCTTCACACGCTCCTCCCAGTAGGTCGCCCGGTGATAGGCTTTCCGAACTTGGTCGGCACCGATATGGGCAAGCTCCGCCTCCACCGCGTCCGGGTTCCACTTGCCGCTTTCATTCAGCAGGGATGAGGCGCTGGACCGGAAGCCGTGCGAAGTGTGCTCCTCTTTGGTGTAGCCCATACGCCGGAGAGCGGTGTTTAGCGTGTTCTCGCTCATTGGCCGTTGGCGAGTATGGACGGCAGGAAACGCCAAAAGCCCGTCGCCCGTCAGCTTGTGAAGCTCCTTGAGAAGATCGACGGCCATGCCGGGCAAAGGTTTCTTGTGTTCCCGGCGCATCTTCATGCGGCTGGCTGGTATCGTCCATGTTCCCGCCTCAAGATCGAACTCGCTCCATTCGGCTTGTCGTAGTTCTCCCGGACGCGGATAGAGGAGCGCCATAAGCTGCAAGGCGATTCTCGTTTCCGGCATACCCTCGTAAGCCCATACGGCGCTGATGAGAGCGCCGAATTGATTCGGGGTGATGACAGCCGCGTGGTGGCTTACCGTGGGCGCTGTAAGTGCCCCACGAAGCCCGGCAGTCGGATCGGTGTCGGCCCTTGCTGTGGCGATGGCATAGCGGAATACCTGCCCTATGGTGCCGCGCATCCGCCTTGCTGTTTCAAGGTTGCCCAAGGATTCCACTTTGCGAAGGCAGTTGAGGATTTCCTTCGCCGTAATTTCGGCTATGGGTCTGTTTCCAAGGTCAGCGCAAGCCATGTCCAGAAGCCATTGCTTTTTGTTGAGCGTGGCGTCTGCCTTCCCCTCCTTTTGGTTCTTGGCAAGAAGCTCATTGGCAATGGTGCGGAAGGTGTTTTCCGCCACGGCCAGTTTTGCGGCTTTTCCCTCCTTCGCTGCGGTGCCGGGATCGGTTCCGGCCGCAAGCAGCGCCTTCGCCTCGTCGCGTCTCTTTCGTGCAGAGGCCAGAGAAACAGCGGGGTACGCCCCAAGTGCAATCGTCTTCTGCTTGCCCCCGAAGCGGTAGGAGAGCCGCCATAGCTTCGAGCCGTTCGGGTTAAGCAGGATATGCAACCCGCCGCTGTCACTATGCTTTGTTGGTACGCTGGACGGTTTCAGGTTTCGGATGTTGGTATCGGTTAGCGGCATGTTGGTATCCCCCGCCTTGCGGCCAGTGCTGTTTCGTTTGACAGATAGAGTGTGATGAAGCCCTGAAAACCTTGAGTTTTTGGCGCTCCGTTATGGAGCCTGTTGGTATCAAACCCGGAAGAATTCGTCGTTTGATCAATGTACCAACAGATATACCAACAAATCTGGGGGCTACAGGCGAACGGGAGCGGACGCCAGAAAACAAAAAAGCCCGGAAAACCGGGCTTTTTGTAGTCTCTCCGAACGTCCGTGAACGTTGGGAAACAGGAATTTGGTGCCCAGAAGAGGACTCGAACCTCCACGCCTCGCGGCACAGGTACCTGAAACCTGCGCGTCTACCAATTCCGCCATCTGGGCGACGGAGAGGCATGTAGAAGGCCCGCCCTTCGGTGTCAACAGGCTTTTTGAAGTTTTCGCAACAGGTTGGTGAAAACCTTCGCTAGCGGCCCATCGCCCATTCGCGAATGCGGGCAAGGCCGTCCTTCAGCAGCCGGGCGGCGGCCGCCTCGTCGGCGGCTTCCGCATAGCAGCGCATCTCCGGCGCGTTGCCGGAGGGGCGGAGATGGAGGATGCGCCCATCCTCTAGCGTCACGCGCAGGCCGTCGATGTCGCTCACCTGCCGCGGCACGCCGATCGGCGCGAGGAAGGCGGCGAGCGGGCCGGCGCCCGAGCGGAGTTCGGCGAGCAGCGCGGCGCCGGTCGCGGCGGGGAAATCCGCCAGGCGGCCGCTCGCCGCGGCCGGCAGGGCGAAGCCGGCGGCGATGGCCGACAGCGGACGCTTTTGGGCGGCGGCCAGCGAAAGCACGGCGAGCACCGGCAGCAGGCTGTCGCGGGTCGGCAGCGGGGCGAGCGGGTGGCCGTTCACCGTGAAGGGCGTCGCCGTCAGCAAGCCGCCATTCGCCTCGAAGCCGGCGACGGCCGTCCCGCCCGCCGCGAGCGCCGCCCTCATCGCCGCGATGACATGGGGCGAGCCGACCCGGGTGCGCAGCACGGTGACCCCGGCGGCCGCCTCGATGCCGGAATTGGAGGTGACGGGCGTCGCCAGGACGCGCGCGCCGAGGAAGCGGCCGGCGATGAGGCCGACGAGGTCGCCGCGGAGCGGCGCGCCGGCCTCGTCGGCGACCAGCGGGCGGTCGCCGTCGCCGTCGGCCGAGACGATGGCGTGCAGGCCGTGTCGGGCCGCCCAGCCGCGCAGGAGCGCGAGGGTGCGGGGCGCGAGCGCCTCCGTGTCGATGGGGATGAAGGTCCGCGAGCGGCCGAGCGCCACGACGTCCGCGCCGTAATGGGCGAGAACCGGGACGAGGAGGTCGCGGGCGACCGAGGAATGCTGGTAGACGCCGATGCGCAGGCCCTTCAGGCTGCCTTGCGGCAGGAGCCTGCGGTTGCGCGCACCGTAGAGGGCGATAGCCGCTTCGTTGAGGTCGCCGGCGCTTTCCCGCGGGGCGTCGAAGTCCGCGCCCTCGGCGCGGATCGCCTCGGCGGCGGCGGCGATGGCGGCCTCGTCCGCCTTGTCGATCTCGCCGTCCGGCCGGTAGAACTTGAGGCCGTTGCGGTCGGCGGGGATATGCGAGCCCGTCACCATCAGGCAGGCGGAGCCGCGCTCGAGGCCGAGCAGGGCGAGCGCCGGCGTCGGCAGTTCGCCGCAGTCGCGCGGGACAAGGCCTTCCCTGCGCAAGGCGGCGATGGCGATGGCCGAGATGGCGGGGCTGGAGGCGCGCAGGTCGCGGCCGATGAGGATTTCGCCGCCGGGCCGCGCGAGGCCCGCCGCCAGCAGGTGGCGGGCGAAGGCGGCGGCAAAGCGCGCGCCCGCCGGCCCTTCGAGCTCCACCGAAAGCCCTCTCAGGCCGCTGGTTCCGAATTTCAGGCTCGTGGGCCCACCCTCGCCTCTTGCGGATCGAGAATCCGGCGATACATCCCGTTCATGCGCGGCCGCGATCATGAATAAAACAAAATGCGTGACCGTAATGCAAGCAGGGACGTGACAGGGAAGATTCCCGCCAGAACCAGTGAGGATCACATGGCAAAGATTCGAAATCTCGTTTTCGGTTGCGCGATGGGCATCGCCTCCGCGATCGCGCCCATGGGAGCGGCCCAGGCCGTCCCGCTCGCCGCGCCGGTGCAGACGAAGAGCGACGTGCAGAAGGCGCAGGTCGAGTTCTGCGTCGGCTACGGCTGCGACCGTCCGCGCTACTATCGCCGCCATCACCGGCCCTATTACGGCCAGGAGCGCCGCTACTATCGTCCGCGCTACGAGCGGCCGCGCTATTACGGCGGCGGGCGGAGCGCGCATGTGCGCTGGTGCATGAGCCGCTACCGCACCTATGACCCCGGCACCAACCGCTATCACGCCGGCGGCGGCATCTACCGCGTCTGCCATTCGCCCTACCGGTAAGCGGCGGCAAGGCTTCCAGGCGGACGGCGGGCTTCGGCCCGCCGTCTGCGTTTCAGCCGCCGGCCCTGTCGGTATGGCCGAGATCGCGGCCGGGCTCGATGACGTCGCGCACCCGCTGCTTCAGCTCCTTCGGCCCCGGAAAGCCGCCGTCGCGCTTGCGCTCCCAGACGAGCGCCTCGCCGACGCGGATCTCGAAATGGCCGCCCGTGCCGGGAATGAGCGCGACCTCGCCGAGCCCGTCGGAAAAGGTCGAGAGGAGCTCCTGCGCCATCCAGCCGGCTCTCAGCAGCCAGTTGCATTGGGTGCAGTAGACGATGGAAACGCGCGGCTTTTGCCCGGACATGGCGACCTCCTGGTTCGATGCGCAAAGCATATAGCAGCGGGCGCGGCCTGGCACCCGTCCGGCCGCGTCCTCTTCACGGAAATGTCAACTCGATTCGTCATGTTTTTCTGGCAGCTTTCTTGCCGCAGTCCGTATCCTGTCGGAGGGGTGCCATATTGAAGCCTTCCGACAGGAGACCTCCCATGACCGAGCCCGCCGCCAACCGTTCCCGCCTCATCATCCCCTCGCTCGGCGGCCTCTATGCGGCGCTGCATGACAGCGCGGAAACGATCCTGCGCGTCGCCACCGGCGGTCTTCTCGTCACCCATGGCTACGGCAAGATCCTCAACCCCTTCGGCGCGAGCGGCATGGTCGAGGGCCTCGGCTTCTATCCCGGCGCCTTCTGGTCGCCGCTGCTCGCCGCCACCGAGTTCTTCGGCGGCATTCTGATCGCGATCGGCCTGTTCACGCGCCCGGCCGCCCTCGCCGCGATGATCGTGCTGGCCCTCACCGTCTATTTCCACGGCATCGTGCAGGGCGAAGGCCTCGGCGGGGCGGAGAAGTCCATCCTGTGGACCCTCATCCTGTTCTTCTTCGTCATCCGCGGCGCCAACGGCCATTCGGTGGACGCGAAGCTCGGCCGCCAGTTCTGACGCCTGCGGGGCGGCTACGGCTTTCGCCGCAGCCGCTGCCGGACGAGCGCGACCAGCGTCTCGCCGTCATAGGGCTTGCGGGCGACGGGAATGATCTCGAAGCCCTCGACGCCGTCGACGTGGACGTCGCCGAGGCTGGTGAAAAGCAGCGGCACGCGCGCCTCCACCAGCCGCTCGACGCGCGCGGTGATCGGCTCGGCATGCATCGGCACATCGAGCAGGCAGAGATCGACATCCGCCAGCGCGGCGGTATCCCATTCGTCGAGCTGCTCGGGCCGGAGCAGCGTGATACGGCAATCGAGCGCCGACTTGATCAGGTATTCCGCATCCAGCGCGATCAGGAACTCGCGTTCGGCGATCAAGATGTGCGGTATAGAAAGGTCCATGGCGCCGCACTCCTATCCATGTGAACCGCGGCAAGGCGCGGCCCGGGAGGCGGACTGTCGCCGCGGGGCCTCAAACTGTCATTTAAAAAAGACATAGTGCCCGCACGATGGAACAAGCAGGCCGCTCCCGCGTTTGCATGCCCAGTCGACGACGACTGGAGGTACGATGGCGAGCGGCACGGCGGCCAACCAGCAGACCCGATGGCGCACGCCCTGCCAGCAGTGCCCCTTGCGCAGCCTCAAGACCTTCCGCGATTTCTCGCCGAAGGAGCTGGATTTCGTCTCGCGGTTCAAGAGCGGCGAGCTTTCGGTCGAGCGCGGCGCGACGATCCTCGTCGAGGGCATGCACAGCGCCCATCTCTTCACCGTGCTGTCGGGCTGGGCCTTCCGCTACAAGCTGCTGCCGGACGGGCGGCGGCAGATCATGAACTATGTGCTGCCCGGCGATCTCATCGGCCTGCAGGGCAGCCTGATGGGCGAGATGGACCATTCGGTCGAGGCGCTGACCTCGGTGACGCTCTGTCTCTTCGAGCGTTCCAAGCTGGAGCGGCTTTTCGAGCGGCACGCCTCGCTCGCCTACGACCTCACCTGGATCGCCGCGCATGAGGAGCGCATCCTCGATGAGCACCTGCTCAGCGTCGGGCGCCGCACGGCGCTGGAGCGCACCGCCTACCTGCTCTCGTTCATCTACCGGCGCGCCCATTCGGTCGGTCTCGACAGCGGCAAGCGCGTCGTTCCGATCACCCAGCAGCATGTCGCCGACACGCTGGGCCTGTCGCTCGTCCACACCAACAAGACGCTGCGCAAGCTCGCCGACCGCAAGCTGATGCGCTGGCACGACCGGGGCTGCGAGATCCTCGATCCGGACGGGCTTCAGGCGCTGGCGGGATGGGAAGGGCCGCGGCGCGGGCCGCGGCCCTTCATCTGACGGCTACACCACGTCCCAATGCAGCGGGAACATCGGGTCGAACACCGTCACCGGCCCCGCCCCCGTCTCGATCTTCGCCGGGAAGGCCACGGGCTCCGCGCGCCTGACGAGGCGGATCGTCTCCTCGTTGGCCGGCAGGCCGTACCAGGCCGGGCCGTTCAGCGAGGCGAAGGCCTCCAGCCGGTCGAGCGCGCCCTCCTCCTCGAAGACATGGGCAAGGCAGCTCATCGTGTTGATCGAGGTGTAGACGCCGGCGCAGCCGCAGGCGCATTCCTTGAGCGGATCGACATGCGGCGCGCTGTCCGTGCCGAGGAAGAAGCGCCGGTCGCCCGACGTGGCGGCGGCGCGCAGCGCCAGCCGGTGCTCCTCGCGCTTGGCGACGGGCAGGCAGTAGTAATGCGGCTTGATGCCGCCGACGAGGATGGCGTTGCGGTTGATGATCAGGTGATGGGTGGTGATCGAGCCGGCGAGGTTCTCCTTCGCCGCCCTGATGTAGTCGACGCCGTTCCTGGTCGTCACGTGCTCCAGGGTGACGCGCAGTTCGGGCAGGCGACGGCGCAGCGGCTCCAGCACCGTCTCGATGAACACGGCCTCGCGGTCGAAGATGTCGACCTCGGGCGTCGTCACCTCGCCGTGCACGCAGAGCGTCAGGCCGATCCTCGCCATGCGCTCCAGCACCGGCATCGCCTTGTCCATGTCGCGCACGCCGCCGTGGGAATTGGTCGTCGCGCCGGCCGGATAGAGTTTTACCGCGCGGATGAGGCCGCTCCCGTAGCCGGCCTCGACGTCGTCGGGGCTGGTGTGCTCGGTGAGGTAGAGCGTCATCAGCGGCTCGAACCGGTCGCCCTTCGGCACGGCGGCGAGGATGCGGTCGCGATAGGCGGCGGCGTCCGCGGTGGTGACGACCGGCGGCACGAGGTTGGGCATGATGATGGCGCGGGCGAAATGGCGGCTGGTGTCGCCGATCACGCCTTCCAGCATGGCCCCGTCGCGCAGGTGCAGGTGCCAGTCGTCCGGCCGGCGGATGGTGAGGTCTGTGGTCATCGGCATCTCTCCCGTCTTGGCGCTATTCCGGACGCAGAACCGCTGCGCACTCTTGCCGGAACAGCTTTGCGGTTGCGATAGCACCGGCGGAGACGCCGGACAATCGCCTAGAAGAGATCGATGTGGAGATCGGCGGGGCGGGAATTCTCCAGGATGCGCTTTCCGTTCGGCAGGTCGTTGCCGTAGAGCTTCCAGCCGATCTCGCCCTCCGGCAGCGCATAGCCCTGCCAGCGCCGGCGCAGCCGCTCCTCCAGCACGCGATAGGGCGGGCCGACGAAGACGGTGAAATCGAAGAGGCCGTCCAGCCTGTCCCAGGGCGCGTCCTTGAACAGCAGGTAATTGCCTTCGGCGAGGATGAAGCGCGTTTGCCCGGGGATGGCGCGGGCGGCGTTGATGGCGATCTCGCGCGAACGGTCGAAGACCGGCACGAGCACTTCGCCGTCCGCCCGCTTCAGCGCCTGGACGATATCGATGAAGCCGCGGCCGTCGAAACTCTCCGGCGCGCCCTTGCGCGGCAGCAGGCCGCGCGCCGCAAGGAGGCCGTCGTCCATGTGGAAGCCGTCCATCGGCAGGATCTCGGCGCTCTCGCCCCGGGCGAGGAGGCCGTCGCGGAGCGCCTCCGCCAGGGTCGACTTGCCGGCCGCCGGCGGGCCGGCGAGGGCGACGAGGAAGCGGCGCGCGTCCCCCGCGCGCCGCATCAGTGCATCGACGATGGTTGCCGGCGCGATCATGCCGCGACGGCCTCCGGCACCTTGGCCCCCGTCATGAAGGCGACGGCGTCGGACATGGTGTAGTCCTTCGGGTTGATGACGGTGAGCCGCCGGCCGAGCCGGTGGATGTGGATGCGGTCCGCCACCTCGAAGACATGCGGCATGTTGTGCGAGATCAGCACGATGGGGATGCCGCGCCGGCGCACGTCGAGGATCAGTTCCAGCACGCGCCGGCTCTCCTTGACGCCGAGCGCCGCCGTTGGCTCGTCGAGGATGATGACCTTGGAGCCGAAGGCCGCCGCGCGGGCCACGGCGACGCCCTGGCGCTGACCGCCAGACAGCGTCTCCACCGCCTGGTTGATGTTCTGGATGGTCATCAGGCCGAGCTCGGAGAGCTTGTCGCGGGCGAACTTTTCCATCGCGCCGCGGTCGAGCTTGCGGAACACGCTGCCCATGACGCCGGGCTTCCTGAGCTCGCGGCCGAGGAACATGTTGTCGGCGATGGAGAGCGCCGGCGAGAGCGCGAGGTTCTGGTAGACGGTCTCGATGCCGGCCTTCTGCGCGTCGATCGGCGAGCGGAAGTCGACCGGCCGGCCCTCGAGGCGGATCTCGCCCTCGTCCGGCGTGATGGCGCCGGAGATCGCCTTGATCATCGAGGACTTGCCGGCGCCGTTGTCGCCGATCACGGCGAGGATCTCGCCCGGATAGAGGTCGAAGTCGGCATTGTCGAGGGCGGTGACGCGGCCGTAGCGCTTGATAAGACCGCGCGCGGTGAGAATGGGTTCGGGAGCCATCAGCCTGCTACCTTTCTGATCCACTGGTCGATCGCGACCGCCGAGATGATGAGGACGCCGATCAGGAGATAGGTCCATTGCGGGTCCGTGCCGATCAGGCGCAGGCCGAGCGAGAAGACGCCGACGATGAGCGCGCCGAAGATCATGCCGAGGATGGAGCCGCGCCCGCCGAACAGCGAGAGACCGCCGATCACCACGGCGGTGATCGATTCGATATTGGCGAACTGGCCGGCGGTCGGCGAGACCGAGCCGATGCGGCCGATGAGCGCCCAGCCGGCCAGCGCGCAGATGAGGCCGGACAGCGTATAGACCGAGACCAGCATGTGCTTGACGTTGACGCCGGCAAGCTCCGCCGCGTCCGGATCGTCGCCGACGGCGTAGACATGCCTGCCCCAGGCGGTCTGGTTCAGCACGTACCAGAGCAGCGCCACCAGCAGCACCATGGCGATGACGCCGTAGGTGAAGACCGCGCCGCCGAGCTTGATGTTGTTGCCGAAGAACTGCAGCAGCGGCGCATTGGCGGTAATGTCCTGCGAGCGGATCGTCTCGTTGGCCGAGTAGAGGAAGTTGGAGGCGAGGATGATCTGCCACACGCCGAGCGTGACGATGAAGGGCGGCAGCTTCATGCGGGCGACGAGCAGGCCGTTGATGTAGCCGCAGAGCGCGCCGCAGGCCAGGCCACAGGCGACCGCCACCACCGGCGGCAGGCCGTAGCGGAAGGTGAACTGGCCCATGACGACGGAGGACAGCACCATGATCGCCCCGACCGAAAGATCGATGCCGGCGGTGAGGATCACCAGCGTCTGCGCCGCGCCGACGATGCCGACGATCGCCACCTGCTGCAGGATGAGCGTCATCGTGAAGGCGGAGAAGAATTTTCCGCCGAGGACGACGCCGAACACCGCCACCGACATGACGAGCACGATGAGCGGCACCGCCGAGGGGCTGCCGTGCAGGAAATGCTGGAATTTCTGGATGGGCGTCTTGTCGTTGGTGTCGAAGGAGGCGACCTGCGTCGAGCTGCCGGTCAGCACCTTCTCGAATTCCTGCGAAGGCTGCGATCCCTGCACGGGCTGCGAGGCCGTCGTTGTGTCACTCATGATCCTGTTCCTCCCTTCCGCTTGCCGACCGTCGCGGCATTGCCGGATGAAATGATGCACGGACGCATCGCGGCCGCGCCTTGCGCGCGTCTGCCGCCTTGCTCGGGCGAGATCCTCCATCGGCGCCATGATACATCACGGCCGCCCCCGGGAGAAACGGTGCCCACGTCTCTTCGCGATTGCCAGAAAATGGGGCGCGTCCTCGCACCCGATCCGTCCGTGGCGGATGGCCGGCCCGGTCTAGCCGGGCCGGCTCGGGGGCTCAGCCCCAGCACTTTTCCTTGCCGGTCTTGGTGTCGATGGATTCGACGCCCGCCGCCGGCTTGTCGGTGACGAGCGAGACGCCCGTGTCGAAGAAGTCCTTGCCTTCGGTCGCCTTCGGCTTCTCGCCGGTATCGGCGAAGGTCTTGATCGCCTCGATGCCGAGGGCGGCCATGGCCAGCGGATATTGCTGCGAGGTCGCGCCGATGACGCCGTCGATGACGTTCTGCACGCCCGGGCAGCCGCCGTCGATCGAGACGATCAGCACGTCGTTCTGCTTGCCGACGGCCTTCAGCGCCTCATAGGCCCCGGCGGCGGCCGGCTCGTTGATCGTGTGGACGACGTTGATGGACGGGTCCTTCTGCAGGAGGTTCTCCATGGCGGTGCGCCCGCCCTCCTCGTTGCCGTTTGTCAGGTCGTGGCCGACGATGCGCGGATCGTCCTCGTCGCCGATCTTGGTAATGTCCTTCACGTCGATGCCGAAGCCCTTCATGAAGCCCTGGTCGCGCAGCACGTCCACCGAGGGCTGCGAGGCGGTCAGGTTGAGGAAGGCGATCTTCGCGTCCTTGGCGGCATCGCCGAGCGTCGCGGCGGCCCATTTGCCGACCAGCTCGCCGGCCAGCAGGTTGTCGGTGGCGAAGGTCATGTCGGCGGCGTCGCTCGGCTCCAGCGGCGTATCGAGGGCGATGACGAGGATGCCCGCGTCGCGCGCCTTCTGCACCGCGGGAACGATGCCCTTGGTGTCGGAGGCGGTGATCAGGATGCCCTTCGCGCCGTTGGCGATGCAGGTCTCGATGGCCGCGACCTGGCTCTCGCTGTCGCCGTCGATGCGGCCGGCATAGGAGCGTAGCGTGACGCCGAGCTCGTCGGCCTTGGCCTGCGCGCCCTCCTTCATCTTGACGAAGAAGGGATTGGTGTCGGTCTTGGTGATCAGGCAGGCGAGGGTATCGGCTGCGGAAGCCGGCGCGGCAAAGGAAACGCCAAGCGCAAGCGCGCCGAGAGCGGCGGAAACGATCGTCTTCTTCATGTAATCCTCCCAAGGACGAAACGGGATGCGCCCCTCCTGCGGGGCCATCCGGTCGCAGGGGCCGGGGGCTCCTCCACCGGCCGACCTTGCTTCCGGCGATGATGAGACCACCAAAAGAAAAGCCTGTCAATAAATAAATCGAATTGAATTATTAATTCGATGTGGCATGCTCCCATCAAGGATCGGGCCGAGGCCCCGGCTGCCTTGTTTCCGGTGGAAGAGCGGAGCGCCAGCCGATAAGAGGACCCGAAGGGCGGCTTGCGCCCCGACGGCACGGGAGGAGACGATGACGAAACATGCCGCCTTGCCGGCCGATATCCTCGATCCGAGCGGGGGCGCCAACCAGGTGCGGGTGCGCGCCTATAACGAGCGCCTGGTCATGTCGCTGGTGCGCCGGCACGGCAGCCTCTCCAAGGCCGAGATCGCCCGGCGCAGCGGGCTTTCCGCCCAGACCGTGACGGTCATCATGCGGGCGCTGGAGGCAGAGGGGCTGCTGGTGCGCGGCGCGCCGATGCGCGGCAAGGTCGGCCAGCCCTCGGTTCCCATGCTGCTCAACCCGGACGCCGTCTATTCCTTCGGCCTGAAGATCGGCCGCCGCAGCGCGGACCTCGTGATGATGGATTTCGTCGGCGGCATCCGCAGGCGGGTGTCGCGCACCTATGCCTATCCGATGCCGGGGTCTCTGCTCGCCTTCGTCGAGGAGGGCCTTGCCGAACTCGAGGCGGCGATCACGCCCGACGAGCGCGCCCGCATCGCCGGCTTCGGCGTCGCCGCGCCCTTCGAGCTGTGGAGCTGGGCGCGCGAGGTGGGCGCGCCGCAGGAGGACATGGACCAGTGGCGCGGCGTCGACCTGGAAACCGAGATCGCCGGGCGCGTGTCCTATCCGGTCATGCTCTACAACGACGCGACCAGCGCCTGCGCCGCCGAGCTGGTCTTCGGGCTCGGCCCGCAATATCCCGATTTCCTTTATCTGTTCATCGGCTCCTTCATCGGCGGCGGCGTGGTGCTGAATTCCGCGCTCTTCACCGGCCGCACCGGCACGGCCGGGGCCATCGGCCCGCTTCCCGTGCAGGGCCGCGACGGCGAGACGGTGCAGCTCCTCAAGATCGCCTCGATCTACCGCCTGGAAAACCTGCTGCGCGAGCACGGCGTCGACCCCCGGCCGCTCTGGTACTCGCCCGACGGCTGGATCGATTTCGGCGCGCCGCTGCAGATCTGGATCGACGACACGGCCGCCGCGCTCGCCCAGGCCGTCGTCGCCTCGGCGTCGGTCATCGACTTTTCCGCCGTCATCATCGACGGCGGCTTTCCGGCCTGGGTGCGCGAGCGCGTCGTTGCGGCGACGCGAGCCGCCGTCGCGAGGCTCGACCTGCAGGGCGTCACCCTGCCCGAGATCGTCGAGGGCGCGGTCGGCAGCAGCGCCCGCTCGATCGGCGGGGCGAGCCTGCCGCTGTTCTCCCGCTATCTTCCCGACCAGAACGTCCTCTTCAAGGAGCTTGCCTGAATGCTGAAAGGTCTCGACCCCATCCTCAGCCCGGACCTGCTCGCCACCCTCAGGGCGATGGGCCACGGCGACGAGATCGCCATCGTCGACGGCAACTATCCGGGCGTCGAGCATGCCCGCCGCCTGATCCGCCTCGACGGCGTGGCGCTCCTGCCGGCACTCGACGCCGTGCTCTCGGTGCTGCCCGTCGACGACTTCGTCGAGGCGGCGATCTTCCGCTCCACCTACCGGCAGGAGCGCGACCGGCTGGAGCCGGTGCACCGCGAGATCATCGACTGCTGCGCCCGCCATGCACCGGACCGGGCGGTCGTCCCCCTCGTCGGCGCGGACTTCTACGACCGCGTGCGCGCCGCCCATGCGCTGGTGCAGACCAGCGAGCCCCGGCTCTATGCGAACGTCATCCTGCGCAAGGGCGTCATCTATCCCGCATAGCGGCCGAAAAGCGCCGCGCGGCGTCGTTCAGCACCTGCGGCGCGAAGCCGGAAAAGCCGATGACGAGGCCCTGGCGCGGCGGATTGGTGACGGCCATCGCCGACAGGGCGCGCGCGCCGAGACCCGCCGCGCGGGCGATCCCGACGGCCTCGCCATCGGGCAGCCGGTCTGGCAGGCCTGCGACGAGATGCAGACCCTGGTCCGGCACCGCGACCGTCAGGTCCGGCGCCTCGCGGAGCCCCGCCACCAGCGCGTCGCGCGCGGCCTCGGCCTGCCGGCGGGCGCGGCGCAGATGCGCGGCGAAATGGCCTTCGCGCAGGAGGTCGGCCAGCGCCGCCTCGGCCAGCGTCGGCGGGCTGCGGTCCGTGCGCCCGCGCAGCGCCGTGACGGCGTCGAGCAGCGGATCGGGGATCACCGCATAACCGAGGCGAAGGCCCGGAAACAGCACCTTGGAGAAGGTGCCGAGATAGATCACCCGGCCACTGTCGTCCATGCCCTGCATGGCGGCGAGCGGCGGGCCGGCGAAGCGGAACTCGCTGTCGTAGTCGTCCTCCAATATCCAGCCGCCGGTCTCCCGCGCCCAGTCGATCAGGGCGAGGCGGCGGCGCATGCTCATGGAAACGCCGAGCGGGAACTGGTGCGAGGGCGTCACATAGACGGCGCGGGCCCCCGGCGCGGCGCGCGCGATATCCGCCCCCTCCCCGTCCACCGCGAGGCCGCGCAGTTCGAGGCCGTTGCCGGAAAAGGCGGCGCGGGCGCTCGGATAGCAGGGATCCTCGATCATCACCCGCTCGCCCGGCGAAAGCGCGGCGCGGATGACGAGGTCGATGCCCTGCTGCGTGCCCGTCGTGACGACGATGGAGCGCGCCTCGCAGCGCACGCCGCGCGCCTGCCGCAGATAGGCGGCGATCGCCTGGCGCAGCGCCGCCCCGCCGCGCGGATCGCCGTACTGGAAATGCTCCGGGCCGGGCCGGGCGAGGTGGCGCGACAGCAGCGTGCGGAAGAGTTTCAGCGTGCGCGCGTCGGCCATGGCGACGCCGAGCGTGCCGGGCAGCGGCATCCCCGGCGCGGCGGCTTCCGCCTCCGCCGGCAGGGCCGGCTGGAGGACCGGCACCCGGTCGGCGACGAAGGTGCCGGCTCCCGTGCGGGCCACCGCATAGCCCTCGGCGATCAACGTCTCGAAGGCGGCGACGACGCTGCCGCGCGAGGTCTTCAGCCGCTGCGCCAGATCGCGCGAGGGCGGCAGCTTGCTGCCGGGCGGGATAGTGCCCGCCTCGATCAGCCGGCGCAGTTCCCGGTAGAGCGCCGGCGTGCGCCGCCCCGCCGCCGGCAGGACCGGGATGAGCGCGGACCAGTCCGGCGGATTGGTCCGTTTCCTTGCCTTGGAATTGGTGCTTTTCCGATCCAATGTCATGGCGCACCATGGCCGCGCATTCCTCGAAAGGCAAGAGCACCATGACCGCACAGACCGCGCCCTATCCCGTCACCCCGCGCAACCGCGTCAAGCGCATGCACGAGCGCGCCAGCTACGACCGCGAGGCCGTCCACGCCATCCTCGACGCGGCCATACTCTGCCAGGTCGCCTATGTCATCGACGGCCAGCCCTATGCGACGCCGACCCTGTTCTGGCGCAGGGGCGACACGCTCTACTGGCACGGCTCCTCCGCCAGCCGCATGCTGCGGCACCTGAAGGCCGGCACGCCCGCCTGCCTCAGCGTCGCCCATCTCGACGGGCTGGTTCTGGCCCGCTCCGGCTTCAACCACTCGGCCAACTACCGTTCCGCCATGTGCTTCGGCACGGCGCGGCTCGTCGAGGACCCGCAGGAGAAGATCGAGGCGATGCGCGACGTCGTCGACCGCTTCTACCCGGAACGCAGCAAGCTGCTGCGCGCCATCACGGAGCAGGAGGCGAAGGCCACGACCATCATCGCCATGCTCATCGAGGAGGCCGCCGCCAAGGTGCGCGCCAAGGGCGTCGGCGACGACGAGGAGGATTTCGCCCTGCCGATCTGGGCCGGCGTCATCCCGGTCACGACCGTGCTCGGCGCGGCGGAACCCTGCCACCGGCTGACGCCGGGCGTGGAGAAGCCGGAAACGCTGTCGATCTTCCCCGAGGGCGGAAGGCTGGATGCGGCGCTGCTGGAAGGCCAGCGCCTCTACGAGGACGGCTGAGCGGTTTGCATGCGCCGGCGTCGCTTTCCTCGCCGCCCCTTTCTTCTTGCGCCACCCTCGGGCTCGACCCGAGGGTCCATCCACGCGGCGTATCCCCGCTTCGGCCCGTCCTACACCGGCTCCCAGCCGTCCTTCTCGCTGGCGCGGTAGATGGCGTCGATGAATTTCTGGTTGTTCAACGAGCTTTCCAGCGTCACCACCTCCTCGTCCTGCCCGAGCGCGGCGCGGGTGAAGGCCTCGGCCTGGCGCTTGTACTGGCGGGCGTCCTGGAAGCGGAAATGCCGGCTTTCGCCGTGGTTCCGGTTGGTCAGCTCGATCTCCTCCGCGCCGTAGCGGTCGGCGTTGAAGGGCGACTTGACCTCGATGAAGCCCTCGTCGCCGTGGAAGACCATGACCTGGCGATGGGCGAGCTGGGTGGAGATGTAGAAGGACAGTTCGAAACCGCCGAAATCGGCGCGCACGCTGGAATAGATGTCGGTGCCGAAATCCGGGTCGCGGTCGGTGCTGGCCTGCACGCGCAGCGGCTCCCGGCCGGTGGCGAAACGGGTGGTGATCGCCGGGTAGACGCCGATATCCGGCAGGCCGCCGCCGCCGAGCGCCGGCACGTTGCGCATGTTGGCGGGGTCGCGGTTGAAGTAGGTGAAGGCCCCCTGCACATGGCGCAGCCGGCCGATGGCGCCCTCGGCGATGAGCGCGCGGACCTTGTGCCAGACGGGGCTGTAGGCGACCATATAGGCCTCGGCGATCAGCACGCCGTTGCGCTCGCGCGCCGCGATCAGCGCGGCGATCTCGCCGGCATGAAGGGCGATGGGCTTCTCGCACAGCACATGCTTGCCGGCATCCGCCGCCCTGATCGACCATTCCACGTGCTGGGAGGTCGGCAGCGGGATATAGACCGCGTCGACGAGGTCGCTTTCGAGCATCTCCTCGTAGGAGCCGAAGGCATGCGGAACGGAGAAGCGGTCCGCCATGGCGCGCGCCCGGGCAAGGTCGCGGCTGGCGATCGCGGCGACGACGCAGTTCTCCGCGTCCTGGATGGCCGGCACGACGAGCTCGCGGCCGATCCTGGCCGTCGACAGGATTCCGAAACGCAGCATGACGGGCCCTCCCTGGTTGCCCGGGCACACTAATGCCGGGTCCGGCCGCTTACAAGCCGGCGCGCCGGACGGCCATGGCGGCGGGCGGGGGCCCTCGAAAATAATTCCCGGCCATGCCGCTCCGGCGACAATGCGACAGCGCCGCGCCCGATATGGTGGCGCTGCGATTCGGGGGGCGGCGGGATGACAGGTGAAGCACGGCGGGCGTCCTCGCTCTTTTCCATCGCCGCCATCGTCGTCTCCATGATCTTCGTCGCCATCGGCAACGGCATCATGCTGGCCTATGTGCCCTATGTGCTGTCGCGCGGCGGCGCGCCGTCCTGGACGCCGGGCGCGGCCGTCACGGCCATCGCCTTCGGCGGGCTGATCGGCTGCGTCGTCGCCGGGCCGGTCATCCGCCGCGTCGGCCATGCGCGCGCCTTCTCCTGCTCGCTGGCGCTCGTCATCATCGCCGCCTTTCTCGTCGCGCTCGGCATGCATCCGCTCCTCTGGGTGCTGGCGCGCGGCATCTACGGCATCGCCGGCAACGGCAACTTCATCATCGCCCAGAGCTGGCTGAACCACGCCGCCGACAACCGCTGGCGCGGCAAGGCCATGTCGTTCTTCTACATGGCCTATGTGCTCGGCCTCGGCGTCGGGGCCTGGATCTTCGGGCGCATGCCGGCCGACGGCAACCTCGCCCCGCTCGTCACCATCTTCGTCACCACCGTGGCGCTGCTGCCCATCGGCCTCACCAAGCTGCCGACGCCGCCGGCGCCGGCCCGCGTCAGCCTCGACTTCGCCATGGCCTGGCGCAATTCGCCGGTCGCGCTGATCGGCGTGCTGGCCTCCGGCGGGCTGTCCATGGTCGTCCAGGGCTTCACGCCGATCTACGCCGCCACCAACGGTGCCGAGCAGGCCGACGTGGCGCTCCTGATGTTCGTCATGCAGTTCGGCCTGATCTTCGTGCAATATCCGCTCGGGGTGCTCTCCGACCGCATCGACCGGCGCGTCGTACTGATCTTCACCTGCCTGCTGATCACCGGGGCGGCGGTCGCCGCGCTCTTCGTGTCCTTCTCGGCCTTCGTCGCGCTGATGATCGTCTTCGCGCTGTGGGCGGGCGCGGTGGAAAGCGTCTATTCCATCGCCAACGCCCATGCCAACGACCGGACCGATCCGGAGGATTTCGTGCCGCTCGCCTCGACGCTGCTCGTCGCCTGGTCGACCTCGGCGACGCTGGTGCCGCTCGGCGTGACGGCGCTGACGCCGGTCTTCGGGCCGCAGACCTTCATCTATGCCGCGATGGGCGTCGCGCTGCTCTATGCCGCCTTCGTCCTCCACCGGCTACGCCGCCGCGAGACCGTGCCGCCGGAGGCGCGGGAAAACTTCGAGCTGCTGAGCGCCCAGGTGCCGAATGCCGGCGCGCTGGTGGACGGCGGGAAAGCCCCGGAATAGCGGCGCTTGCCGTGCCGAAACCCTTCATTTACCGCTTTGCGGGAATCCTGCGCGCTGCTATATGGCGCGCATGAGCACCAATAATTCCACGCCCCTCGACCATATCCGCAATTTCTCGATCGTCGCCCATATCGACCACGGCAAGTCGACGCTCGCCGACCGGCTGATCCAGTCGACCGGCGGCCTTGCCGACCGCGAGATGTCGGAGCAGGTCCTCGACAACATGGAGATCGAGCGCGAGCGCGGCATCACCATCAAGGCCCAGACCGTGCGCCTGCACTACAAGGCGAACGACGGCGAGACCTATGTGCTGAACCTCATCGACACGCCCGGCCATGTCGACTTCGCCTACGAGGTCTCGCGCTCGCTGTCGGCCTGCGAGGGCTCGCTGCTGGTGGTGGACGCCTCGCAGGGCGTGGAGGCCCAGACGCTCGCCAACGTCTACCAGGCGATCGACAACAACCACGAGCTCGTCACCGTGCTCAACAAGATCGACCTGCCGGCCGCCGAGCCGGAGCGCATCAAGGAGCAGATCGAGGAGGTGATCGGCATCGACGCCTCCGACGCCGTGCTGATCTCCGCCAAGACCGGCCTCGGCATCCCCGACGTGCTGGAGGCCATCGTGCAGCGCCTGCCCGCGCCGAAGAGCGAGGGCGGCGAGAAGGCGCCGCTGAAGGCGCTGCTGGTCGATAGCTGGTACGATACCTATCTCGGCGTGATGGTTCTGGTGCGCGTCATCGAGGGCCGGCTCTCCAAGGGCCAGACCGTGCGCATGATGGGCACGGACGCGAAATACACGATCGAGCGCGTCGGCGTGCTGACGCCGAAGATGGTGGCGATGGATTCGCTCGGCCCCGGCGAGATCGGCTTCATCACCGCCTCGATCAAGGAAGTGGCCGACACCCGCGTCGGCGACACGATCACCGAGGACAAGCGCCCGACCGCCAAGGCCCTGCCCGGCTTCAAGCCGGCCCAGCCGGTCGTGTTCTGCGGCCTGTTCCCGGTCGATGCCGCCGATTTCGAGGACCTGCGCTCGGCGATGGGCAAGCTGCGCCTCAACGACGCCTCCTTCTCGTTTGAAATGGAAAGCTCGGCGGCGCTCGGCTTCGGCTTCCGCTGCGGCTTCCTCGGCCTCTTGCATCTGGAAATCATCCAGGAGCGCCTCGAGCGCGAATTCGACCTCGACCTGATCGCGACCGCGCCGTCGGTGGTCTACAAGCTCTTCATGACCGACGGGTCGGAGCGCGAGCTGCACAATCCGGCCGACATGCCCGACGTGGTGAAGATCGCCGAAATCCACGAGCCGTGGATCCGCGCGACGATCCTGACGCCGGACGATTATCTCGGCGGCATCCTGAAACTCTGCCAGGACCGGCGCGGCATCCAGGTCGAGCTGACCTATGTCGGGACGCGCGCCATGCTGACCTACGACCTGCCGCTCAACGAGGTCGTCTTCGACTTCTACGACCGGCTGAAGTCGATCTCCAAGGGTTACGCCTCCTTCGACTACCAGATCACCGAGCACCGGGAAGGCCATCTGGTGAAGATGTCGATCCTGGTGAACGGCGAGCCGGTCGACGCGCTCTCCATGATGGTGCACCGCATGGCGGCGGAGAAGCGCGGCCGCGAGATGTGCGAGAAGCTCAAGGAGCTGATCCCCAAGCACATGTTCAAGATCCCGATCCAGGCCGCCATCGGCGGCAACGTGATTGCCCGCGAGACCATCTCGGCGCTGCGCAAGGACGTGACCGCCAAGTGCTACGGGGGCGATGCCACCCGCAAGCGCAAGCTGCTCGACAAGCAGAAGGCCGGCAAGAAGCGCATGCGCCAGTTCGGCAAGGTGGAGATCCCGCAGGAGGCCTTCATCGCGGCGCTCAAGATGGGCGACGAGTAAGGGCTTCGCGCCCCGCCAACGGCAAAGGCCGCGGATCGCTCCGCGGCCTTTTGCATATCCGGGATGCGGCCTGCCCGCTTACTGGCCGACCGAGGAGACCATGACGGCGTCGCCGTTCTCGATCGAGACCCAGCGGCCGGCGTGGAAGGAGGCCTGGCGCTTGAGGTAGCGGTAGGGCGTCTGCGTCCAGAGCTTGACCTCGTTGTTGAGGTTGTCGAGCACGTAGTCGCCCTGGCTGGTGCGCAGGGTCAGCACGGCATGGCCCTCGCCGTCCGGCTTGCGCACGACGGTGATCAGCAGGTCGCCGGCGGCAAAGCCCTTTTCCATCAGCTTCTTGCGCTTGAGGAGGACGAAGTCCTCGCAGTCGCCCGCGCCGTCGGGATAGGACCAGTATTCGTCCTTGCCGTGCAGTTCCTTGTCGGTCATCGGGGTGATGGCGCGGTTGACGCCGGCATTGATCTGGCGAACCGTGGCCCAGCCGAACTCCGTGACCTTGGCGGGCGCGTTGCGCGCACCGGCGCGGCATTCGGACTTGTGGGTCTGGCAGAATTCGTAATGGCCGATGGGCTGCGAGGTGACGCCGCCCGTCTTCATGGAGAGCGCCGAGGTCGGTGCCGTGAAAGCCGAGGAAGAAGAAATGAGGAGAGCGAGAAACGCCGCAGCCCCAGCCTTCGCACCAATCATTCGTGCCATGAAACGTCCCCTAATCGTTAACAAAGAGTTAACGGTCAGGAGGGCATCTCGTCAATCATCAGAATTGGCGATGCGCGAACATGGTTAAAATGTGGCTCCGGCGCAACGCCGCCCGCCTACTGCCCGCGGGCGAGAATCTCGGCGGCTTCAAGGATTTTGGCGATGTCCTCAGGGCGCGACAGGCGGTGGTCGCCGTCGCGGATCATCGTCATCACCACGTCGTCGCCGGACAGGTGCTCCATCAGCCGCACGGCATGGGCATAGGGCACGTCGGGATCGGCCATGCCCTGCAGGATATGCACGGGGCAGCCGGTCTCGATGACGCCGGTCAGCACGCGGTTCACCCGGCCGTCCTCGATGAGCCTCAGCGTGTAGATGTTCGGGTCGGGGCCGTAGGGCGTCGGCTCCTCGAACCGGCCGCGCTCGGCCAGCGCCCGGCGCTCCACCTCGGTCAGGCTGGGCTCGATCAGCTCGGAGGTGAAATCCGGCGCGGGGGCGATGAGGACCATGCCGGCGACCGCGACATCCGTGCGGGCGGCGAGCTCGGCGACGGCGCGCAGCGCGATCCAGCCGCCCATGGACGAGCCGACGAGGACGAGGCGGCGGGAGCCGATGGTCCCTGCCGCATGGTCGATGACGGCGAGCGCCTCTTCCAGCCAGCGCGAGATCGTGCCGTCGATAAAGGCGCCGCCCGAGACGCCGTGGCCGGAATAGTCGAAGCGCACGCAGCCGGTGCCGAGGCGGGCGGCGAGCGCGGCGAGCTCCACCGCCTTGGTGCCGGCCATGTCGGAGCGGTAGCCGCCGAGCCAGACGAAATGGGCGAGCGCGTTGCCGGGAGCCGGCGGCTGCAGCGCGACGGCGATCCGCCGCGCGTCACTCCCCTCGCCCACCGTGATGAAATCCGTCGCGCCGTTGCCGTCCGCCATCGCCATGCCTATCTCCTTCTTGCCGCCGGGCCACGGAAAACCGCCCGTCCGCCAGCCTCTTGCCGAGAGCTAGACCAGATTCGTTCCCGCAAGGACAGGTGGTGATTTTTTCCGCGCGGCATGCTATTGACTTCGCAAGCGCGATCAACACATTGCCGACAAACGCCTGTTTTCGGGCGAAACGGCCCGATCGACGCATAGATTCATACCCAGTCGAAACAGTTCGAGGAGAACACGACCATTCGCAGACCCTTCAAAGCGGAAGCCCCCGTCAAGGACGGCCCGCGTTCCAACAAGGAAATCCGGATTCCCCGCGTCCAGCTCATCGATGCCGAAGGCACCAACCACGGCACCGTGCCCACCGATCAGGCGCTCCGCATGGCCGAGGAAGCCGGCCTCGATCTCGTGGAGATCTCGCCGAACTCCGAACCGCCCGTCTGCAAGATCCTGGACCTCGGCAAGCTGAAATACGCCAACCAGAAGAAGGCGGCCGAGGCGCGCAAGAAGCAGAAGATCGTCGAGATCAAGGAAATCAAGATGCGCCCGAACATCGACACCCATGACTATGAGGTGAAGATGAAGGCGATGAACCGCTTCTTCGACGAGGGCGACAAGGTGAAGGTGACGCTGAAGTTCCGCGGCCGCGAGATGGCCCACCAGGAACTCGGCATGAAGCTTCTCCAGCAGGTCAAGGAAGACACCCTGGCCATCGCCAAGGTCGAAGCCGAGCCGAAGCTCGAAGGCCGCCAGATGATGATGGTGCTTGCCCCCCGGTGAGCCCCGCTGTCGGCGCCTCGCGTCACAAACCTCTCCTTCGTCATGGTCGGGCTTGACCCGACCATCCACCGCCGCGGGTGAGGTATGGATCCTCGGCTCAAGGCCGAGGATGACGGTGGTGGGGGCGGCGAGGCCGTCAGCACATCGAGCCGCCTTCCGGGGCGGCTTTTCCATTTACGGCCGGAATCCCCGCTTTTCGCGGAATCCGGTTGCGCTTTCCCGGGACTTCGGTTACAAGCCGCCGTCCGAACGGTCCGGCAGGGCATGCCGTGGCCGTTCTTTACGCTGGAGCCGTGCATCGTCACGCGGCTTAAATTCAAGAAGAATGGAGTAGCAAAATGCCCAAGATGAAGACGAAGTCGTCTGCCAAGAAGCGGTTCAAGATCACCGCGACCGGCAAGGTCGTCGCTGCCGCTGCCGGCAAGCGCCACGGCATGATCAAGCGTACCAACAAGTTCATTCGCGACGCCCGCGGCACCATGGTGCTGGCCGAGCCCGATGGCAAGAAGGTCATCAAGAACTACCTGCCGAACGGTCTCTGAGACTCATCGCGCATCTGATACGTTAAGGAGATCATGACATGGCACGTGTAAAACGCGGCGTTACTTCCCACGCCAAGCACAAGAAGACGCTGAAGGCAGCCAAGGGTTTCTACGGCCGCCGCAAGAACACCATCCGCGCCGCCAAGGCAGCGGTGGACCGTTCCAAGCAGTTCGCCTACCGCGACCGCAAGGTCAACAAGCGCAACTTCCGCGCTCTGTGGATCCAGCGCATCAACGCTGCCGTTCGCGAGCATGGCCTGACCTACGGCCGCTTCATCGACGGCCTGAACAAGGCCGGCATCGAAGTCGACCGCAAGGTGCTTTCGGACATGGCGATCCATGAGACCGCAGCTTTCGGCGCGCTCGTCGCAGCCGCCAAGAAGGC
>JBDHSZ010000036.1:0-24002 GCA_039812945.1 Shinella sp.
GCTCAACCTGACGCTCGGCGAGGCGCGGGCGCTGGAATCGCTCGGCGGCGTGATCTACGAACAGTCGCCCGTCATCCGCGTCGAGCATGAGGCGGAAAAGCCCGTCATTCATACCGCGAAAGGCAGCGTGACGGCGAATGCCGCCGTGCTTTGCGGCAACGCCTATCTCGGCCATGTCGTGCCGAAGCTCGTTTCGCGCGTCATGCCGGTTTCGACCCAGATGATCGCCACCGAGCCGCTGGGTGATCGCGCCGATGCACTGATCCCGAGCGACATGTGCGTGGAGGACGTGCGCTACATCCTCGACTATTTCCGCCTCTCGGCCGACAAGCGCATGATCTTCGGCGGCGGCACCGTCTATGGCGGCACGGACCCGGCTGACGTCAGGGCGAAAATCCGCCCGAACCTCGAAAAAGTCTTCCCGTCGCTGAAGGGCGTGAAGATCGACTATGCCTGGAGCGGCAATTTCGCGCTCTCCTTCTCGCGCGTGCCGCAGATGGGCAAGATCGGCAGGAACACCTATTTCGCCCATGGCTACAGCGGTCACGGCGTCACCGGCTCGCATCTCTTCGGCCAGATCCTCAGCGAAGCGATTCACGGCGATCTGTCGCGCTTCAACCAGTTCGAGAAGCTGCCCTGGATTCCCTTCCCCGGCGGTCGCATGTTCCGCGCGCAGTACTCCACCATCGGTTCCTGGTGGTATCAGTTCAAGGACGCCTTCGGCCTCTAAAGGCCGTCTCCCGAAACAGAAACGCCCGGCTTTCGCCGGGCGTTTTCGTCTGAGCTGGAGGTGCTCAGTGCCTTGCCGGCAGGCGCGGCAGGAAGATGGTGAGGATGCCGAGCAACGGCATGTACGAGCAGAGCTTGTAAACGTAGTCGATGCCGTGACTGTCGGCGACGCCGCCGAGCAGGGCGGCGGCAAGGCCGCCCGCGCCGAAGGAGAAGCCGAAGAAGATGCCGGCGATCAGCCCGACACGGCCCGGCACCAGTTCCTGCGCGAAGACGACGATGGCGGAGAAGGCCGAGGAGAAGATCAGGCCGATCAGCACCGTCAGCACGCCCGTCCAGAACAGGTTCGCATAGGGCAGCATCAGCGCGAAGGGGATGACGCCGAGGATGGAGAACCAGATCACGAAGCGCGTGCCGAGCCGGTCGCCGATCGGCCCGCCCATGAAGACGCCGAGCGCCGAGGAGCCGAGGAAGAGGAACAGCATGAGCTGCGCCTCGCGCACGCCGAGGCCGAAGCGGCCGATCGTGTAGAAGGTGAAATAGCTGGAAAGGCTGGAGAGATAGGCGTTCTTGGTGGTCGTCAGCACCACCAGGACGATCAGCGCCCAGGCGATCTTGCCGCGCGGCAGCGGCAGCGTGCGGCTGACGGCGGGGCTGCTGGCGGAGCTGCGGCGCTCGCCGGCATACCAGTTGCCGACCCAGGTGAGGATCACCATGCCGGTGAGCGCGACGGCCGAGAACCAGGCCAGGCTCGACTGGCCGAGCGGCAGGACGATGAAGGCGGCGAGCAGCGGCCCGATCGCCGTGCCGGCATTGCCGCCGACCTGGAACATCGACTGGGCAAGGCCGTGCCGCCCGCCGGAGGCGAGGCGCGCGACGCGCGAGGATTCCGGGTGGAAGATCGCCGAGCCGAGGCCGATCAGGCAGGCGCCGAAGACCAGCATGGGGAAGGAATGCGCATAAGCGATGAGGATGAGGCCGACGAAGCTGCTGCCCATGCCGACCGGCAGGGAGAAGGGCATCGGCCAGCGGTCCGTGACAAGGCCGATGGCCGGCTGCAGCAGCGAGGCCGTGACCTGGAAGGCGAGGGTCAGGAGGCCGATCTGCATGAAGTCGAGGGCGTAGTTCGCCTTCAGCATCGGGTAGATCGACGTCAGCAGCGACTGCATGATGTCGTTCAGCATGTGGCAGGCGCTGACCGCGACGATGATGGAATAGGTGGTGGCGGCCGCACTGCGGGGCGCGGCGGGAACGATGGTCGACATGCTTTCCTCGAAAGATGATCTGCCCGGTCGGGGATTTTTGACCAGATACAAGGATTGCCTGCGGCCTGCTTTTGTGCTGAGGTCCATTTCTTACGCGAGTGGGCCAAAATGGAAAAACTGACCGCAGCGCGCCACGAGGCGCTGGATGCCGACCACGTCCGCAATCTCGCCCGCATGGAGCAGTCGAATGAGGACGTCCTCGTCCACAGCTCCGACATTCCGGGCGGCTATACGGTCCCGCTGCACCGGCATCGCCGCACGCAGTTCCTCTGCGTCTTCTCCGGCGTGGTGCTGGTGGCGACGGGGCGCGGGCGCTGGATGATCCCGCCCGGCCACGCCCTGCTCATTCCCCGCGGCCTCGAGCATTCCGTCGAGATGTACAGCGATGTCAGCATGCGCTCGGTCTATATCTATTCGCCGGAGGGGCGGGCGGCCGCGCTGGAGCCGGCCGTCCTCGAAGTGACCGAGCTTGCCCGCCAACTCATCACCGAGGCCGTGCGCAAGGGCGCGATGGCGGAGGATCTCGGGCGGGCGCAGCTCGTCATGGCGCTGCTGCTCGACGAGATCGGCCGCCTGCCCGAGCGGCGCCTCGGCCTGCCCTTCCCGGAAAGCGGGCGGCTTGCCGGCCTTTGCCGCGATTTCGTCGAGCAGCCCTCGCCCACGGTGAAGATCGACGACTGGGCGCGGCGCCTCAACATGAGCCGGCGCACCTTCACCCGCTTCTTCCGGCAGGAGATGGGCGTCAGCTTCGTCACCTGGCGGCAGCAGGCCTGCCTGTTCGCCTGCCTGCCGCGCCTTGCGGCCGGCGAGGCGGTGACGCGCGTGGCGCTCGATGCCGGCTACGAGAGCGTGCCGGCCTTCACCACCATGTTCAAGCGCATGCTGGGCACCTCGCCGCGCGTCTATCTCACCGATCGCAAGGCCGCCTGAGGCGGAAGTCTCAAAAAGACCGGCAAAGGACGCGATCCGGGGGCTGTATCGCGCCGGCTTTTGGGATTAGGAAGGGATGCGGGACCCAAGCCGGGCCGCGAACCGGGAGCGCCAGCCGCACGGGAGACGGAATGTGAGAAAGATACTGGTCATCGGGATCGGCGCGGGCAATCCCGAGCATATGACCGTTCAGGCCATCAAGGCGCTGAACCGCGCCGATGTGCTGCTCATCCCCACCAAGGGGGTGGAGAAGGCCTATCTCGCCGAGGTGCGCCGCGAGATCTGCGACCGCTTCCTCGAAAACCCGTCCTGCCGCATCCTCGACTATGCCGTGCCGGTGCGCCGCGCCGACGGTTCCTACGAGGACGGCGTGCACGACTGGCACCGCGCCATCGCCGGCATCTACGAGCGCACGCTGCTCACCGAGCTCGGCGAGGACCAGACGCTCGGCCTGCTCGTCTGGGGCGACCCGATGCTCTACGACAGCACGCTGCGCATCGTCGGGCATGTGCGCGCCGCCGGAAAGGTCGCCTTCGAGACCGAGGTCATCCCCGGCATCACCAGCGTGCAGGCGCTCTGCGCCGGCCACGGCATCGCGCTCAACCGCATCGGCCTGCCCGTCGAGATCACCACCGGCCGCCGCCTTGCCGAGGGCTGGCCGGAAGCCACGCGCGATGCGCTCGTCATGCTCGACGGCGTCGAGGCCTTCCGCACGGTGGAGGACCCGGAGGCGGAGATCTGGTGGGGCGCCTATCTCGGCACACCGAACGAAATCCTCCTTTCCGGCCGTCTTGCCGACATGGCCGAGACCGTCGCCGAAACCCGCCGCAAGGCGCGCGAGGAGCGCGGCTGGATCATGGACACCTACCTGATCCGCCGCCCGGCCAAAGAGGAGGACGCCGCGTGACGTCGATCCCCGATGGCGCGGACACCCTGCGCCGCGGCGCCTGCCCGTCGCTCGCCGCGCCGATGCGGACCGGAGACGGCCTGCTCGTGCGCCTGCGCCCCGCCGCGCCGGCGCTGACGGCCGCCGACCTCGTCGCCCTCGCCGGTCTTGCGCGAGAGCACGGCAACGGCCTCGTCGAGATCACCGCCCGCGGCAATCTGCAGCTTCGCGGCCTGACGCCGGCCTCCGCGCCGTGCCTTGCCGAAGGGCTTGCCGCCGCCGGCATCGTGCCGCAAACCGGCGTCGCCATCGAAATCCCCCCGCTATCCGGCATCGACGCTTCGGAAGAGGCCGATGCGATGCCTCTCGCGGATGCGCTGCGCGAGGCCATCGCGGCGGCCTCGCCCACCCTCGCGCCGAAACTCGCCATCGTCGTCGACGGCGGCGGCGCGCTGTCGCTGGCCGACATGGTGGCCGATATCCGGCTCGACGCGGTGGACGGCGCGGCATGGCGTCTGTCCGTCGGCGGCGACCGGCGAACGGCGCGGCCGGTCGCTGTGCTGCCGGCGGATCGCATCGTCCAAGGCGCGATGACGGTCGTCGCCGCGCTCGCCGCCATCGGCCCGGCCGCGCGCGGCCGCGATCTCGATGCCGCGGCCCTTGCCGCAGAATTCGGGATGGCTGCGGAACCGGCCCTGCCGACCGCACTTTCCCGACATCCGCTCGGCATCCACCGCATCGCCGGTGAAACCGTGCTCGGCATCGCCCCCGCCTATGGTCAGGTCTATGCCGACCGGCTCGCCGCCCTCGCGGAAGAGTTCGCCGCCCTCGGCGCCGTCGAGTTCCGGCTCGCGCCGCACCGCGGCCTTCTCGTGCGCGGGCTTTCCGAGGCGGCCTTGGCGGCCGCCAAGGCCTCTGCGGAGCGGGCGGGCTTCTGGTGCACGGACACCGCGCCCGGCCGCGCCGTCTCCGTCTGCGCCGGGGCCGCCGGCTGCGCCTCGGCGCATCTCGATACCCGTGCCGCGGCGGATGCGCTGGCGGCGGCGGCCGGGGTGCTTCTCGACGGCTCCGTCGACCTGCATGTTTCCGGCTGCCCGAAGGGCTGCGCCCATCCCGCCCGCGCCGCCGTCACGCTTTGCGGCACGGCGGCCGGCGTCGGGCTCGTCCTCGACGGGCGGGCGGGCGATGCGCCCGCCGCCGTCCTGTCCGCCGACGACCTGACGCCGGCGCTCCAGCGCCTCGGCGCCCTCCTGCAGGCGCGCCGCGCGAAGGACGAGACGGCGAGGCGCCTTCTCGACCGCACCGCGGCCGCCACCCTCGTTTGTGCATATCAAGGCCAGCAATGACAGATTACGACTACATAAAGGATGGCACCGCCATCTATGAGAAATCCTTCGCGATCATCCGCGCCGAGGCCGATCTTTCGCGCTTTTCCGAGGCGGAGGCCGATGTCGCCGTGCGGATGATCCATGCCGCCGGCCTCGTCGAGGCGGCGGCGCATTTCGTCTTCTCGCCGGATTGCGTGGCTGCGGCGCGCGCCGCGCTTCAGGCCGGCGCGCCGATCTTCTGCGATGCCGAGATGGTCGCCCGGGGCGTCACCGCCGCCCGCCTGCCGGCGAACAACGAGGTGATCTGCACGCTGCGCGACCCGCGCACGCCGGAGATCGCGAGAAAGATCGACAACACCCGCTCGGCCGCCGCCATCCGCCTCTGGCTGGAGCGCATGGCGGGCTCGGTCGTCGCCATCGGCAATGCGCCGACCGCCCTCTTCTACCTGCTCGAACTGCTGCGCGACGGCGCGCCGAAGCCGGCGGCGATCCTCGGTATGCCGGTGGGCTTCGTCGGCGCGGCGGAATCCAAGGATGCGCTGGCGGACAATTCCTACGGCGTGCCCTTCGCCATCGTGCGCGGCCGCCTCGGCGGCAGCGCCATGACGGCGGCCGCCCTCAATTCGCTGGCGAGGCCGGGAGTATGACGATGACGGGACGACTCTACGGCGTGGGAACCGGCCCCGGCGATCCGGAACTGCTGACGCTGAAGGCGGTGCGCGCGCTCGCTGAGGCCGACGTGCTCGCCTGGTTCGCCAAGGCCGGCGGCTCGGGCAACGGGCGGGCCATCGTCGAAGGCCTCGTGAAGCCCGGCATGGTCGAGCTGCCGCTCCACTACCCGGTCACGGTCGAGATCGACAAGGACCACGACGAATACAAGAGCCGGATCACCGCCTTCTACGACGCCTCCGCCGCCGCCGTCGCCGAGCATCTTGCCGCCGGCCGCACGGTCGCCGTCCTTTCGGAGGGCGATCCGATGTTCTACGGCTCCTACATGCACCTGCATGTGCGTCTCGCGGACCGCTTCCCGACCGAGGTCGTCCCCGGCATCACGGCCATGTCCGGCTGCTGGTCGCTGTCGGGCCTGCCGATCGTGCAGGGCGACGACGTGCTCTCCGTCCTGCCGGGCACGATGGGCGAGGAGCAATTGTCGCGCCGCCTCGGCGACACCGAGGCCGCCGTGATCATGAAGGTCGGCCGCAACCTGCCGAAGATCCGCCGGGCGCTCGCCAGCGCCGGGCGGCTCGGCGAGGCGGTCTATGTCGAGCGCGGCACCACGCCGTCGGGCAAATCCATGCGTCTTTCGGAGAAGCTCGACGAAACGGCGCCCTATTTCTCGCTGGTGCTGGTGCCCGGCTGGAGCGGCCGCCGATGACCGGCAGGCTGCATGTGATCGGCACCGGCCCCGGCAATCCGGATCAGATGACGCCGGAGGCGCTGCGCGCCGTCGAGGCCTCCACGGAGTTCTTCGGCTATTTCCCCTATATCGACCGGCTGAACCTCCGCCCGGACCAGGTCAAGGTCGCCTCCGACAACCGCGAGGAGCTGAGCCGCGCCGAGGCGGCGCTGAGGCGGGCCGCGGCGGGCGTCGATGTCTGCGTCGTCTCCGGCGGCGATCCCGGCGTCTTCGCCATGGCGGCGGCGGTCTGCGAGGCCATCGACGCCGGGCCGGAGGCGTGGAAATCCGTCGATCTCGTCGTCGTGCCGGGCGTCACCGCCATGCTGGCCGTCGCCGCGCGCATCGGCGCGCCGCTCGGCCACGATTTCTGCGCCATCTCGCTTTCGGACAACCTGAAGCCCTGGGAGGTCATCGAGACGCGGCTGCGCGTGGTCGCCGGGGCCGGCCTAGTCATCGCGCTCTACAACCCGATCAGCAAGGCGCGGCCCTGGCAGCTCGGCAAGGCCTTCGAGATCCTCCGCGACGTCCTGCCGGCGCAAACGCCGGTCATCTTCGGCCGCGCCGCCGGCCGGCCGGACGAGCGCATGCTGGTCATTCCGCTGGGCGAGGCCGAGGCCGAGCGCGCCGACATGGCGACCTGCGTCGTCATCGGCTCGCCGGAGACCCGCGTCATCGCCCGGCCGGGCCTGCCGGACCTCGTCTACACGCCCCGCTTCCTGAAGGCGCCGAGCAGATGATCGGCCAGCCGCAGCGCATCCTCGACCGTTTCGGCGCGGTGCCCATCGCCCGTTGCCGCCCGTTCGACCAGCACGACCGGCAGGCCGAGGATGCGCGCCGCGACGATCTTGCCCTGCGTGGCTTCGCCGCCGGAATTCTTGCTGACGACGACGTCGATGCGGCGATCCCCGAGCAGCGCCACCTCCGCCTCGACGGCGAAGGGGCCGCGCGCCAGCAGGTATTCGACGTCGGGCGCAGCGAGCGGCGGGTCGACCGGATCGACGCTGCGCACGAGGTAATGGTGCTGCGGCGCGGCGTCGAAGGCCTTCGCCTCCTGCCGGCCGATGGCGAGGAAGACGCGGCGCGGCGCTTCGCCCAGCGCCGCCACGGCCCCGGCGATCGAGGCGACGCGGGTCCAGCGGTCGCCCTCGGCCTCCTCCCAGCCGAGACGCTCCAGCCGCAGCAGCGGAATGCCGGCCGCCGCGCCGGCGGCGCGGGCATTGGCCGAGATCCGTTTCGCGAAGGGATGGGTCGCGTCGATAAGGAGGTCGACGGCCTCGTCGCGGAGATGGGCGGCAAGCCCCTCCACGCCGCCGAAACCGCCGCTGCGCACCGGCACGGGCTGCGGCGCGGGATCGAGCGTGCGGCCGGCCAGCGACAGGGTGACGGCGAGATCGGCCCTTTCGGCAAGCCGGGCCGCGAGGTCGCGGGCCTCGGCCGTGCCGCCCAATATGAGGATGCGTCTCTTGTCCACGCCTGATCGAACTCCCCCTTGGCTCACCATCGTCGGCCTCGGCGAGGATGGTCTAGCCGGTCTCGGCGACGAGGCCAAGGCCGCCATCGCCGCCGCCGAGCTGGTCTTCGGCGGCGCGCGGCATCTGGAGCTCGCCGATGCGGCGATCCGCGGCGCGCGGCATGCCTGGCTCAGCCCCTTCGAACGCTCCGTCGAGGCGGTGTTTTCGGCGCGCGGCCGGTCCGTCGTGGTGCTCGCCTCCGGCGATCCCTTCTTCTACGGCGTCGGCGTCACGCTTTGCCGGCGCATCGCGCGCGGCGAGATGCGCGTCCTGCCCGCGCCGTCCGCCTTCAGCCTCGCCGCCGCGCGCATGGGTTGGGCGCTGCAGGATACGGTCTGCGTCTCCCTGCACGGCCGCCCGCTCGATCTCATCCGCCCGCATCTTCATCCCGGCAGCCGCATCCTTGCGCTCACCTCGGACAGCGACGGCCCGGCGGCGCTGGCGGGACTGCTTTGCGAAAGCGGCTTCGGCGCCTCGGCGCTTACCGTGCTGGAAGCGCTCGGCGGCGCGCGGGAGCGGGTCAGCCGCCACCGGGCCGACCGGTTGGCGCTCGCCGATGCCGACATGCTGAATGTCTGTGCCGTGGAGGTCGCGGCCGGAGCGGACGCGCGCGTCCTTGCCTATACGCCCGGCCTCGACGACGGCCTGTTCGAGCATGACGGCCAGATCACCAAGCGGGAGGTCCGCGCCCTGACGCTCTCGGCGCTCGCGCCCAGGCGCGGCGAACTGCTCTGGGATATCGGCGCGGGCTCGGGCTCCATCGGCATCGAGTGGATGCTGGCCGATCCCTCGCTGCGGGCGATCGCCGTCGAGGGGCATCCGGAGCGCGCCGCCCGGATCCGGCGCAATGCGCGGGCCTTCGGCGTGCCGGGGCTCTCCATCGTGGAAGGCGTCGCGCCGCAGGCGCTCGCCGGACTTGCCGCGCCGGACGCCGTCTTCATCGGCGGCGGCGGCAGCGAGGCGGGGGTGATGGAGGCGGCGCTTGCCGGCCTCAGGCCCGGCGGCCGGCTGGTCGCCAATGCCGTGACGACGGAGATGGAGGCGGTGCTTCTGACCCATCACGCCCGGCTCGGCGGATCGCTGGTCCGCATCGACATCGCGCGCGCCTCGCCGGTCGGGCGGATGACGGGCTGGCGGCCGGCCATGCCGGTCACGCAATGGAGCTGGGTGAAGCCGGCTAACGAAATCGAGGATAGACAATGACCGTTCATTTCATCGGCGCCGGCCCCGGCGCCGCCGATCTCATCACCGTCCGCGGCCGCGACCTCATCGGCAGATGCAAGGTCTGTCTCTATGCCGGCTCCATCGTCTCGCCGGAGCTGCTGCGATATTGCCCGCCCGGCGCGCGCATCGTCGACACGGCTCCGATGTCGCTCGACGAGATCGAGGCCGAATATCTGCGCGCCGCCGCGGCGGGCGAGGACGTGGCGCGGCTGCATTCCGGCGACCTCTCGGTGTGGAGCGCCGTGGCCGAGCAGATCCGCCGGCTGGAGAAGCATGGCATCGCCTATACGATGACGCCGGGCGTGCCCTCCTTCGCGGCGGCGGCGGCGGCGCTCGGGCGCGAGCTCACCATCCCGGCCGTGGCGCAGAGCCTCGTGCTCACCCGCGTCTCCGGCCGCGCCTCGCCGATGCCGAACCGCGAGACGCTGGAAGGGTTCGGCGCGACGGGGGCGACGCTCGCCATCCATCTCGCCATCCATGCGCTGGACAAGGTGGTGGAGGACCTGACGCCGCTCTACGGCGCGGATTGCCCGGTCGCCATCGTGGTCAAGGCCTCCTGGCCGGATGAGCGCGTCGTGCGCGGCACGCTCGCCGATATCGCGGCGAAGGTCGCGGAAGAGCCCATCGAGCGCACGGCGCTGATCTTCGTCGGCCGCACGCTGGCGGCGGAGGATTTCCGCGAGAGCTCGCTCTACGACCCCGCCTACCAGCGCCGCTTCCGCGGCCGGGGTGACTAGGCCGCGTTCTCCCGCGCGGTCACCGGCACGTAGTTGAGCACCGGCCCGAGCCAGCGCTCCACCTCGGGCACCGCCATGGCCTTGCGGCGCGCGTAGTCCTCCACCTGGTCGCGCTCCACCTTGGCGACGCCGAAATAGTAGCTTTCCGGCGCGGCGATGTAGAGGCCGGAGACGGAGGAGCCGGGCCACATGGCGAAGCTCTCCGTCAGCGCGACGCCGATCTCCTTCTCCGCGTCGAGCAGGCGGAAGAGCGTCGTCTTCTCGGTATGGTCGGGCTGGGCGGGATAGCCCGGCGCGGGGCGGATGCCGGCATAGGGCTCGCCGATCAGCTCGGCGGGCGAGAAGGTCTCGTCCGGCGCATAGCCCCACAGCTCCTTGCGGACATATTCGTGCATGCGCTCGGCGAAGGCTTCTGCGAAACGGTCGGCCAGCGCCTTGACGAGGATCGAGTTGTAGTCGTCGTTCGCCCGCTCGAAGCGCTCGGCGATGGCGATCTCGCCGATGCCCGCCGTGACGACGAAGCCGCCGAGATAATCCGGCCGGCCGCTGTCCGCCGGTGCGACGAAATCCGAGAGCGCGACGTTCGGGCGGCCGTCCCGCTTGGAAAGCTGCTGGCGCAGCGTGAAGAAGGTGGCGAGCTCCGTGTCCCGCGCCTCGTCGGTGAAGAGCCTGATATCGTCGCCGACGCTGCCGGCCGGCCAGAAGCCGACGACGGCCTTCGGCGTGAACCAGTTTTCCGCGATGATCTTCTCCAGCATGGCCTCGGCATCGGCAAAGAGCTGGCGGGCGGCGGGGCCCTGCTTCTCGTCGTCGAGGATTTTCGGGTAGACGCCCTTCAGCTCCCAGGTCTGGAAGAAGGGCGTCCAGTCGATGTAGCGGGCAAGCTCGGCAAGGTCCCAGTCCTGGAAGGTGCGCGTGCCGAGGAAGGACGGCGTCTTCGGCCGATAGGCCGGCCAGTCGGCCCTGAAAGCGTTGTCGCGCGCCCTGGCGAGGGGGAGGCGCTGCTTTTCCGCCTCGTTGCGCGCATGCGCGTCGGCCACCTTGCGGTATTCCGCCCGCAGCGTCGCGACATAGCCGGGCTTCATCTCCGGCGACAGGAGGCTGCCGACGATGCCGACGGCGCGGCTGGCATCGGTGACGTAGACGGCCTGGCCGCGTTCGTAGCGGGGATGGATCTTCACGGCGGTGTGCACGCGGCTCGTCGTCGCCCCGCCGATGAGGAGGGGAATGTCGAAGCCCTCGCGCTCCATCTCGGCGGCGACATGCGCCATCTCGTCGAGCGAGGGGGTGATGAGGCCGGAAAGGCCGATGATGTCGACCTTCTCCGCCTTCGCCGTCTGAAGGATCTTCGTCGCCGGCACCATGACGCCGAGGTCGATGATCTCGTAATTGTTGCAGGCGAGCACGACGCCGACGATGTTCTTGCCGATGTCGTGCACGTCGCCCTTGACGGTCGCCATCAGGATTCTTCCCGCGCTCCGGCGCTCGCCGCCGCCGCCATTGGCAAGCTTTTCCGCTTCCATATAGGGCAAGAGAACGGCGACGGCCTGCTTCATCACACGGGCGGACTTCACCACCTGCGGCAGGAACATCTTTCCCGCGCCGAAAAGGTCGCCGACGACGTTCATGCCGGCCATCAGCGGGCCCTCGATGACGTGCAGCGGGCGCTCGGCGTTCTGCCGGGCCTCTTCCGTGTCCTCCTCGACGAATTCGGTGATGCCGTTGACGAGGGCGTGCTCCAGCCGCTTTTCCACCGGCCAGTCGCGCCAGGCGAGGTCGCGCTCCTTCGCCTCCCTGCCGCCGGCGCCCTTGAAGCGCTCGGCGATCTCCAGCATGCGCTCCGTCGCCGTGCCGCCGGTCTTGGGCACGCGGTTCAGCACCACGTCCTCGCAGGCCTCGCGCAGTTCCGGCTCGATCGTGTCGTAGACGGCGAGCTGGCCAGCATTGACGATGCCCATGTCCATGCCCGCCTGGATGGCATGGTAGAGGAAGACGGCATGCATCGCCTCGCGCACCGGCTCGTTGCCGCGGAAGGAGAAGGAGAGGTTGGAGACGCCGCCCGAGACATGGGCGTGCGGCAGGCCGGTCCTGATCTCCGCCGTCGCCTCGATGAAGTCGACGCCGTAATTGTCGTGCTCCTCGATGCCGGTGGCGATGGCGAAGATGTTCGGGTCGAAGACGATGTCCTCCGGCGCAAGGCCGGCGACCTCGGTGAGCAGCCTGTAGGCGCGGGTGCAGATCTCCACCTTGCGCGCCTTGGTGTCGGCCTGCCCGGTCTCGTCGAAGGCCATGACGACGACGGCCGCGCCATAGGCGCGCACCAGCTTGGCATGGTGCAGGAAGGCCTCCTCGCCCTCCTTGAGCGAGATCGAGTTGACCAGCGGCTTGCCCTGAACGCATTTCAGGCCCGCCTCGATCACCTCCCATTTCGACGAGTCGATCATCACGGGGACGCGGGCGATGTCCGGCTCGGCGGCGATCAGGTTGAGATAGTCGACCATCGCCGCGGCGGAATCGATCAGGCCCTCGTCCATGTTGATGTCGATGATCTGCGCGCCGTTCGCCACCTGGTCGCGGGCGACGTCGAGCGCCGCGGCATAGTCGCCGGCGGTGATCAGCTTGCGGAATTTCGCCGAGCCGGTGACGTTGGTGCGCTCGCCGACATTGACGAAGGGGATGGCCTCGGTGAGCGTGAAGGGTTCGAGGCCGGAAAGGCGCATGTGGCGCGGGATATCGGGGATGGCGCGCGGCCTGTGGCGCGCGGCGGGGGCGGCGATGGCGCGGATATGGTCGGGCGTCGAGCCGCAGCAGCCGCCGACGATGTTGACGAGGCCGTCCCGCATGAAGCCCTCGATCTGCGCGGCCATCTCGTCCGGGCTCTCGTCATAGAGGCCGAAGGCGTTGGGCAGGCCGGCATTGGGATAGACGCAGACGAAGGTGCCGGCGACGGCGGAGATCTCCGCCAGATGCGCGCGCATGGCGTTGGCGCCGAGCGCGCAGTTGAGGCCGATGGAGAAGGGATCGGCATGGCGCACCGAGTTCCAGAAGGCCTCGGGCGTCTGGCCGGAGAGGGTGCGGCCGGAAAGGTCGGTGATGGTGCCCGAGAGCATGATCGGCAGCGTGACGCCCTTTTCCGCGAAGACCTCGCGCGTGGCGAAGATCGCGGCCTTGGCGTTCAGCGTGTCGAAGATCGTCTCGATCAGGATGATGTCCGCGCCGCCGTCGACGAGGCCGCGGAGCTGGTCGGCATAGGCGAGCCTCAGGTCGTCGAAGGTGACGGCGCGGTAGCCGGGATTGTTGACGTCGGGCGAGATGGAGGCGGTGCGGTTGGTCGGGCCGAGCGCGCCGGCGACGAAGCGGCGGCGGCCGTCCTTCTCCTGCGCCCTGAGGCCGGCGCGGCGGGCGAGGCGCGCGCCGTCGCGGTTGAGCTCGTAGACCATGTCCTCCATGCCGTAGTCGGCCTGGGCGATCGCGGTGGAGGAGAAGGTGTTGGTTTCCAGGATGTCCGCGCCGGCCAGCGCATAGCGATAGTGGATGTCCTCGATCGCGCCCGGCCGGGTCAGCGTCAGGAGATCGTTGTTGCCCTGCTGGTGGCAGGCGCAGTCGCCGAAGCGCGCGCCGCGGAAATCCTCCTCCACCAGCTTCAGCGCCTGGATCTCCGTGCCCATCGCGCCGTCGAGCACCAAAATTCTTTCGCGCGCGGCGGCTTCGAGCGCGGCGCGGATCTCGCGGCCGTCGCGCGGCGGCAGCGCGGGGCCGAACAGGGTGTCCAGGTGTGAATCGGCCATGGCGAAGCCCTCCGGTGCAAGAATCCTGCACCGGAAGTCACATAAAGATATGTTTATGTCAATATGTGTTTATGCCATTCCGCTAGTGCAGCGGCCCGTCCGCCCCCGCCAGCGAGACGAAGAGCGCCTTGAGCCGGGCCACGTCCGGGTCGGCGCCGCTGTAATGCGCGAGCTTGCGCACCTCCTTCAGCGCCTCGACCGCGAGGTCGGCGCCGCGCGGCTGCCAGAGCAGCCAGGAGATGAAGACGGATTCCGGCTTGCCGGTGCCGGAGAACGGCTCGATGTCGGTGAATGCAAACATTTCTTCCCCAATCGAAAATTGGGGGATGACCGGACGCACGCTGCTGGATTTTCGCCCCGGAGGGCGACAACAAGCGCACCCTTGGGACACCCCGCCCATGGACGTTACGAACTGTCAGGGCAGGTCTCCTGGCTTGCGGGTCAATGCCTGGTCGCGCCTTCCCGGTGCCTGGGCACCAGTGGCATGAAGCGACAGCGGCTCGCCGTTCACAGTTGCGGGGGCAGCGCCGGTCTTGGCGCTCCTTGCGGAGCGTCGCACCGGCTTCCCTCTTAGCCTCCGGGCCATTTTCGACTCGGAAGACCCTGACGCCGCGCAGACTGGCGCGGCGGCTTTGCCAAGTCAATGCCGCCGGCCACGAATGGAGCCGGGAACTTTTCTTGTCCCCGCGCATTTCGACCTCCGCCTGCATCCTGCGCAGGCGCGGCCGCAAGCGGGGTCGGGCGATTCACCAAAACCGCAGATGAGGATCCATGCTGCGCCATCCTGCCCTGTTGACATGTTGCAAGTCTTTGCCCTTGCGGCTAAAAAATGCCGTTTTCATGCACCACGCGGCCAGGATGCCAACCAGCGTGTCGCTTGAGCCATGTCCATCCGTGAGGCGCCTTGAAGGCGCGGTCCGGTGTCATGGCTGATCGCGGCACCGAGATGAGGCCTGCCCGCGAAAAAACCTCCGGCGCAAAGGCCATCGCCGGGCGGCTCCACATGGCCGGATCCAGAATCGGAAACATGCCCCTTCACAATACGCCGCAAGCGCCGCGCGACGCCGATGCCAAGCAGATCGACTACAACGACTCGATCCGCGCCACCTATCTGACGCTGGAGGAGCTGGCCGAATGCGGCGAGGCGCTGGCGCGCGACAGGACGGCATCCCTGCCGGGCTACCGGCCCTTCGAGTTCCGCCCGCGGCACAAGGAGAACGAGAAGGAGATCTTCCGCGTCTACCAGGCGACCGCCAAGGACGTGGAGGCGGGCGCGCAGATCACCCCGGCCGCCGAATGGCTGCTCGACAATTACTACGTCATCGAGGAGGCCATCCAGGAGGTCCGCCGCGACTTCCCCCGCCGCTTCTTCCGCCAGCTCCCGACCATCGAGGTCGACGGCCAGCCGATCCCGCGCACGCTGGCGCTCGCCTGGCTCTATGTCGCCCATACCCACAGCTCCGTCTCCGTCGAGAGCCTGACGGCCTTCGTGCAGGGCTTCCAGGCGGTCGACGCGCTGAAGATCGGCGAGCTCTGGGCGCTGCCCTCCTTCGTGCGCTTCGTGCTGCTGGAAAACCTCCGCCGCATTTCGAGCCGCGTCGAGCGCTCGCGCAAGATGCGCTTCAAGGCGAACGAGGTGGCCGACGAACTGGTGCGCCTCAACGACCCGGAGAAGTGCATCGCGCACCTGCGTTCGATGGAGAGCTTCGTCGAGGACAACACCTTCGTCATCCAGCTTCTCTATCGCCTGCGCGACGGCCTCCAGGCCTCCGGCGCGGTGATCCAGTGGCTGGAGCGCAAGATCGAGAGCCGCGGCAGCGACCTCGAAGAGCTGATCGTCGCGGAAAACAACCGCCTGTCTTCCGGCAACGTCACGATGAGTTCGCTCATCAAGGGCCTGCGCACGGTGGACGACACGGAATGGCCGGTCTGGTTCGAGAGCGTCAGCCGCCTCGACGAGGCGCTGCGCCAGCGCTCCGACTATTCCGACCTCGATTTCGGCTCGCGCAACAAGTATCGCAACGCCATCGAGCGCTTCGCCCGCCGCTCCGGCAAGAGCGAGCTCGACGTCACCGAGATCGCGCTCGACATGACCGCGGAGGATGCCGCGGCCCATGCCGGCGATCCGGACTACGAGGCCAATGTCGCCGCCTTCCTCGTCGGCAAGAAGCGCAAGCTCCTGGAAAAGCGCATCGGCTACCGCCCGACGGCGGTGCAGCGCGTCGTGCGCGTGACGCGCAAGCTCGACTGGCTGGCGATCGCCGGCCCGAACGTCATCCTGACGCTGCTGGCGATGATCGCCGTCTATTACTTCCTCGATCAGCTCGACATTCCCGACGGCGCCTGGCTGATCATGCTGATCCTCTTCGCGCTGCCGGCCTCGGAAGGCGCGACGGGCCTGTTCAACACGCTCGTCACCTTCTTCGTCACGCCCTCGCGCCTCGTCGGCTACGAGTTCAAGGACGGCATTCCCGAGGATGCGCGCACGCTGCTCGTCGTGCCCTGTCTCATCTCCAAGCGCGACCATGTCGACGAACTGGTGCGCAACCTCGAGGTCCACTACCTCGCCAATCCGCGCGGCGAGATCTATTTCGCCCTGATCAGCGACTGGGCCGACAGCCAGAGCGAGGAGACGCCCGCCGATCTAGAGGTGCTGGACTATGCCAGGCGCGAGATCGCGGCGCTTTCGGCGCGCTATGCCTATGACGGCCGCACGCGCTTCTATCTCCTGCATCGCCGCCGCCTCTACAATCCCGCCGAGGGCGCGTGGATGGGCTGGGAGCGCAAGCGCGGCAAGCTGCACGAGCTGAACCTCCTCCTGCGCGGCGACGGCGACACGACCTTACTGCCGGGCGCCAATATCGTGCCGGCCGGCGTCAAATATGTCATGACGCTCGATTCCGACACGCGCCTGATGCGCGACGCGGTGACGAAGCTCGTCGGCAAGATGCACCATCCGATCAACCGTCCCGTCATCGACGAGGCGACGGGGAAGATCACCGCCGGCTATTCCATCCTCCAGCCGCGCGTCACGCCCTCGCTGACGACGGGCAAGGAGGCCTCCACCTTCCAGCGCATCTTCTCCGCCGACCGCGGCGTCGACCCTTACGTCTTCACCGTCTCCGACGTCTATCAGGACCTTGCCGGCGAGGGCACCTTCACCGGCAAGGGCCTCTATCATGTCGATGCCTTCGAGGCCGCCGTGAAGGGCCGCATCGAGGAGAACTCGGTGCTCAGCCACGACCTGCTCGAAGGCTCGCTCTCGCATTGCGCGCTGGTGACGGATGTCGAGCTCGTCGAGGATTTTCCGACGCGCTACGGCGTCGAGACCTCGCGCCAGCATCGCTGGGCGCGGGGCGACTGGCAGCTCCTGCCCTATCTCTTCGGCCCGTCGAGCGGCATTTCCATGCTCGGCCGCTGGAAGATGTACGACAACCTGCGCCGCAGCCTCATCCCCATCGCCTGGCTCGTCGCCTCCGTCATGGGCTGGTACTACATGGAGCCGCGCCAGGCGCTGATCTGGCAGCTCGTGCTGATCTTCCTGCTCTTCGTCGCGCCGACGCTCTCGCTGATCTCGGGCGTCATGCCGCGCAGCAGCGACATCGTCGCGCGCGCCCATGTGCATCGCGTGCTCTCGGATATCCGCGCGGCCAATGCGCAGGTCGCGCTGCGCATCGCCTTCATCGCCCATTCGGCGGCACTGATGGGCGACGCCATCGTGCGCTCGCTCTACCGCACCTTCGTCAGCCGCAAGCTGATGCTGGAATGGCGCACCGCCGCGCAGGCCGACAGCGCGGCGCGCGGCGGCATCCTCGCGCATTACAAGTCGATGTGGCAGGCCCCGGCGCTGGCCGTCGTCTCCGTGGCGCTCGCCATGATCTCGGATACGGGCCTGCCCTATATCGGCATCCCTTTCGCGCTGGTCTGGGCGCTGTCGCCGATGATCGCCTGGTCCGTCAGCCAGACGGCCGAGACCGAGGACCAGCTCGTCGTCTCCGACCATGTCGCGGGCGAGCTGCGCAAGATCGCGCGGCGCACCTGGCGCTATTTCGAGACCTTCGTCACCGCCGAGCAGCATTTCCTGCCGCCGGACAATTTCCAGGAGACGCCGCAGCCGGTGCTCGCCGAGCGCACCTCGCCGACCAATATCGGCGTCTACCTGCTCTCGGTGATCTCGGCGCGCGATTTCGGCTGGATCAGCTTCGAGGAGACGGTGCGCCGCCTCGAGCAGACCATCGCCACCATCGACGGCATGCCGAAATATCGCGGTCACCTCTACAACTGGTATCGCACCAACACGCTGGAAACGCTGGGGCCGCGCTATATCTCGGCGGTCGACAGCGGCAATCTCGCCGGCCACCTCATCGCCGTCTCCTCCATGTGCCGCGAATGGGCGGAAGCCCCCTCGGCGCATCTCCAGGGCAGCCTCGACGGCATCGGCGATGTCGCCGCCATCCTCTCCGAGACGCTGAAGCAGCTTCCCGACGACCGCAAGACCGTCCGCCCGCTGCGCCGCCTCATCGAGGAGCGCATCGAGGGCTTCCACAACGCGCTCGCCGCGGTCAAGCGCGAGCATGAATTCGCCTCCATCCGCGTCATCAACCTCTCGGTGCTGGCGCGCGACATCAACAAGCTGATCGTCAATCTCGACCATGAGATCAAGTCGGCCGAGAGCGGCGAGCTCGCCGCCTGGGGCGGGGCGCTGGTCGCCACCTGCGAGGCGCATATCGCCGACAGCGTCTTCGACCTCGGCTCCATCGAGGCCCTGCGCGACCGGCTCGTCGTCTTGCGCGACCGCTCGCGCGACATCGCCTTCTCGATGGATTTCGGCTTCCTGTTCCGCCAGGAGCGGCGCCTGCTCTCCATCGGCTACCGCGTCGAGACCAACGAGCTGGACGAGGCCTGCTACGACCTGCTCGCCTCCGAGGCGCGGCTCACCAGCCTCTTCGCCATCGCCAAGGGCGACCTTCCCACCGAGCATTGGTACAAGCTCGGCCGTCCGGTCGTGCCGGTCGGCTCGCGCGGGGCGCTGGTCTCCTGGTCGGGCTCGATGTTCGAATACCTCATGCCGCCGCTCGTCATGCAGGAGCGGCAGGGCGGCATCCTCAACCAGACGAACAATCTCGTCGTCGTCGAGCAGATGAACCACGGCCGCCGCCTCGGCACGCCCTGGGGCATTTCGGAGGCGGCCTTCAACGCCCGCGACCATGAGCTGACCTACCAGTACACCAATTTCGGCGTGCCGACGCTCGGCCTCAAGCGCGGCCTCGGCCAGAACGCGGTCATCGCGCCCTATGCCTCGCTGCTCGCCGCGCAATATGCGCCGAAGGAGGCGCTGGAGAACCTCGAACGCCTGCGCAAGCTCGGCGCGCTCGGCGTCTACGGCTTCCATGACGCGGTCGACTTCACGCCGACCCGCGTGCCGGAGGGCAAGACCTGCGCCGTGGTGAAGAACTACATGGCGCACCATCACGGCATGTCGATCGCCGCCGTCGCCAACGTCGTCTTCAACGGCGCGCTGCGCGAGCGCTTCCACGCCGACCCGGTCATCGAGGCGGCCGAGCTGCTGCTCCAGGAAAAGGCCCCGCGCGACATCCCGGTCATCAACGCCAAGCGCGAGCCGGAGACCGTCGGCAGCACGCAGGCCGACCTGCTGCGCCCGGAGATCCGCGTCTTCAAGGACCCGATCGCCCGCGAGCGCGAGACCGTGTTCCTGTCGAACGGCCACTATTCCGTCATGCTGACGGCGACGGGCGCGGGCTATTCGCGCTGGAACGGCCAGTCGGTCACCCGCTGGAAGCCGGACCCGACGGAGGACCGCTGGGGCTCCTTCCTCTTCCTGCGCGACATGGCGACGGGCGAATGGTGGTCCGCCACCGCCGAGCCGAGGCGCATCGAGGGCGAGGAGACCAAGACCCAGTTCGGCGACGACAAGGCGGAATTCGTCAAGACCATCGGCAAGCTCACCAGCGAGGTCGAGGTCATCGTCGCCACCGAGCACGACGCCGAGGGACGCCGCCTGACGCTGCTCAACACCGGCACGGAGGACCGCTTCATCGAAGTGACCTCCTATATGGAGCCGGTTATCTCGACGGACGACGCCGACAACGCCCATCCGCTGTTCTCCAAGATGTTCATCCGCACCGAGATCGGCAAGCGCGGCGACGTCATCCGCGCCGAGCGCCGCAAGCGCCATCCGAACGAGCCGGACATGGCGATCGCCCATCTCATCGTCGACAATGCCGGGCCCTCGCGCCGCACCGAGGTCGAGACCGACCGCCGCCGCTTCATCGGCCGCGGCCGCTCGCTGGCCAATGCCGCCGCCTTCGACGCCGGCGCGCAGCTCTCCGGCACGGACGGCTTCACGCTCGACCCGATCCTGGCGCTGCGCCGCGTGGTGCGCGTCCCGGCCGGCAAGAAGGTCAAGGTGATCTTCTGGACCATCGCCGCGCCGAGCCGCGCCGAGGTGGACGCCGCCATCGACCGCTACCGCCACCCGGACGCCTTCAACCACGAGATGATCCATGCCTGGACGCGCTCGCAGGTGCATATGCGCCATGTCGGCGTCACCTCGCAGGAGGCGGCGAGCTTCCAGATGCTCGGCCGCTACCTCACCTATCCCGACATGCATCTGAGGGCCGACAGCGGGACGATCCAGACCGGCCTTGCCGCCCAGTCGGCGCTCTGGCCGCTGGCGATCTCCGGCGATTTCCCGATCTTCGTCGTGCGCATCAACGACGAGATCGACCTCGACGTCGCCCGCGAGGCGCTGCGCGCGCAGGAATATCTGCGCCACCGCGGCGTCACCGCCGACCTCGTCATCCTCAACGAGCGCGCCGCCTCCTATGCGCAGGACATGCAGCACACGCTCGACCAGATGTGCGAGAATCTGCGCATGCGGGGGCAGTCCGACGGCGTGCGCCAGCATGTCTTCACGGTGCGCCGCGACCTGATGGAGGTCTCCACCTGGCAGGCGCTGCTGGCGACCGCCCGCGCCGTCTTCCACGCGCGCAACGGCTCGCTCGCCGACCAGATCGCCCGCACCGCGTCGCTCTTCTCCACGCCGCGCGGCGAGGAGGAGACGAAGACGGAAGCGCCGCCGCCGAAGCTGCCGGCGCCCATTGCCGAGCCGGCCGCCATCGACGGCGAAGGCCTGACCTTCTGGAACGGCCTAGGCGGCTTCAACGCCGAGCGCCGCGAATATGCCGTGCGCCTGCGCGGCGGCGCGGCGACGCCCCAGCCGTGGATCAACGTCATCGCCAACCGCGAATTCGGCTTCCATGTCTCGGCGGAGGGCGCGGGCTTCACCTGGAGCCGCAATTCGCGCGACTTCCAGCTCACCCCCTGGAGCAACGATCCCGTCGTCAACCGCCCCGGCGAGGCCTTCTACGTGCGCGACCGTGAGCGCGGCACGGTCATGACGCCCTTCGCGGCCCTGTCGCGCAAGCCCTCGGTGAAGTTCGAGGCCTGGCACGGGCTCGGCTACACCGCCTTCCGGAGCTGGGAGGACGATGTCGAGCTCGACCTGGTGCAGACGGTCGATCCCGAGGACCCGGTCAAATATTCGCGCCTCGTCGTGAAGAACACCGGCGACACCGAGCGCAGCCTCTCCGTCTACGGCTATGTCGAATGGGTGCTCGGCAACAATCCCGCCAGGACCGCCCCCTTCATCCTCACCAGTCAGGACGAGGAGAGCGGGGCGCTCTTCGCCACCAATCCCTACAGCCTCGATTTCGCCGGCCGGACCAGCTTCTTCGCCGTCGATGCGCCGCCGGCGGGCTTCACCGCGAAACGCCGCGACTTCATCGGCCGCACCGGCGACATCCTCCTGCCGGCCGCGCTCGCCACCGGCGAGGCGCTGTCGGGCAATGCCGACGGCATCGGCGATCCCTGCGCGGCGCTGGCCGTCGACATCACGCTGAAGCCGGGCGAGAAGCGCGCGCTTGTCTTCGTGCTCGGCGACACCGCCGATGCGGACAGCGCCCGCGCGCTCGCCGACAAGGCGCGCGCCGCCGATTTCGACGCGGTCATGGCCTCCGTGCGGTCCTTCTGGGAAGACTTCACCGGCACATTGCAGGTGAGGACGCCCGATGCGGCGCTCGACCGCATGGTCAACGACTGGCTGCCCTATCAGGCGCTCGGCTGCCGCATCATGGCGCGCTCCGCCTTCTACCAGGCGAGCGGCGCCTACGGCTTCCGCGACCAGTTGCAAGATACGCTGGCCTTCCTGCTGCACCGGCCGGAACTTGCCCGCAAGCAGATCCTCAACGCCGCCGCGCGCCAGTTCACCGAGGGCGACGTGCAGCACTGGTGGCTGCCGGACAGCGGCGCCGGCGTGCGCACGACGATCTCCGACGACGTCGTCTGGCTCGCCCATGCGGTGGAGCATTATTGCCGCGTCACCGGCGACCGCGCCGTGCTCGACGAGCGGCTGGCCTTCATCGAGGGGCCGGAGCTGGCCGAGGGGCAGCACGATTCCTTCTACAAGCCCGGCCGCTCGGCCGAGGACGCGCCGCTCTACGAGCATTGCGCCCGCGCCCTCGACCTTGCTCTCGCGCGCACCGGGGAAAACGGCCTGCCGCTCATCCTCGGCGGCGACTGGAACGACGGCATGAACCGCGTCGGCGAGGCCGGCCGCGGCACCAGCGTCTGGCTCGGCTGGTTCCTCGCCGGCACGCTGCGCGGCTTCATCCCGCTCGCCCGCGCGCGCGGCGACAATGGCCGCGCCGATGCCTGGGAAGGCCATCTCGGCCGCCTCAGGCAAGCGCTGGAAACGGCCGGCTGGGATGGCGGCTACTATCGCCGCGGCTATTATGACAACGGCACGCCGCTCGGCTCGTCGCAAAGCGCCGAATGCCGCATCGATTCCATCGCGCAGAGCTGGAGCGTGCTTTCCGGCGAGGGCGATGCGGAGCGCGCGCGGCAGGCGATGGACGCCGTCATGGCCGAACTGGTCGACCGGGAGAACGGCCTCATCCGCCTGTTCACCCCGCCGTTCGCCGAGACCCAGCAGGATCCCGGCTATATCAAGGCCTATCCGCCGGGCGTGCGTGAGAACGGCGGCCAATATACCCATCCGGCGACCTGGGTCGTTCTGGCGCTGGCGCGGCAGGGCAGGGGCGACGACGCCTTCGCCTGCCTCGACCTCATCAATCCGGTCAGGCACGCGCTCGACGAGGAAGCCGTCGAGCGCTATCGCGTCGAGCCCTATGTGGTCGCCGCCGACGTCTATGGCGAGGGCGAGCGCACGGGGCGCGGCGGCTGGACCTGGTATACCGGCTCGGCCGGCTGGCTCTACCGCGCGGCCGTCGAGGGCATCCTCGGCATCCGCAAGGAGGACGGCCGTCTCTTCGTCCAGCCGGCGCTGCCGGCGGCGTGGGACGGCTATGACGCAACGCTCGTGCTTGGCGGCAAGACGCTGTCGATCCGGGTCGAACGGGCGGATGCGGGGAAATCGCGGGTGACCGTCGACGGCGTCGCCGTCACGGCGGAAGGCTACCCGCTCTGAGCGGATAGCGGTAAGGGCGTCGCCGCAAGGTGGCGCCCTCGGCTTGCCGGGAACCTTGCCTCCGACATCCTCGGCCTTATGCCGAGGATCCGACGTTTCGAAAAATCAGTAGGGGATGACGGAAGGAAGGCCGGCAGGCCGCGACTTCGCGCGGCCTGCCGCTTGCGGCTTACGCCGCCGTCTGGCTCTTGCGCACGTCGTCGTCGGTCAGGATGCCGCTTGCCCTCAGCAGGGCGGCGAAGCGGCCGTTGCTCTGGCTGAGGTCGTTGAACGTGCCCATCTCGGCCACCTGGCCGTGATCCATGAAGACGACGAGATCGGCCTCGCGGACCGTCGACAGGCGGTGCGCGATGATGAAGGTCGTGCGATTGCGGCGCAGCGAATCGATCGCCGCCTTGACGCGCGACTCCGTCTCCACGTCGAGCGCGCTGGTGGCCTCGTCGAGCACGAGGATCGGCGCGTTCTTGAGGATGGCGCGGGCGATCGCGATGCGCTGGCGCTCGCCGCCGGAAAGGCGGTTGCCGCGCTCGCCGACATGGGTGTCGTAGCCGCTCTGGCGCGAGGTGATGAAGTCGTTCGCCGCCGCCGCTTCCGCCGCCGCCATGATCTCCTCCTCGCTCGCGCCCTCGCGGCCGAGGCGGATATTGTCGGAGATCGAGCGGTTGAGCAGGCCCGCATCCTGGAACACGGTGGCGAT
>JBDHSZ010000037.1:0-23879 GCA_039812945.1 Shinella sp.
ATGCCGGGATCGGCGAGCGCTTCGACCGCAAGCGGCAGGCCGATATCCGCTCGCGCACCCTCAGCGTCGACCTTTTGAACCGCTCGCTGCTGTCGGACTTCCTGCCCGTGCAGTTCCTGCGTTCGGCCGGCCTGCATCTCCTCTCCGCCATCGGCCCGCTGCGCAGCGTCGTCATGCGCGAGGGCATCGAGCCGCTCGGCTCGCTCAAGGCGCTGCGGAACGGCCTAAGGGAACGGGTCGCCCGGCAGCAGGCCTGACTTGATGAGATAGAGCAGCATCGTCACCGTCGCGACGGACAGCACCGTCGTGATGAGGATGGTCGCCGACGCCCGCTCCTGCCAGACGCCGTATTGCTGGCCGATGACGAAGACGTTGGTCGCGGTCGGCAGGGCGGCGAGCAGCATGGCCGTGAACACCCAGACCGGATCGAAATTGCCGGCAAGCCCCAGCATGAGATACATGGCGAGCGGCAGCAGCAGCAGCTTGGCCGGCACGATATAGCCGATCTCCACCGGCACCCGCCTGAGCGGCCGCAGCGCCAGCGTGACGCCCATGGCGAACAGCGCGCAGGGCGCCGCCGCCTGCGCGAGATAATCGATCAGCCGCTGCAGCGGCGCCGGCGGCTCGAAGCCGGCGAAGGCCGCGGCGAAGCCGGCCGCCGTCGCGATGATGAAGGGATGGGTGACGATCCTGCGCAGCACGCCGGCGGCGATGCGGAGCGGCTTCTGCTTCTCCCCGCCCGCCAGCGCCATCAGGGCCGGCGCGACGGTGAAATGCAGCATGTTCTCGAAGCAGAAGACCAGCGCGACGGGAACCGCCGCCGGCTCGCCGAAGGCGAGCAGCGCGAGCCCCGGCCCCATATAGCCGATATTGCCATAGGCCGCCGCCAGCCCCTGGATCGTCGCCTCGCCGATCGTCGCGCGGCGCAGCCGGAGGCCGATGGCGAAGATCAGCCCGAAGACCAGGTAGGTGGCGCTGATATTGGCGAGGATGAAATCGACGCGCGTCAGTTGGTCGACCGGCGTTCTGGCCACCAGCTTGAAGAACAGCGCCGGCAGCGCGATGTAGATGATGAAGGTGTTGAGCCAGCCGAGCGCCTCGACCGGCTGCCTGGTGATCTTCGCCACGACATAGCCGAGAAGGATCATGCCGAAGAACGGCAGCACCAGTCCGATGATTTCCGCCATGGGCCGAGGCCTGCTCCCGCTCGCTGAGGCTGATGCCCCGGACTAGCCGATTTGCGAGAGAATGGGAAACGTTTGCTGGAACCAGATGGCGACGGCGCTGATATAGCCGAAGATGAAGGCAAGGCCGGTGAGGATCAACAGCACGCCCATCACCTTCTCCACCGTGCCGAGATGGCGGCGGAAGCGCACGAGGAAACGCATGAAGGCCCCGGAAAAGCCCGCCGCGATCCAGAACGGCACGGCAAGCCCGAGCGAATAGACGGCGAGCAGGGCCGCCCCGTCGCCGACCGTCTCGCGCGCCGCCGCGACGCCGAGGATCGCGCCGAGCACCGGGCCGATGCAGGGCGTCCAGCCGAAGGCGAAGGCAAGGCCCATGAGATAGGCGCCCGAGGCCGTCGCCGGCTTGCCGCCGCCCTGGAAGCGCGCCTCGCGGGCGAAGAGCCCGATGCGCAGAATGCCGAGGAAATGCAGGCCCATCAGGATGATGATGACGCCGCCGATCTGCGCGAGGATATCGAGATGCCGGCGCAGCACCATGCCGATCGTCGAGGCCCCCGCGCCGAGGGCGACGAAGACCGTGGCGAAGCCGAGCGTGAAGAAGAACGCCGCCAGCAGCACCGCCCCGCGCGCATTGCGCCGCACCGCCACCGCCTCGCTTCCGCGGAACTGGTCCACGGAGATGCCCGCCATGTAGCACAGATAGGGCGGCACGAGCGGCAGCACGCAGGGCGAGAGGAACGACAGTGCCCCGGCGAGAAGCGCACTCAAAAGCGAAATATCGGCAATCGACAAGGGACCACTCCGAAACGGCCGGAGGCCTGCGGCTGTCCGACAGCCCGCGCGCCTCCGTTTGCGCCTCCAGATAGCCGCGAGAAACGCCTCCTGCCAATCACCTTTTGGAGATCGCGGCGATATGTCATGGCTTGGAGATGGTGGTGAGCGCGCAGGGATTCGAACCCTGGACCTACTGATTAAAAGTCAGTTGCTCTACCGGCTGAGCTACGCGCTCCCGAGCGGGGCGAAAACGGCCCGCGGAAGTGCGCGGAACATATGCAGGAGGTTCTGCCGGGTCAACCCGGAAAATGCACCCGAAAACAGCTTTTGCAAGGCGTCCCGAAACCCCTCGTCCGATGACCGGAAAGGTGCGGCGGGCTCGCTCAATAGACGGCGTATTTCAGCAGGCCGAGCGACCAGTTGACGCTGCGGTTTTCCGTATCGCGCGTCCAGGTCTGCTTCAGCGCGCCGGCGATGTCGGCGATGGTGGTGCGGGCGTCGAGCTCCTTGGTCAGGCCGTAGTCGTTGGGGGCGAGCTTGGTGAGGTCGACGTCGTCGGCGATGACGATCGCCACCAGCACATTCTCGCCCGGCCCCTCGGCCTCGAAATCGAAACCGTAATAGTCGTCGGGAATGGTGATCGGCGTGTTCGGTGCAAGGCGGGTGATCTTCCTGGCCGCCTCGTTCGGGAAGATCTGCGTCGCCTTGCCGTCCTTGTCGACGTCATAGAGGACGAGGTGGCCGCCCGTGGCGCTCGTCACCGTGATGCGGAAGACATCGCCGTTCTTCAGGTAATCGGAGGACAGCGCCACCTTGACGTCGCCGGTCTGCGGCTTGCCGAGGATGTCGCCGACGGCGTCGAGCGGATCGGCGGCGACATAGGCGGTCTGCTGGGTGTTCTCGACCTTCACCTCCTCGACCTTGCCGTAGTCCGGCGTCTGCTGCTGCGCGGTGCCGGCGGTCGGGGTCACGGCGCTGGCGCCGAGCAGCGCGTAGTTGACCTCGAGCTGCGGGTCGAGGGCCTGGCACTGGTCCTGCGCGGCGCAATAGGTCTGCGACTGCTTCTTCACATATTCGAGCAGTTCGGCATTGGAGACGATGCCGTTGCCGTTGCTGTCGGCGGCGGAAATCTCGTGGCCGTTGACATAGGACAGGGTGAAGACGCCGTGGCGCTCTTCCGGCGGCAGGCGCGTGTCGTCCCAGGCCACCTGATAGGAGGAGGCCGCGCTCCAGGCCTCCACGCCGTTCTGCTTGACGATGTCGGGCTTGTCGACGACGGCCACGTCGACGCGCAGGCCCCGCATCTTCACCTCCTCCACCGGCTTGGCATGGGGCCGCGGCAGGAAGCGCGCGCTTTCCATCGCGTCGCCGACCTGCGTGGACAGCGAACGCGAGATCGTGCCGGAATGGCAGGCGTCGATGACGATGGAGACGGCGCGGTCCTTGAGCTTTGCCAGCATCGCGTCGATCTCGTCGTCGAGGATGACGTTCGTCCAGTCGCCGTCGCCGGCGGCGATGTCGTAGGTCGACAGCGCCTCGTCCAGGCCGTCCTCCTCGTCGCCGCTCACGTCCTTCACCTGCAGGCCGTGGCCGGAGAAATAGAAATAGACGCGGTCGCCCGGCTGCGTGCCGTTGACCAGCCATTCGTCGATGCTGGCGAGGATCGCGGCGCGGCTTGCGTCCTGGTCGCGCAGGATGCGGATCGAATCGGCCGCATAGCCGTGCTTCTCCCTCAGAAGTTTTTCGATGAGCGGCACGTCGTTCTTCGGCCCTTCGAGGAACATCTTTTCCGGCAGCGAGGCATAGGTGCCGATGCCGATCAGGAGGGCCCGGTCGGCGGCCTTGGCGGGCGAAAACACCAGGAGCGAAAGCAGGATTGCGGCGGCGCAGCGGATCATCAGAGCGTTTCCCGCGTATATAGGGGTTGGATGGCGACGCTGGCCTCCTTGCCGTCGAGCCGCGTCGTCAGCGCCTGCAGCAGGGCGGCGGCGGTGACGTTCCTGTCGGCGAGCACCGCGCCGATGGCGTCGACCGGCTCGGCGGTCCAGATCGTGACGAGGTGGTCGGCGCCGAAGGGCTTGACGATCTCGACATCGGTCAGCTTGAACTGCGAGCTGCCGCTGCCCGCCGCCTGCATGTCGAGGAACTGCACCTCGCCGGTATTGGCGAGGTTGAAGACCAGCATGTTCGGGTAGCGGCCAGGCGGCGCGTCGAAGCGCAGGCGATCGCCCGCCGCATAGATGTCCCGGGCGGGCGTCAGGGAGACGGAGCCGGGATTCTGGCTCGCCATGGCCTTCAGGAAATCGAGCAGGACATATTTGTCCACCACGGCCTGGATGCGGTCGGCCCCGACATTCTCGGCCGCGACGTCGCCGTTCGGCGTGTAGAAGACGCCGCTCGCCACGTCCCAGCGGAAGGGGGTGCCGGTGCCGTCCGCCTTGTCGGGCCTTGCCGCCTCGCCGTCGATCTCAAGGGCGATCCGGCCCGTCCAGCCGAGCTCGCTCACCGGCCTGACGGCCTTGCCGGTCGCGGCCGTATCCGTCGCCGCGCCAGCGGTCTCGACCGGAATGCCGCGCGTCAGCGTGACGACGACCTCGCTCTCCGAGCGCGCCACCTGCGGCATGAAATTCGGCACCTGCAGGGCCTCGGACCGGTTCTTCACATTGGAGAAGATATAGTCCTCCAGCTCGATGCGCGTGATGACGCCGTTGCCGTCGCGGTCGGCGCTGCCTTCCACGGCGCGGGCAAAGCTCCAGCTCAGCGCGCCGCGCGGCTCGCCGTCGATGATCACCTCCGGCGTCGGCTGGCTTTCCAGCGAGGCGGCGAGCACCGTCACCTGCTTGAAGTCGATCTCCTTGAGATTGGCGCCCTCGATCGCCTCCTGCGAGGGCGGCGCGAGCTTGACCTTCACGGCCGGGGCGAGACGGGTCTTGCCCGATATGGACCGGCTCATGCCGCCGGAAAAGCAGCTATCGGAGACGAAGAGCACATGCACGCCCTTGCCCTCGGCCTCGGCGAACCAGGCGTTCATCTCGTTGTCGACGATGATCTCGTTCGAGGTCTCCTCGTAGCGGTTGCGGTCGAAGCCCGGCAGTTGCAGGAATTCGTCGAGACCGTCCGCCTCGTCGCCGGCGATCAGCTCCGGCATCTGCGCGCCGTGGCCGGCATAGGTGAAGATGATCGTGTCGCCCGCCGCCGCGCTGGCCACAATGTCGGTCCAGGCCTTGCGGATATCGTCCTTGCGCGCCTCATCATTGGTGAACTTGACGACGTTGAAGCCCGCCGCGCTCATCGAGCGGTAGACGTCCTCCGCATCGCGCACCGCGCCGTCGAGGCTGACGTCGTTCGGATACTGGTCGACGCCGACCACCAGCGCATAGGTCTGCGCCGCGAGCGCCGGGCCGGGAAGCGCGGCGGTGAGGGAAAGCGCCAGCAGGCGGGGCAGCGTCCGCATCATTCGACGTCCACTTCCACCCGGCGGTGCAACTGGTTGAGCGTTTCGGTGTCGTAGGCGCTGGCGTCGTCCGGCTTGAAGGGCTGGTCCTCGCCCTTGCCCTCGGTGGTGATCGCGCCCGCATAGCCGGCATTGGCAAGATAGGATTTCAGCGTCTCGGCGCGCGCCAGCGAAAGCGTGTAATTCGCCTCCGCCGAGCCGACGGGGTCGGTATGGCCGATCAGCCTGATCGAGGCCGGCTTGACCGCCTTCAGGCATTCGGCGAGGTCCTTGGCGGCCTCCACGCCCTCGGGCGTGAAATCCGCGGTGCCGAAGACATAGCGCACCGGCGTCGACTTCTTCTTGATCTTCACGCCGCGGAAGGAGACCTTGCAGCCGCCGCGCATGGCAAGCTGCACCGGGCGTGGCGCGGCAAGGCGCATCTCGCTCGCCAGCCTGTCGAGGCGCAGGATATATTGCTCGTCGGGCGCCATCCAGTCCGGCGTCAGCGTCTCGTTGGAGCCGTCCTCCAGCGCGAGCTGGTAGAGGCGCGCGGCCTGCTCGTAATCCTTGCGCTCGCGGGCGAGATCGCCCAGCGCATCGTAGACCTGCCAGGGGCCGCCATAGTGTTTCTGGAGGTCTTCCAGCACCTGGCGGTGATCGGAAAGCCTGCCGCCCTCGCTTACCTCCGTGGCGATCCGGTTGAAGGTGGCGAGCGCGGCGACGCGGCCGACCAGCGTGCGCTCATTGGCGCTGCAATTGGCCGTGCCGGCGGCCTCGGCGAAGGCGCGAGCCTTCGCCTCGTCGCCCGCGTTGAACGCCTCGACGACGCCGGTGAAGGCATCGCAGGCCGCGGCGGCCGGCGCGGCGCCGGCCAGCAGGAAGAGCGTCGATGCAAGAGCAATTCCAGCAAGGGAGCCGCGCGGTCTCGCGCCGGCGATTGCGTCAAAACGGAGGGATTGCATCAGCATCGTCGGTCCTGTCCCAAATAATCTCGAAAGAACGGCAGGGGCCCGAAGGCCCCTGCCCCTAGAATCACCTGATCTCGAAGGTCACCATCTGCAGGCCGCTCGCCCCGTTGTCCTGCTCGGTCTGCTTGGCAAGGTTGACGGCAAGCCCCCGGGTTGTCGGCTGCTTCGAGCCGGTCACGAGCTGCTTGGCCTTTTCCGCCGTCAGCTTTTGGTCGCCGAGCCCGCCGATCTTGCAGACCGCGATCATCGTCTCGCCGGGCGATGGCGAATCGAAGGTCAGGTTGCCGGTGCCCGGCTGCGGGATGAGGCGGCGCTCGCCGGGATTCAGCGTCGTGCTGCCGATCATCACGTCAGGGATGATCTCGACATTGCCGGTGTCCTCCACATAGACGACCTGAAGCTCGCAGGCATGGTTGGTGGTGAGCTCGAAGCTGAGGTAATCCCCCACCTTCGCACGGGTCGAGGGCACGTGCAGGGCGAGCTTCACCTTGTCGGCCTGCGCCTTGTCGTCCTGCTTGTAGGCCGGCGTTACATAGGCCGCGGTCGTCTGCGCGGCATATTGGTCGCCGCCGGCAGCCGGGTCCTGTTTCTGCTCGGGCTGCTGATACTGCGCATTGTCGGCCGTGTAGCCCGCATTGGCGACCGCGTCCGGATTGACGCCGCGCTTCAGCGCACGGAGCTGCTGCAGCGGCTCCAGCATGAAGGCATATTGCTCCTCCACCTCGACGCGCGGCACCGTGGCGCCGGCCTCGAGCGTCGCGACCCAGTCGAGGCCGATGCGCAGGGCGTTGACGTCGGTGAGGCGGCGGATGTCGGAGGCGAATTCCTCCGGCGTCATGTCGAATTCGGAGGCGAGCTGCTCGAAATTCAGCTCGTCCTCGTATTTGTCGGCGAAGTAGGTGAAGATCTCGGCGCCGCCGGGGGCCTTCAGGCTGGTCTTGCCGCCGCCGGCCGTGGCCTCGGTGATGCCGAGGCGGTCGAGCGCGGCGACGAAGCGTTCGGTGTCGCGCTTGTAGACCTCGTTCAGCTCCTCCTGCGGCACATAGACGGCGAGCAGCTCGTCCTGCTGGTCCTTGGAGAACAGCGTAGAGGTCTCGATATGCTCGCGGAGCTGGTCGCGCTTCGACAGGATGCCGTCGAAATGGCAGTCGAAGCAGGACCGGGCATTGATGATCTCGACCCCCTTGCCGATCGGCCGCTTGCGGAAGGAGACGATCGCCGTCGGGCCGATATCGAGCTGGTCGCCCTTGTTGGTCGACAGATAATAGCCCTGCATGCCGTTCGGAAGCGAGAAGATCATCTCGCCGCCGTCATGCTCGAAGGGTTCGAGGCCCGCCTTCAGGCGCACGCCCTCGGGACCTGCCGGGAAGCGCTTGAGCACCTGCTTGCCCACGTCGCCGGCAAAGTCGTAGGACTTCCAGTAATAGCCGCCGAAGGGCATGTCGTGGCGCTCCAGCATGCGGTTGTGGTCGGACACACCGGACGAACCGTCGGCGAAGCCGGCGCGCACGATGCGGCGGCGCATGATGTTGTCCTCGACATTCACCCCGAAGCGCTGTTCCAGCTCGATGATGTTGGTCGGCAGCTTCATCAGGCGGTTATAGACCTTCGGCCGCGCGCCGTTGCTCATGAACCAGTCGACGCGCATGATCGGAAGCTGGGTCTGCGTCGCCTTGGCGAGCGAATGCAACTGGGCGTCGCTCGTCGGATCGACGCCGTAGAAATATTCGTTGATCAGGAAGTCGTAATCTTCCTGGCTCCATTCGAGATCGCGCAGGTCGACGCGCACGAGCAGGCCGTCGGACCCTTCGACCTCCTCGGGGATGACGAGCTCCGGCCCGTAGGACAGCGAGTTGAGCAGCTTCTTGAAGCCGCCGGCGAGGACCTTCATGCGCTTGAGGAAGGTCTCGTGCGTCTCACAGCTCATCATGCCGTTATACTGGTCGCGATAGCTGAAATAGCGCATGAACGGCTGGTCGTGCTCGTCGACCCGGGAGATGTCGCGCAGCGCCAGTTCGACGAAGTCGAGATATTTCAGCATCGGGCGGGCGCGCTTGACCTTGGTCGCCGAGACGGCGGTCGGGATGGCGGCCTGGCTCAGCGAGTTGATCCAGTTGGCGAGGCCCTGCACCTCGGCATCGTCCGGCCGCTTGCCGAGCGGCATGCGGCCGCTGGTGACGGAGGTGTAGAGCAGCGACTTGGAGGCGTCGCCCGGCGTCACGAAGGCCGGATTGGCGGCGATCGAGGCGAGGTCGCCCGAGGGGAAGGAGCCCTGCGAGCTTTCGCCCGGGCCGTGGCAGTTGCGGCAGTATTTGCCGATGAAGGCATCAGCGGCGGAGGCGAATTCCGCGCTGCCGCCGCCCGCGGCAAGCGCGGTCTCGGCCGTCGCCTCGCTGCAGACCGGCGCGGCGCTGGTCTCGACCGGCGTCACCTTCACCTCGCGGTCGGCGAGGAAGGCGTACATCGCCTGCCTGTCCTCGTCGGAGAGCGTCGAAAGGCCGTGCGCGATGCGGCGCATGACCGGATCGGAAAGCGGCGAGCCGGAAAGCTTCTTGCCGTCCTCGATCAGCCCCCTGGTGAAGACCTCGTACGAGGCGAGCCCGCTCATGCGCGCCTTGGTGATGTCCGGCGCGACGGCGCCGGTCAGGCCCTTCTCGCCCTCATAGGCGCGGGCGAGATCGAGGCCGTAGGTCGTGGTGCGCGGCGTGTGGCAATCGCCGCAGCCGCCGACATTCTCGACCAGGTAGCGGCCGCGCTCCATCTGCGTCTCGCCGCGCGGCTGGTAGGCCTGCACGGTGAAATGGCTGCGCTTCCAGAGCGTGATCGTCGTCTGGCGGCTGAACGGGAAGGCGATCTCGTGTTCCTTCGAGGCCGCGTCGGATTGCGGCAGCGTCTCGATATAAGCCTTGATGTCCAGCACGTCCTCCGGCTTCATGCCGCCGTAGGAGGTGTAGGGCATGACCGGGTAGAGATTGTTCCCCTCCTTGTCGAGGCCGACCATCACGGCGTTCAGGAAGTCGGCATTGGACCAGCCGCCGATGCCGTTCGGATGGGCGGAGATGTTCGGCGCGAAGAATTTTCCGATCGCCGTCTGCATCTCCATGCCGCCGGACAGGAGCTCGGTATTGTCGCCGGAGCCGTGGCAGGCGCCGCAGCCGGAGGCGCCGAACAGGATTTTGCCGTTCGCGGCATTCGCCTGGTAGGTGCCGTAGGCATCCGGCGCGAACTGGTCGACGGCGAAGGCCCCGGCCGGACAGAAGACCGCCATGGCGAGGCCGAGCGCGGCGGCAAGCCCAAGACCGGGCCCAAGACCGGGCCGAAGACGGGGCCGGACAGATGATATGCTGAACACGCGCATGGCTTGTTCCCTTCGCTCCAGGAGGCCGGCGGACCGGCTGGAAAATTCACCGAAATTCGAAACGCTCGAACTCGACGCGCCGCGGCGCCTTGCCGAGTTCCTTCAGTCCCTTCTCGATGGCCAGCCGCAGGGGCGGCGGGCCGCAGAACCAGAGGTCCGCCTCGGCCGGGTCCATGCTGGTGCCCGACACCAGCTTCGTGGCGTCGAAGCGGCCGTCGGTGGACGAGTTGTGCAGCACGAAGCTGAAGTTGCCGAGTTTTTCCGCCTGCGTGCGGAAGGTGTCGAGGCCGATCGCCTCGGCGCCGTCGCGCACGCAGTAGACCATGTGGATGTCCTGCCCCTCGTCGCCCTTGAGCCGGCTCGCCATGGCGAGGAACGGCGTGACGCCGATGCCGCCGGCAAGCCAGATCTGCTTCCTGCCGCCGCGCTTGTGATTGAAATGGCCGTAGCCGCCCTCCAGCGTCAGGCCGTCGCCGACCGCCGCCGCCTCGCGCAGCGCCTTGGTGTAGTCGCCGAGCGGCTTGATGGCGAAGCGGACGGAGCCGTCGTCCTCGATGCCGGCGATGGTGAAGGGATGCGGCTCGCGAAGGCCGGATTTGTCGACGCGGAAGAAGCCGAACTGGCCGGGCATGGCTTTCAGCTTGCGGCCGGTCGGCCTTGCCGAGATGATCGTCGCGCCGTCGTGGCGCTCGACATTCACCACCTCGTATCTGCGCGTGCGCAGCCATGGCAGGAGCTGGGTATAGGCGTAGCTCACGATGCCGACGAGGGCGAAGACGTTGAGATAGGCCGCCAGCAGCGCCGTGCCGTCATAGGGGCGCTTGATGAACATCTGGTGGAAGGCGACGAGCACGAAGAGCAGGCCGATGAAGCGATGGGTGAAGCGCCAGTACTGGTAGGGAAGCTGGAAGCGCGTCTTCGGGATGACCTTCACGAGGCTGAGGATCAGCAGGAAGACGAAGCCGTAGAACGCCCACTCGCCGACATTCCTGGCAAACACGTTGAGGCCGCTCGTCAGCGAGAGGCCCTGGAAATCCGGCGCGACGAAATAGTGCGCCAGGATGAGGCAGAGCACGGCGATGCCGATCTTGCGGTGGAACTGGTAGATGCGGTCGAGCCCGCCGAACAGTCTTTCGATGAAGGGCGGGCGCGTCGCCATGAACTGCGCGATGCCCATGGCGACGAAGGCCATGGACGAGGCCATCAGGGAAAAGGTGGTGCCCGCATTGGTGTGGCTGACGGCCGGCACGGCCAGCAGGCCGGCGAAGACGATCAGAAGCGTCGCGATGATGGAACCCGCAGTCAACCTATGCCCCCACAATGCAACTGGACGGTCCGAAATGGCGGGCATGCTGGCAAGGCCCATGACATTCGTCAACCGCAATCCTCCTATCGACGGGTGGAGCTGCGGCTTTATTCGGGTGGTTTTTCGTAAGCGGCGGCAAACGGCCGTGAAAACTAATATGGCAACGGATCAAGGCACATAGAACGGCGCGCCGTTCTGCGGGGTATTCGTTGCGCTTCCCTCACCATGGCCGGCTGCGCGGCAGCTTCAACCCGGTTGATATATCAGTCGAGTTGCCATCCGATTTGCGACATGCCATCATGTGATATATCAACCGGGTCATCGGAATGACGGAAACCGCGGCGTCGCAAGCGCACCTTGCCTATCTCGCCCTCGAGGGCCTCATCGTCACGCTCAGGCTGAAACCCGGCTCGCTGGTCACGGAAAGGCATCTCATCGAGCTTGCGGGCCACGGCCGCACGCCGGTGCGCGAGGCGATCCAGAAGCTCGAATGGCAGGGGCTGATCGCCGTGCGCCCGCGCGCCGGCCTGCAGATCACCGCGATCCGCCCGAACGACCATGCCGAGGTCATGGCGACGCGGCGGCAACTGGAGCCGCTGGCCGCCGGTCTCGTCGCCCGCCATGCCGGCGACGGGCACCGCGAGAAGCTGGTCGCCTGCGCGCAGGCGATGACCGCCTGCTCCATCCATTCCGACATGGAAGGCTTCCTCGCGGCCGACAAGGCCTTCGACGAGATCATGGAGGAGGCCTGTCCCAACCGTTTCCTGACGGCCGCCCTTGCCCCCTTGCAGACCCATTCGCGCCGACTCTGGTTCACCCGCGCGGACAACCGGCACATGGACCGCTCGGTGGACCTGCACGTCAAGGTCATCCGCGCCATCCGCAACGGCGACGGCCCCGGCGCCTCTTCCGCGATGACGGACCTGCTGGACCATCTGTCCGACTGACATCCAACAAAAAAGGCGCCCGAAGGCGCCCTTTCCGAAAGTAGCCGTCCGTTCAGTCGACGAAGGCGCGCTCGATGACGAATTCGCCGGGCTTGCTGTTGGCGCCCTCGGTGAGGCCCGCCGCTTCCAGCAGCTCCTTGGTCTCCTTCAGCATCGCGGCCGAGCCGCAGATCATGCCGCGGTCGACCGCCGGGTCGAATTGCGGCACGCCGAGATCGGAAAACATCTTGCCGCTGACGATGAGGTCGGTGATGCGGCCGCGGAACGGATAGTCCTCGCGGGTCACCGTCGCATAGTGGCGCAGCTTGTTGCCGACGACTTCCGGCAGGAATTCGTGGTTGCGGATCTCCTCCATGAGGTCGAAGCCGTATTTCAGCTCGGCGACCTCGCGGCAGGTATGCGTCAGGATGACCTCGTCGAACTTCTCGTAGGTCTCCGGGTCGCGGATCAGGCTGGCGAAGGGCGCGATGCCCGTGCCGGTGGAGAACATGTAGAGCCGCTTGCCGGGCGTCAGCGCGTCGAGGACGAGCGTGCCGGTCGGCTTCTTGCGCATCAGCACCGTGTCGCCGGGCTTGATCTGCTGGAGATGGGAGGTCAACGGACCGTCCGGCACCTTGATCGAGAAGAATTCCAGTTCCTCGTCCCAGGCGGGGCTGGCGATGGAATAGGCGCGGTAGATCGGCTTGTCGCCGACCATCAGGCCGATCATCGCGAATTCGCCGGAACGGAAGCGGAAGCTTTCCGGGCGCGTCATGCGGAAGCGGAACAGACGATCCGTGTAGTGCTGCACGCTCGTCACCGTCTCGGCGAATACGCCGGCGGGAATGGCGGGAACGAAGACTTCGGTCTTGGCAGGTGCGTTCATTTCGGGATCGATCCTGGCTACGGCGGAAATTGACGATAGGCAGATATTACATGTCGGGCGGCAAAGGAAGGTATTCCGTTCCAATGCGCCGATTGGCCGCGCAATAGTTTGGCGCGCATCTCTTGTCGCGCGCCGCGCGGCCGTTGTCCTTGATTTGCCTCAAGACTATACCACGATTGTGGTGCCGGTGCGCCGGCGGGCCCGAAATCAGGCCCGGAAATCAGGCCCTGCGGCGCCAGCTATAGGAGCCGGCGTCCTGCGCCGGACGGGCGGTGGGCTGGTAGTGGTTGTCGATGCCCGGCAGGCGGTTTTCCGCCAGCCGCTTCAGCGCCGTCGCATTGCTGACGGCGAAGCTGTCGACGCCGCAGCGCAGCATCAGCGGGATCTGGTCGATCAGCACGTCGCCGACCGCCCTCACCTCGCCGGTAAAGCCGTGCCGCGTGCGCAGCAGCGAGGCGTGGCTGAAGGCGCGGCCGTCGCTGAAGGCCGGGAAGGCCACGGCGACCAGCGCCAGCCGGTCCAGATGGCCGTCCAGCCTGCGCACGTCGTCGGCCGGGTTGATCAGCACGCCGAGGCCCGTTTCGTCGCCCTCCGCCACCGTCGCCAGGAAGGCCTCGAGGCCGAGGATCGCCTTCTCGTTCGAGCCTGCCTTGGTCTCTTCCGTCTCGATGACCCACGGATCGTCGGCCAGGAAGCCGGATTCGTTCCAGATTTTCGTCATGACCGTTCTCCTCAGGCCGCTTCGGCCGTCTTGTCGCCGTAGAGCGCGTCCTTGAAGGGCTGCGGTCCGACGCGGCGATAGGCGGTCAGGAAGGTTTCCGACGGGTCGAGGCGAAGGCCGAGATAGGTGTCGACGATCACCTCGATGGCGTCCGTCACCTTCTCCGGCTCGAAGCCGCGGCCGATGATCTCGCCGATCGAGGTGTTCTCGTCGCCCGAGCCGCCGAGTGTGATCTGGTAGAGCTCCTCGCCCTTCTTCTCGACGCCGAGCAGGCCGATATGGCCGACATGGTGATGGCCGCAGGCATTGATGCAGCCGGAGATCTTGATCTTCAGCTCGCCGATCTCGGCCTGGCGCTCCGGCGCGCCGAAGCGGGTGGAGATCTCCTGCGCGACGGGGATCGAGCGGGCATTGGCCAGCGCGCAATAGTCGAGCCCCGGACAGGCGATGATATCGGTGATGAGGCCGGCATTGGCGGTCGCCAGCCCGGCCGCGACGAGGCCGCGATAGAGCGGTTCCAGATCGGCCAGCGCGACATGCGGCAGGATCAGGTTCTGCTCGTGGCTGACGCGGATCTCGTCGAAGGCATACTCCTCGGCAAGATCCGCGACGGCGTCCATCTGCGCATCGCTGGCGTCGCCGGGAATGCCGCCGATCGGCTTCAGCGAGATCGTCACCATGCCGTAGTCGGGGTGCTTGTGCGGCTGCACGTTCTGGTGCACCCAGCGGGCGAAATCCGGGTCGCGCTTCTTCCACTGCGCAAGGTTCGCCCAGCCCTCGGCGCGCGAGCCGAGGTCCGGCGGCGCGAAATAGGCGGAGATGGCGGCGACGTCCTGCTCCGGCAGCTTCAATTCGCTGTCCCTGAGTTCGGCGAATTCCACCTCGACCTGCCGCGCCAGTTCTTCCGCGCCCGTCTCGTGCACGAGGATCTTGATGCGCGCCTTGTACTTGTTGTCGCGGCGGCCGTGGAGATTGTACACGCGCATGATCGCGGTCGTGTAGGACAGGAGGTCCTCTTCCGGCAGGAAGTCGCGGATCTTCTTGGCGACCATCGGCGTGCGCCCCTGCCCGCCACCGACATAGACGGCAAAGCCGATCTCGCCCCTGTCGCTCTTCTTCAGGTGCAGGCCGATGTCATGCACCTGGATGGCCGCGCGGTCGCGCTCGGCGCCGGTGACGGCGATCTTGAACTTGCGCGGCAGGAAGGAGAATTCCGGATGGACGGAGGACCACTGGCGCAGGATCTCCGCATAGGGCCGCGGGTCGGCGACCTCGTCGGCGGCGGCGCCGGCGAAATGGTCGGCCGTGACGTTGCGGATGCAGTTACCCGAGGTCTGCAGCGCATGCATCTCGACGCTGGCAAGCTCGGCCATCGCGTCCGGCAACTCGGAGAGCTTCGGCCAGTTGTACTGGATGTTCTGGCGCGTGGTGAAATGGCCGTAGCCGCGGTCGTATTTGCGGGCGATATGGGCCAGCATGCGCATCTGGCGCGAATTCAGCGTGCCGTAGGGAATGGCGACGCGCAGCATGTAGGCGTGGAGCTGCAGGTAGACGCCGTTCATCAGGCGCAGCGGCTTGAAGGCGTCCTCCGCCAGCTCGCCGGAAAGGCGGCGCGCGACCTGGTCGCGGAACTGCTCAACGCGGCCGGAGACAAAGGCGTGGTCGAATTCGTCGTAACGGTACATGCGAAATCCTCAGGCGGCCGGTGCGGCCGTCGCGGTCAGGCCGGCATAGCCGGCGGCGTAGGCGATGGTCGGGCCGAGCGCCCGGATGCGCTCGCGCATGCGCAGCGGACGCAGCATGCCGTCCACCTCTTCGACGTCCACAACGTTCACGTCAACCACCTTGTTGTCGGCGAAGGCCTGCTTGCCGGTGGCTTCCAGCGCCTCGACGGCCTCCTTGTGGCGCGCGACGAAGGCGGCCTGGAGCTGTTCGTTCCAGGTGCCGGCGGCATCCAGCCAGACGGAGATGCCGTCGGAAAGGCGGTTGGCTGTCAGAACCTTGTCGGCCATGTCATGCTCCCAATGCTGCTGTGACGCGAACCGGCCCGCGCGCGGCGAGCGGTTCGGAATGTTCGAAATTGGCGCCGGCGACGGCATCGCCGATGATCACCATGACCGGGCCGGCAAGCTCGTCGCGGTGCTGAAGGCCCGGAAGGTCCTTGAGCGTGCCGTGCAGCAAGCGCTTCTCGCGGCGGCTGGCGTTTTCCACGACGGCGACGGTGGTCTCGGCCGGCAGGCCGGCATCCATCAGCCGCGCGGCGACGGAGGCGGCGACCCTGCGTCCCATATAGACGGCGACGGTGGCGCCGGAAACGGCAAGCCGCGCCCAGTCCGGCAGCACGGCGCCGGTCAGGTCATGGCCCGTGGTGAAGACCAGCGAGGAGGCGACGCCGCGCAGCGTCAGCGGCAGCTCGAAATCGGCGGCGGCGGCGAAGGCCGAGGTGATGCCGGGCACGACCTCGTAGGTGACGCCGGCCTGGCGCAGCGCGGCCATTTCCTCGCCGGCGCGGCCATACACGAGCGGATCGCCGGATTTCAGGCGCACGACGCGCTTTCCCGCCTTGCCGAGCGCGACGAGCAGGTCGTTGATCTCTTCCTGCGACTTGGAATGGCAGTCCTTGCGCTTGCCGACGGACAGGCGCTCGGCATCGCGCCGGCCCATGTCGACGATGGCCTGCGGCACGAGCGCGTCGAAGACGATGACGTCGGCGTCCATCAGGACGCGCTGGGCGCGCAGCGTCAGCAGGTCCTCCGCGCCGGGACCCGCGCCGACGAGCCAGACATGGCCGGCGGCCCTGCCCTGCGAATTCAGCAGCGTATTGGCGGAACGGCGTGCCAGTTCCATGTCGCCGCTGTCCACGGCGTCGGCGACCGCGCCGTGGAAGAAGCGGCGCCAGAAGGCGCGGCGGGTGGCGCCGCGCGGCAGCACGCGGTCGACGGCCTCGCGGTAGCCGTTGGCGAGGCCGGCGAGCCGGCCGAGCGAGGGCGAGAGGAGCTGGTCGACCTGCGCGCGGATCATCTGCGCGAGCACGGGGCCCGCCCCTTCCGTGCCGATGGCGACGGCGACCGGCGCGCGGTTGACGAGGGCCGGCGTGAAGAAATCGCAGCAGTCGGGCTGGTCGACGGCATTGACCGGGATGCGCAGTTCGCGGGCGGCGGTGGAGATGGCGCGGTCGGCGCCCGCATCGCCGGTCGCCGCGAAGACCAGCGCCGCATCGGCGATGGCGGCCTTGGAGAAGGGCGCGCGGACGAGGACGAGGCCCTTTTCGGCGATGAAGCGGGCGAAATCGGTCTGCGGCGTCTCGGCCAGGACGACGATCCGGGCATCGGTGTTGAACAGCAGGCGCGCCTTGGCGAAGGCCTCGTCGCCCTCGCCGACAACGACGACCGTCCTGCCGCTGACGCGGAAGAACGCCGGGAATGTCGAGAGCTTCTGTTGCGCTGCGGTCATGGCCTGATCCGGTTGAAGTGTGCGCAATATCGCGAAAATCGGCCAGAAACAAAAGAAACAGAAATTCCAAACCCCTTGAAGGCGCGTATTGTTTTGCTCTCGCGCCCGGCATTTTGAGCATAAGTCACCGCCGCCGCCCTTGCCTGCCGACCGCGCCGCCCGCTAAGGATGCCTCCTGTCGTCCAGAAGGGATTTTGCCCATGCAGCCGAGCCGCGACATCGAGCGCCTGATCGAAATCATGGCGGCCCTGCGCCAGCCGGAAACCGGTTGTCCCTGGGATATCGTCCAGACCTTCGAGACGATCAAGCCCTATACGATCGAGGAGGCCTACGAGGTCGCCGACGCGATCGAGCGGGGCGACATGGACGATCTCTGCGAGGAACTGGGCGACCTGCTCCTGCAGGTGGTCTTCCACGCCCGCATGGCCGAGGAGCGCGGCGATTTCGATTTCGGCAGCGTCGTCGAGGCCGTGACGCGCAAGATGATCCGCCGTCACCCGCATGTCTTCGCCCGCTCGGACGCCGAGACGCCCGAGGCGGTGAAGCTGCAATGGGACGAGATCAAGCAGGCGGAAAAGCGCGAGCGCAAGGAACGCCGCGCCTGGCGCGGCCTGCCGGAGGACCCGCTGAGGGGCCATCTCGGCTCGGTGCAGCGCTCCTTTCCGGCGCTGGTCGAGGCGCTGAAGCTTCAGGAGCGGGCGGCCAGGGTCGGTTTCGACTGGTCGGAGCCGGCGCCGATCCTCGACAAGATCGAGGAGGAGATCGGCGAATTGCGCGAGGCGCTGCGCAACGACGACAAGGCGGCCGTCGCCGACGAACTCGGCGACCTGATCTTCGCGCTGGTCAATATCGGCCGCCATGTCGGCGCGGACCCGGAAATGGCGCTGCGCGGCACGAACACCAAGTTCCGCAACCGATTCTCGCATATCGAGGAGAGCCTCGCCGCGAATGGCGAAAGCCTCGAGGCGGCGACGCTGGAGCGGATGGAAGAGCTTTGGCAGGCGGCGAAGCGGATCGAGCGGCAGTTGGCGGAGTAGGCGTCCGCCCCTCATCCGCCTGCCGGCACCTTCTCCCCGCGGGCGGGGAGAAGGACTATGCCGATCGGGTTTCCTGAACTATCAGCGCCAGTGAGAGAATGGGACATTGCCACATCTCCCTTCTCCCCGCCTGCGGGGAGAAGGTCGCGGCAGCGGGATGAGGGGCATTCGCGACGTCTGCCGTCAGCGCTCCCAATCCTCGCGCACCGGCTTGCCGCCGATGCCGAGGCGGCGGTCGAGTTCGGCGGCTTCGGTTTCCGTCAGCCGCAGCTCCAGCCGCACATTGCCGTCTTCGAGGTCTTCGCGCGCATCGACGATGGAATGATCGTAGACCCACGGCAGAAGCTGCAGTTTCGCTACCGGCACGACGACGTCGCGGTCGACGAGCACGCCGGAAAGCCGCCGGTTGATCTCGTCGAGCAGCGTGTCGACGCCCTCGCCCGAGATCGCCGATACGGCGATGACGTTCGGCTGGCTCGCGGCCTTCTGCACCAGCGCTTCGCGCGCCTCGGGCTCCAGCCGGTCGATCTTGTTCCAGACCTCCAGGATGCGCTCGGCGCCGTCCTTCTCGTCGATGCCGAGATCGGCGAGGATGCGCAGCACGTCGGAGGATTGCGCGCCGTTGTCCGGGTCGGACATGTCGCGCACATGCAGGATCAGATCCGCCTCCAGCACCTCTTCCAGCGTCGCGCGGAAGGCGGCGACGAGGTGGGTCGGCAGGTTGGAGATGAAGCCGACGGTGTCGGACAGGATGACCGTGCGGCCCTGCGGCAGCTTCATGCGCCGCAAGGTCGGGTCGAGCGTGGCGAAGAGCATGTCCTCGGCCAGCACCCCTGCCCCGGTGATGCGGTTGAACAGCGTCGACTTGCCGGCATTGGTATAGCCGACCAGCGCGACGATGGGATGCGGCACCTTCTTGCGCTTGGAGCGGTGAAGCTGGCGGGTGCGGCGCACCTGTTCCAGCTCGCGCTCCAGCTTGACGATCTTGTCCTGCAGCAGGCGGCGGTCGGCCTCGATCTGCGTCTCGCCCGGACCGCCCATGAAGCCCGCGCCGCCGCGCTGGCGCTCGAGGTGGGTCCAGCTTCTGACGAGGCGGCCGCGCTGATAGTTGAGATGGGCGAGCTCGACCTGCAGCGTGCCCTCCTTGGTGGAGGCGCGGCGGCCGAAGATTTCCAGGATGAGGCCCGTCCGGTCGATGACCTTGGCGTTCCATGCCTTCTCGAGATTGCGCTGCTGCACGGGCGTCAGCGGATGATCGACGATGACGAGGCCGGCGTCGTTCTCGTCGAGCGCCGTCTTGATCTCCTCGATCTTGCCGGTGCCGAGCAGCGTGCCGGGCTTCGGCTGGCTGACGGGCACGATGGCCGAGGCGGCGATGGTGAGGTCGATGGCGCGGGCAAGGCCGATCGCCTCTTCGAGGCGCGCCTCGTCGGAACGCGGGGCGGGCGTCGCCGGATCGGGCTTCGCGCGCGCGGCCTTCAGCACCGGGACGATGACGACGGCACGCATATCGTCCCGGTGCTTCTCAGCTTCCGGGACGACGGAGTCCTTGCGGGAATCGGATTTGCTAATGGTCTTGGGTCCTGTCAGGAGCCGCTTTCCTCGGTCTCGAACATCTGCAGCGGCTGGCCGGGCATGATGGTGGAGATCGCGTGCTTGTACACGAGCTGCGAGTGACCGTCGCGACGGAGCAGCACGCAGAAATTGTCGAAGGAGGTGACAACCCCGGTCAGCTTGACCCCGTTGATGAGGAAGATCGTCAGGGAAATCTTTTGCTTGCGAACGGTATTAAGAAAAAGATCCTGCAGGTTCTGAGAACGTTCCGCCATGGCGCCGCTTCTTTCTGATTGCCGGCCCTTGAGACCGGTTGACTGAAAATAAATGTCCCCAGGTCCGGCAGAAACTCCCGGACCGCCGATTTTGGTATCAAATCGCGGTCTTCTCCGCAACGGCGAAAAAGGCCTCGCGGATTTTCTGCGCCGTCATGCCGGGATGGCCGTTGGCGATGGCCTGCCCGTCGACGGAGACGACCGGCAGGCAGATCGTCGTCGCCCCGGTGACGAAGACTTCCCGCGCTTCCAGCATCTCCGCGACGGAAAAGCGCCGCTCCTCCACCGCGATGCCGAGCCTTTCCGCGACATCCATCAAGGTGGTCCGGGTGATGCCCTTGAGGATCGCATGGTCGGCGGGCCGCGTGACGAGCCTTCCCGCCTTGTCGACGATCCACAGGTTCGTCGCGCCGCCCTCCGTCACGTAGCCTTCGGAATCGACGAACACCGCCTCCTGCGCGCCCGCCTCCTTGGCCTGCTGGCGGGCCAGCACGTTCGGCAGGAGGCCGACCGTCTTGATGTCCACCCTACCCCAGCGGTTGTCGGGAACCGTGACGGCCTTGATGCCGGCGGCGTATTTCGCGGCATTGACGGCCGGGTTCAGCGATTTCGCCGTGACGACCAGCGTCGGGCGCACCTCGGGCGACGGGAACACGTGATCGCGCCGGGCGACGCCGCGCGTCACCTGGAGATAGACCATGCCGCCGGCGACCCGGTTGCGGCGCAGCACCTCGCGCATGATCCCGACGAGCGCGGCGCGCGGCATCGGCGGGCGGATGCCGATCTCGCCGAGCGAGCGGTCCAGCCGGTCGAGATGGCGCGTCAGGTCGACGATGAAGCCCTGCTGCACCTGGCAGACCTCGTAGACGGCGTCGGCGAAGACGAAGCCGCGGTCCTCGATATGCACCGCGGCATCCGCGTGGCGGAGATAGCGGCCGTTGACATAGGCGAAGCGGGGCATGGTCGTCCTAGAAATACTGGATGGAGACGCGGAAGAGCTGCTCGACATGGCGCACGGCCTCGGCGGCGGCGAAGAGCACGACGCGGTCCTTCGCCTTGATCCTCGTGCCGCCGTCCGGGTGGATGACCGTCTTGTCGCGATAGATGGCGCCGATGCGGATGCCGGGCGGCAGCTCGATCTCGCGCAACGGGCGGCCGACGAGCGGCGAGGTCTCCAGCGCCTCGGCCTCGATCACCTCGGCGGAGCCCTTCTGCACAGCATAGACCGCGCGGATGCGGCCCTTGCGCACATGCTGCAGGATGCCGGAGATCGTCACCGCGCGCGGGTTGATATGCGCGTCGATGCCGAGCGACTTGGTGAAGTCCTCATAGGCCGGGTCGTTGATCAGCACGAGGTTCTGCTTGCAGCCGAGGCGCTTGGCCATGACGGAGCCGAGGATGTTGATCTGGTCGTTGTTGGTCAGCGCGACGATGAGGTCCGCATCCTGGATATCGGCCTGCATCAGCATCTTCTGGTCCAGCGCCGAGCCGTGCAGCACGACGGCGTTGCGCAGCTTGTCGGCGACCGCGACGGCGCGCTCGCGGTCGCTCTCGATGATCTTCAGCCTCGTCTTCGGCTGGTAGTCCTCGATGGCCTTGGCGACGAAATAGCCGATATTGCCGCCGCCGGCGATGACGATGCGCGCCGCCTCCTGCTCCTCATGGCCGAAGAGCGCCAGCGTGCGCCGCACGTTCCCCGTGTCGCAGACGACATAGGCGAGATCGCCGGAATGGAGCTGGTCGGAGGAATTGGGGACGGACAGCTTCCCGTTGGAATAGATGCCCGTGACGGTGGCGTTGAGATCGGGGAAGAGCTCGCTGAGCTGCTTCAGCGGCGTCTCGACGACGGGACAATCCTCCATGCACTCGATCGCCACCATGACGATGCGGTCGTCGGCGAAACGCACCACGTCGGTCGCGCCCGGGAAGGAGATGCGCCGCAGCACCATCTTGCCCACCTCCACCTCAGGCGAGATGGTGACGTCGATCGGCAGGTTCTCACGCGAGAAGAGGTCGGAATATTCCGGCGCCAGATAGTTCTGCGAGCGGATGCGGGCGATCTTGGTCGGCACGTTGAACAGCGAATGGGCGACCTGGCAGGCGACCATGTTGATCTCGTCGAACAGCGTGACGGCGATCAGCATGTCCGCCTGGTCCGCGCCGGCCTTGGCCAGCACCTCCGGATGCGCGCCGTGGCCGACGACGCCGCTGACGTCGAGCGTCTCGGTGATGGCGGCGATCAGCGAGGGCTGGTGGTCGATCACCGAAACGTCGTTGCCCTCCTGCGACAGCCGTTCCGCGATACCGTAGCCGACGCGGCCGGCGCCGCAGATGATGACCTTCATAGCGTCGAATCCCTCAAGTCCCCGAGGGCTTATACGCCAAGCGACTTCAGTTTGCGATGGAGCGCGGAGCGTTCCATGCCGACGAATTCGGCAGTGCGCGAGATGTTGCCGCCGAAGCGGTTGATCTGGGCGATGAGATAGTCGCGCTCGAACATCTCGCGCGCCTCGCGCAGCGGCAGCGTCATGATGTGCTGGTCGCCCTGCGTGGAGATCTTCGGCAGCATGTCGCCGACCTCCGTCGGCAGCATGTCCGCGGTGATCGGCGTGTCGGGGCCGTCGCTGCGGGCGAGGATCATCAGCCGCTCGATATTGTTGCGCAACTGGCGGATGTTGCCCGGCCAGTCGTGCGCCTGCAGCACGGCGAGCGCATCGTCGCCAATCTTGCGCGTGCGGATGCCGGCCTGCTCGCTGATCTGCCGCATGAACATGTCGACGAGGAAGGGAATGTCCTCGCGCCGCTCGGCGAGCGGCGGGACGCGCACCGGCACGACGGCGAGGCGATGATAGAGGTCTTCCCGGAATCCGCCCTCGGCGATCAGGCTTTCGAGATGGTAGGCGGTGGAGGAGATGATGCGCACGTCCACCTTCACCCGCTTGGAGCCGCCGACGCGCTCGAACTGCTGGTCGACGAGGACGCGCAGGATCTTGTTCTGCGTCTCGCGCGGCATCTCGCCGATCTCGTCGAGATAGAGGATGCCGCCATGGGCCTCCTCCAGCGCGCCGGTGCGGCGCGACTGGCCGGGCGTGCCCTCGGTGCCGAACAGCGCGATCTCCATGCGCTCCGGGGTGATCGCCGCCGCGTTCAGCACGACGAAGGGCCCGCCCGCCCGGCTCGACTTGCGGTGGATCATGCGCGCCACCAGCTCCTTGCCGGAGCCGGAGGGGCCGAGGATCATGATGCGGCTGTTGGTGGGGGAAACCTTCTCGATGGTCTGGCGAAGCTGCGAGACGGCGACGGAGGTGCCGATCAGCTCGGCCGGGTCGCCGGAGCGCTTCTTCAGCTCGGTCACCTCGCGGCGCAGCTTGGAATTCTCCAGCGCCCGCTCGGCGATCAAGATCAGCCGGTCGGCCTTGAACGGCTTCTCGATGAAATCGTAGGCGCCGCGGCGGATCGCCGAGACGGCCGTCTCGATATTGCCGTGGCCGGAGATCATCACCACCGGCAGGTCCGGATGGCGGCTCTTGATCTCGTCCAAGAGCGCCAGGCCGTCGAGCTTGCTGCCCTGCATCCAGATATCGAGGAAGACGAGGCGCGGCACGCGGTCGCTGATGGCGGCGAGCGCACTGTCGCTGTCGAAGGCGGTGCGCGTCTCGTGCCCCTCGTCGGAAAGGATGCCGGAGACGATCTCGCGGATGTCCTCCTCGTCGTCCACCACAAGAATATCAGAGGCCATGGCTCATTTCCCTGTTCTTATTATTGTCCGCATCGGCGGCCACCGTTTCCTCGTAGGGCAGGATCACGCGGATCATCGCCCCGTGGCCGTGATCGAAGTCCGCGGGCGCGTCGTGCAGTTCGAGCTGCCCGCCATGGTCTTCGATGATCTTCTTGACGATTGCGAGGCCGAGCCCCGTGCCCTTCTCGCGCATCGTCATATAGGGTTCGAGAATGCGATGCCGGTTCTCGGTCGGCAGGCCCTTGCCGTTGTCGATGAC
>JBDHSZ010000038.1:0-23710 GCA_039812945.1 Shinella sp.
ACGAGAACCTTTCCACCGGCTCGCCCCCTCATCCGACCCTTCGGGCCACCTTCTCCCCGAGGGGAGAAGGGAAGATCAGGCAACGGCGTGCCGCATAGGCGATGGCCCTGCCATTGAAGGCAGACGGAGTAACGTCGCCGCAGCCTACCCCGGCAAGCTGCGCTTGGCCTTGCGCTTGGCGGGCCGCAGTTCGTCGGCGATGGTCATGCCGATGATCGACAGCGGCAGGGCCAGCATGGCGCCGGCGGCGCCCCACATCCAGGTCCAGAAGATGATGGCGGTGAAGATGATGAAGGCGTTGACCTCCAGCCGCTTGCCCATCACCGCCGGCATGACGAGGTTCTCCATGGCAAGGTGCACGAGGAAGAAGGCGAGTGCCGGCAGGAGGCCCGTCAGCAGCGTGTCGTGGGTGAGGAGGCCGGCGGTGGCGAGCGCGATGGTCATCAGCGTCACGCCGAGGAAGGGCACGAAGCTGGACAGGAAGGCGAACAGCCCCCACAGCGCCGGCATGGCGAGCCCGCCGCCCCAGGTGATCAGCGCGGCGACGACGCCGAGCGCGCCGTAGACCAGCGCGGCGGTGGCGAAGTAATAGCCGAGCGCGCTGTCGATGGCGTTCATGATGCGGATCGTCGTCAGCCGCTGGCTGCGGCGCGGGAAGGCCATGATGAGCATCTGCCGCAGCCGCAGCCGGGCGGAAAGGAACAGCACCAGCGCGGCGAAGAAGATCATCGCCTGCAGGAGGGCGGGCGTCAGGCTGGCCGACAGGATGCCGAGGATGCTGCCGGTGTTCTCCAGCACCTTCTCCATCGACATCTGCCCGGTCTCGAAGGCCTGCGGGCTGATGCGCAGCCAGCCGAGCCGCGAGAAGAGCGGGGTGATCCGGTCATAGGCGCCGCGCACCAGGTCCGGCGCGTTGGCGGCGAGCTGGGCGATCGGGTCGGCGAGCAGGCCGGCGATGAGGAAGAGGCCGGTGGCGAACAGCCCGGCGAGCAGCAGCGCGGTCGGCAGCGGCGGGATGCCGAGCTCGTTCAGCTTCTCCGCCGCCACGCCGAGGATGAGGCCGGTGACGACGGCAAGGCACAGCGGAATGAGGATCGGCGCCATCAGGTAGACGACGCCCATCGCCATGATGGCGAAGATGCCGATCGCCGCCCAGGCGGCGGCGATGTCGAGCCCGTAGCGGCGCGGCCCCTCCGGCGCAACGCCTTCCTCCGGCTCTGGGCTGCCCTGCAGGAGGCGGCGTTCTGCGGGCTTTCCGGACAGGTCGTGCATGATATGATCCCCGATGACGCGCCGGAAACGCGCGTCGCGCGGAGAAGTTCCAGCAAGCGTGCATGAAACCGGAGGTGGGTTGCGGGCTGTCGTCAAATGGACATATTGCGCGTGGAACCGACCAGGACGCCGCCGTGAGCGGCAAGACAAGAGGAGGCAGAACGTTGAAACGGCAGACGACCGGAGCGCGTATCGTGCTTTTCACCCTGGCGCTCGCCCCGCTCTGCGCGCCGCCGGCCATGGCCATCGACGCGCGCATCCGCGGCCAGCTCCAGAAGCTGACGCCGGAGGAGCGGCTGGAGCAGCGCTGCGATATCGAGGCGATGGAGCGAATCGGCGGCGGCAAGGGCAATTTCCGCCCGGACAAGGTGATCGCCTATGCCTTCGGCGATCCGCTGCTCGACGGCACGACCTTCAGGACGAAGGGCGCCGTCTTCCGCAGCCGGGGCGAATGGTATCGCCTGTCCTACAAATGCGAGGCGAGCGACGACCGGCTGGAGGTCAACACCTTCAAGTACCGGATCGGCGAACAGGTGCCCCACGAGGACTGGGAAGCGCATTACCTTTACGATTGAGGGCCGGCCCTACGCCGTGAGCTTCACGCCGATGCCCCAGGGATCGACCAGAAAGATCGTGTCGCCCGCGCGCGTGGCCGGTATCGACAGCGCGTCGAGCCGGCCGGCGGCGGCGGCCAGCCGCGCCGGGTCGTTGAAGCGGATCGTGTAGTCGGCAAGGCCGGACATGCCCTCCGCGCGCTTCGGCTGGCCGCGCGAATTCCAGACATTCGCCGCGACATGGTGGTGGTATTTCCCGGAGGCGAAGAAGCTCGCGCCGGGATAGCGCGCCATGACGTCGAGGCCGAGCACATCCTGGAAGAAGGCGTCGGCCTGCGGGATGTCGGAGACCTGCAGGTGGAGATGGCCGATCACGGTGCCGTTCTCCTGCCCCGTCCAGCCGTCCTTCGGCGCCTCGTCGTAAAGCGCCTGCAGGTCGAGCCGGTGCGTCGCCATCGCCACCGTGCCGTCGGGCGCATAGGTCCATTCCGAGCGGTCGCGGTCGCGATAGATCTCGATGCCGTTGCCCTCGGGATCGTCGAGATAGATCGCCTCGCTGACGAGGTGATCGGACGCGCCGGTCAGCGGCACGTTGCTATGCGCGGCATGGGCGAGCCATCGGCCGAGCGCCCGGCGGTCCGGCACGAGGAAGGCGGTGTGGAACAGGCCGGGCGCGTTGCGCGGCGCGCGGGCGGCCTTGCCGCCGGTCGTCAGCGTCAGCAGCGGCCGGCCGGCGACGCCGAGCGTCTCGCCGGAGGCGGATTTCTCCAGCACCGAAAGACCCATCACCTGCCGGTAGAAGGCGGACAGCATCGGCAGGTCGATCGCCGTCAGGTGCGAATGGTCGACGAAGGCCGGCATGTCGACGGCATGGCCGCCGCCGCCGGCGATCTGCGCCCGTGCGGGGCCGGCGCCGCCCGCGGCGATGCCGGCGGCGGCCGCGCCGAGGAATGTCCGTCTGTCGAGCTCGCTCATGCTATGATCCTTCTCGGTTTCCCCCTGGAAACCGTTCTGTCGGGAGGACTATGGCGAAATCGCAGCGTTCACGAAAGACGGCGTTTCGGCGATTTACTGTCAACATGGCGTTGACGGGAGGCCGCCGGAACTTGATTCCGATCAATGCCGTCCCGCGCCGGCGATGCCAGTTTCTCCCTGTCGAACCGAAGGAGACCCGTATCGTGACGGACGTGGCGCATTACAAGGACATTCTTCTCACCCGCAAGCGCGAGCTCTACAGCCGGCTACACAAGATCGAGAAGGACCTCGACACGCTGAAGAGCGGCGACAGCGGCGAGCGCGCCGTCGAGCGCGAGAACGACGAGGTGCTGGAGGAATTCGGCGCGACGGGCCTCAAGGAGCTGGAGGCCATCGACGCCGCGCTCGACCGCATCGCCGCCGGCACCTTCGGCTTCTGCGCCAAGTGCGGCGAGCCGATCTCGCCGGCGCGCCTTGCCGCCGTGCCGCACGCCGCGCTCTGCGAGGAGTGCATCGCGCGCCAGTGAGCATGACGCGCGGCAAAGATTCGTGATGGCCGCGCGGCCTCCAACCCCTTGCCTGCAAAGCGGAAAGACGCCACCATGGCGGTCAGGTTCAGCGCAGGCAGGGTATCGTGGAGATTAAGGGCGTCAAATGGAACTACGACCGGCATGAGGTCATCGCCGACGGCATCGTCCACGGTGTCGGCGTGGTCTTCGCGCTGGTCGGCGTCACCGCGCTGATCGTCTACGCCACGGTCTTCGGAACGAGCGGGCAGATCGCGGCGGCCTCGATCTACGGCACCGGCCTGGTGCTCGCGCTGGCGATCTCCTTCGCCTACAATATCTGGCCCGTCTCGAAGGTGAAGTGGCACCTGCGCCGCTTCGACCATTCGGCGATCTTCGTGCTGATCGCCGCCACCTACACGCCCTTCCTGCAGCGCGGCATCGCCGATCCGTTCCTGGCCGGCATGCTGGTCTTCATCTGGGCGGCGGCGGCGGCGGGCGTGGCGCTGAAATTCCTGCTGCCCGGCCGCTACGACCGGCTGGCGATCCTCGTCTATCTCGCCATGGGCTGGGTCGGCGTCTTCGCCGCCGGGCCGCTGCTGGCGCATCTGTCCGTCACCACGCTGACGCTGATCGTCGTCGGCGGCGTGCTCTATTCGGTCGGCGTGGTCTTCCATGTCTGGGAGAGGCTGCGCTTCCAGAACGCCATCTGGCACGGCTTCGTGGTGGCCGCGGCGGCCGTGCACTATTCGGCCGTCGTCAGCAGCGTCGTCGCCGGCGTGTGATCCGTCCGCGCCGCGCGCCGGAAACGCGGCACTGGACAGCTTTCCCGTTCCTCCTGTAAGCGAGGGCAGGGGATCCCGGGGGGCACCATGGACATCACGATACGCGACGCCGCGGCGGCCGATCTTGCCGGCATCATGGACATCTACAACGATGCCGTCGCCAATACGACGGCGATCTGGAACGAGGCGACGGTCGATCTCGACAACCGCAAGGCCTGGTTCGAGGCGCGGCGCGAGCGCGGCTTCCCGGTGCTGGTCGCGCTGCGTGGCAGGCAGGTGATCGGCTATGCCTCCTACGGCGACTGGCGGGCCTTCGACGGCTACCGCCATACGGTCGAGCATTCCGTCTATGTGCGCAAGGACGCGCGCGGCAGCGGCACGGGCAAGCGCCTCCTCAAGGCGCTGATCGACCGGGCGGCCTTCAACGGCGTCCATGTCATGATCGCCGGCATCGAGGCGGAGAACGCCGCCTCGATCAAGCTGCACGAGAAGCTCGGCTTCCGCGTCGTCGGCCGGTTCAGCGAGGTCGGCATCAAGTTCGGCCGCTGGCTGGACCTGACCTGCATGGAGCTGAAGGTCCCGAAGCGCTGATCTGTTTCCCGTTCGCTATTGCGGACGCAAAACCGCTTCGCACTTCTGCTGGAACTTCTCAGTCTTCGTCGAAGCTCAGCGCCACGCCGTTCATGCAGTAGCGCAGGCCCGTCGGCGGCGGGCCGTCGGGGAAGACGTGGCCGAGATGGGCGTCGCAGTCCGCGCAGCGGATCTCCGTGCGCGTCATGCCGTAGGAATGGTCGGAATGGTCCGTCACCGCGCCGGGCTCGATCGGCTGGTAGAAGCTCGGCCAGCCGGTGCCGGAATTGTACTTCGCCTCGGACCTGTAAAGCGGCCGCTCGCAGCAGATGCAGCGATAGGTGCCCTTCTTGGCAAGGTCGAAATCGGGGCTGGAGAAGGCGCGTTCCGTGCCGTGCTCGCGCGTGATGCGGAACTGTTCCGGCGTCAGCATCCGCCGCCATTCTTCCTTCGTCCTGTTGACCTTCAATGTCGTCGTCTCACTCATGGCGTCCTCCTGTCGTCCCATAGATAAGACGGCGATTGTGGCAAGACAATCGGCGGGGATCCCTTGAAATGCCTGTCTTCTCCTCCTATCCTCCTGATATAACAGAAAGGAGGAAAAGATGCCGTTGAACATCAAGGACAAGGAGGCGCATGCGCTGGCGCGCGAACTGGCCGAGGTGACCGGCGAAAGCCTCACCCGCGCCGTGAAGATCTCCATCGAGGAGCGTCTTGTCCGGGTGCGCCAGCCGCATATGCCGCGGCTTGCCGACCAGCTCGACCGCATCGCCCTCGATTGCGCGAGCTTGCCGGTGCTCGATCCCCGCACGCCCGAGGAAATCCTCGGCTATGACGCGAGCGGCCTGCCGAGATGATCGTCATCGACACTTCGGCGCTGGTCGCCATCCTGACGGACGAGCCGGAACGGCGGGCCTTCAACGAGGCGATCGAGCGTGCTTCCGGCCGGCTGATGAGCGCGGCGACGCTGCTCGAGACGAAGATGGTGCTGTTCGCCCGCTATGGCGGCGGCGGCGTCAATGCGCTCGATGCCTTCCTGCTGCGCGCCGATATCCGCATCCAGCCGGTCACCGCGGCGCAGGCCGAGATCGCCTTCGACGCCTTCCGCCGCTTCGGCCGGGGCACCGGCCATGCCGCGCATCTGAACTACGGCGATTGTTTTTCCTATGCATTGGCGCGTGAAAACGCCGCCCCCCTGCTGTTCAAGGGTGGCGATTTCGCGCGAACCGACTTAGAAACGGCGCTCTGACATTTCGGTGCCAACGACGGGCGAAGCCCGCGGACGGGGAGAGGGGATGACACCGGACACGATGGGCCTGACCTTCCTCGCCTTCTGTCTGCCGTTTCTCGGCGCGCTGGTCGCGCCCGCTCTCACGCGGCTCCTCGGCCACAATGCCGCCTGGCCGCTGGCGCTCGTGCCGCTCGCCGTCTTCCTGCATTTCCTCGGCTTCAACGCTGAAGTTTCGCGCGGCGAGATCGTCACCGGCGGCTATGCCTGGGTGCCGTCCTACAATGTCAGCTTCTCCTGGCTGATCGACGGCCTGTCGCTCGCCTTCCTGCTCTTGATTTCGGGGATCGGCACGCTGATCGTGCTCTATGCCGGCGGCTACCTGAAGGGGCATGCGCATCAGGGGCGGTTCTTCTCCTTCATCCTGATGTTCATGGGCGCGATGCTCGGCCTCGTCGCCTCCGACAGCTTCCTGATGCTCTTCGTCTTCTGGGAGCTGACCTCGATCACCTCCTTCCTGCTGATCGGCTTCGACCATGCGCGTAAGGCCGCGCGCCGGGCGGCGCTGCAGGCGCTGCTGGTGACGGGCGGCGGCGGGCTCTTCCTGCTCGCCGGGCTGCTGCTGCTATGGGACGTCACCGACGTCACGCAGTTCTCGCTGCTGATGTCCTTCGGCGCGGAGGTGCGGACGAGCCCCTTCTACCTGCCGCTGCTCTTCCTCATGCTCGGCGGCGCCTTCACCAAGTCGGCGCAGTTCCCGTTCCATTTCTGGCTGCCCAACGCCATGGAGGCGCCGACGCCGGTCTCCGCCTATCTCCATTCGGCGACCATGGTGAAGGCCGGCGTCTATCTGCTGATGCGGCTCAATCCTGTCATGGGCGGCACGCCCGCCTGGGAGACCATCCTGCCGGCCTTCGGCGGCCTGACGCTGCTGGTCGGCGCGGTGCTGGCGATCCGCCAGACGGACCTGAAGCTGATGCTCGCCTATACGACGGTCGCCTCGCTCGGCCTATTGGTCATGCTCACCGGCTTCGGCTCGCAGCATGCGGTCGCGGCGGCGGCGCTCTATCTTGTCGCCCATTCGCTCTTCAAGGGCGCGCTCTTCATGGTCGCCGGCCTCATCGACCATGAGACGGGCACGCGCGACGTCACGAGGCTCGGCGGGCTTCGCCGCGCCATGCCCGTCACCTTCCTCGCGGCTCTCCTTGCCGCGCTCTCCATGGCCGGCCTGCCGCCGTTCTTCGGCTTCCTCGCCAAGGAGGAGGTCTATGCGGCGCTTGCCGGCGGCAGCCCGCGCGCCGTCGCCTTCACGCTCGCCGCCGTCCTCGGCAACGGCCTGATGTTCGCCGTCGCCTTCGCCGTCGCGCTGAAACCCTTCCTCGGCGAAAAGGTCGAGACGCCGAGGCAGGCGCATGAGGGGCCGGCGCTCCTGTGGATCGGGCCGATGCTGCTGGCGGTGAAGGGGTTGGTCATCGGCCTGTTCTCCGCCGTCACCCATGCGCTGCTGGCCGCGCCGCTCGCCTCCGCCATCGCCGGAAAGCCGGAGGAGATCACCATTTCCGCCATGCCGCATGCCGGCGCGGCGCTCGTGCTGTCCCTCCTCACCGTCGCCTTCGGCATTCTCGTCTTCCTCTTCCTCGACAGGGCCCGCGCGGCGGCGGACCGGCTGGTGGAGGATATCGGCTGGGGGCCGGACCGGGGCTTCGACCAGGCGATGCGCGCACTGGTGCGCGGCGCCTCCGCCGTCACCCGCCTGATCCAGCCGGGCCTGATGGACGTCTACATGACCGCCACCTTCGCGGTGATCGCGCTGGCGCTGCTGGTGCCGCCGGCGGTCTATGGCGAATGGCCGCGCCTGCCGGTCTGGCCGGCCGGCATGCCCTTCCACGAGGCGGCGGTGATGGCGCTCGCCGTTGTCGGCATCGGCGCGGTGCTGACGGCCAGGAACCGCCTGGCGGCCATCGTCGCGCTCGGCATCCAGGGTTTTTGCGTCGCCATGCTCTTCCTGCTGTTCGGCGCGCCGGACCTCGCCTTCACCCAGTTCATGATCGAGACGCTTTCGGTCGTCATCCTCGCGCTGGTCATGACGCGCCTGAAGCTGACGCCGCGCGACCACCGCCCGCTGCGCGAGAAGATCCCCGACGCCGCCATCGCCATCGCCTGCGGCCTCGGCTTCTCGCTCTATCTGCTGAAGGTCACGCAGGGCCGCTTCGACACGGCGCTCACCGATTTCTTCAACCTCTATTCGAAAACCATCGCCCACGGCGCCAATGTGGTGAACGTCATCATCGTCGATTTCCGCGGTACGGACACGCTGGGCGAGATCGCCGTCGTCATGGTGACGGGGCTGGCGATCCTGTCGATCATCCGCATCCGCAAGGGGAGGGCGTGATGGGTCCTGCCTGCGGCTCCCCCCCTCTGGCCTGCCGGCCATCTCCCCCGCGAACGATAGAGCCATTGCCTATGGAGCGGAGACGTCGCCGTTCATCCCCTTCTCCCCGGCGGGGAGAAGGTGCCGGCAGGCGGATGAGGGGGCTGCCGTCCCGCGCCGCCCCCCTCATCCGACCCTTCGGGCCACCTTCTCCCCGAGGGGAGAAGGGGATTGCGGCATCGGCGTGCCCCGGAGGTCTGCACCCATGAACACCCTCATCTTCCGCACGGTCGCGCCGTTCCTCACCGCGCTCATGGTGCTGTTCTCCCTCTTCGTGCTGCTGCGCGGCCACAACGAGCCGGGCGGCGGCTTCATCGGCGGGCTGATCGCCGTGTCGGCGCTGGCGATCTTCGGCATCGCCAACGGCGTCGCGGCGGTGCGCCGGGCGCTGTGGTTCCACCCGATGGCGATCTCGGCCTTCGGCCTGTTCATCGCCGCTATCGCCGGCCTCATGTCGATCTTCTTCGCCGTGCCCTTCATGACGGGGCTGTGGGTCTACCCGTCCGTCCTCGGCGTGGAGATCCCGCTCTCCAGCGTCATGCTGTTCGATACCGGCGTCTATCTCGTCGTGGTGGGGGCGATCACCTCCATCGCGCTGGCGCTGGAAGCGGGGGACGACGCCTGATGGAAGTGCCCTTCGTCCTCCTCATCGGCCTGTTCTTCGCCGCCGCCGTCTATCTGATGCTGTCGAAGTTCCTGGTGCGCGTGCTGCTCGGCGTCGTGCTGCTCGGCAACGGGGTGAACCTGCTGCTCTTCACCAACGGCCGCATCCTGCGCGAGGTGCCGCCGATCATTCCGGCCGGCCATGACGTGCCGGTAACGCTCACCGCCAATCCGCTGCCGCAGGCGCTCATCCTGACGGCCATCGTGATCTCCTTCTCCTTCTTCGCCTTCCTCCTCGTCCTCGTCTACCGCGCCTACCAGGACCTCGGCACCGACAACGGCAACGAGATGCGCCTGGCCGAGCCGAAGGACGATCCCCTCCCGCCGACCGGCTACTGACAGGACCCGCCCCGCCAATGGCCGCAACCACAGCCGACCTCTCCGCAGCCCTCGTCCTGACGCCGGTGCCCGTCGCCGACTGGCTGGTCGTGCTGCCGCCCGCCTGGTGCATCCTTGCCGGCGCGGTGCTCCTGATGCTGCGCAAGTCGCTGCGCCTGCAGGGCTGGCTCGCCGTGCCGGCGCTCGCCGTGCTCGTCCTCCTCGATGCGCTGCTGCTGGCGCATGTCGCCGCCGGCGGCCCCGTCACCATGGTCATGGGCCGCTGGCTGCCGCCCTTCGGCATCGCGTTCACGGCGGACCTGACGGGCGTGCTCTTCGCGCTGGCCGGCGCGGTCGTGGCGCTGGCCGGCGCGGTGCATGCCCTGGCGGATATCGACGGCAGCGGCCGGCGCTACGGCTTCTATCCGTTCCTGCTGCTGCTGATGGCCGGCGTTTCCGGCGCGTTCCTCACCGGCGACATCTTCAACCTCTATGTCTGGTTCGAGGTGCTGCTGATCTCCTCCTTCGGCCTGATCACGCTCGGCTCGGAGCCGCGCCAGATCGACGGCGCGATCAAATACGCCTTCCTCAACCTCATCGCCACGACGCTCTTCCTCATCGCGACGGGCTATCTCTACGGCCTGTTCGGCACGCTCAACATGGCCGACATCGCCGGCAAGGCGGCGGCCGGGCGCGAAAACCTGCCGCTGATGACGCTCGCCGCGCTCTACCTTCTCGCCTTCGGCATGAAGGCGGCCGCCTTCCCGGTGAATTTCTGGCTGCCGGCCTCCTACCACACGCCGCGCGTCACGGTGTCGGCGCTGTTCGCGGGCCTGCTCACCAAGGTCGGCATCTATGCGCTGCTGCGCACGCTGGTCATGCTCTTTCCCGTCGAGCGGGAGGAGCTGAGCCTCGTCATCGCCCTTGCCGGCGCGGCGACCATGATCCTCGGCGCACTCGGCGCGCTCGGCCAGAGCGATATCCGCCGCCTGCTCGGCTATGTCGTCATCTCCGGCATCGGCGTCATGCTGGCGGGGCTTTCGCTCGGCAGCCCCGGCGGCATCGGCGGGGCGATCTTCTATGCGCTGCATTCCATGGTGGTCATGACCGCGCTCTACATGGCGGCGGGGCTGGCCGGCCGGCTCGCCGGCTCCTTCGACCTCGACCGGCTCGGCGGGCTCTACACCCGATCCGCACTCTTTTCCGGCCTGTCGCTGGTGCTGTTCTTCGCCGTTTCCGGCCTGCCGCCGTTCTCCGGCTTCTGGCCGAAGGTCATGGTCGCCAAGGCCGCCCTGGACATCGGCGCCTGGTGGCTGACGGCGACGGTCCTGCTCACCGGCTTCCTGACGACCATCGCGCTCGGCCGCGTCTTCCTGCTTGCCTACTGGCGTCCGGCCGGCGCGGCGCTGGCCACCGAGGCCGTGCCTGTCAGCGCGCTGCTGCCGCTCGCCGCGCTGACGGCGCTCACCGTCCTCTTCGGCCTCTTCCCCGAGGCGCTGCTTGCCACCATCCAGCAGGCCGCGCAGGGGCTGGCCGATCCGCGGGCCTATATCGGCTCGGTCTTTCCGGGAGGGACATGACATGCGGCCCGCCGTCACCGTCGCGCTCTTCGCCCTCGTGTGGCTCGCCGTCTCCGGCAGCTTCACCGTCGCCAACCTGCTGCTCGGCCTTCTCGCCGGCGCGCTGTCGCTCGCCCTGATCCGCGGCCATGTCCGGCCGGACGGGCGGCGCTTCCGCCCGCTGAAGGTGCTGGCGCTGCTCGCGCTCTTCCTCAAGGAACTGGCGCTCTCCGCCTGGAAGGTCGCGGTGCTGGTGGCGAGCCCGAAAATGGCGTTGAAGCCCGGCATCTTCGCCTTCCCGCTGACCGTCGACCGCGACTTCGAGATCACGCTGCTCGCCAATCTCATCACGCTGACGCCGGGCACGCTCTCCGTCGACGTGTCCGAGGACCGCAAGATGCTCTACGTCCACGCCCTCGACTGCTCCAACCCCACCGGGGCGCGGCGCGACATCGCCGACGGCTTCGAAAGGAAGATCATGGAGGCCTTCCGCTGATGGCTGCCGCAACGATCATCTCCGCCGCCTCGGTCATCGCGCTGTTGCTGATGTGCGCGGCCTTCTTCCTGACGGCCCTGCGCGTCGTGCGCGGGCCGACGCTGCCGGACCGCATCGTCGCGCTCGACATGCTGGTCGCCATCGCCATCGGCTTCATCGCCGTGATCGCGATCCGCACCGGCTTCAACCTCTATGTCGACATCGCCATCGCGCTCGGCCTCGTCGGGTTCCTGGCGACCGTCGCCTTCGCGCGCTTCGTGATGCATCACGGCCGGGAGCCCGGCGAGGAGGAGGACGCGCCCGCGCCGCGCCCGGCCAGGCGGAGGGCGCGCCGATGATCGAGATCGCCCTCGCGCTGCTGGTCGCCGTCATGCTCGTCGCCGGCGGCCTCTTCACCTTCCTCGCCGCGCTCGGCGTCGTGCGCCTGCCGGATGTCTATACCCGCATGCACGCCGCCTCGAAGGCGGGCACGGTCGGCTCGGGCCTGATGCTGCTTGCGGCGGGCATCCATGCGCTCGACGCCGCGATCCTCACGCGGGCGCTCGCCGGCTTCGTGTTCTTCGTGCTGACCGCGCCAGTCGCCGCCCATCTTCTGGCCAAGGCGGCGCATGGGGCGGGCTACCGGCTGACGCGGCTGTCGGTCGCCGATGAATTGCGCGATGCAGAAAGGCGAAAAGACAAGAAGCGTTGACAATTCGTTGAATGCGATATTCCTAAATCTTGCAATATCGGCCTTGTTCCGGCGGCTGAACAGGGTTTTCCCGAACTATCATCGGTAATGTCCAAGATAATACTGGACAATCAATTGGGGGATGATATTTCAGGCTAAGTAAAGCATCCGGGTTGATTTAGCTTGTATGCGGTCTTCCTGTCTGGGTTGAGTTGATGCCGCCGCCGCGCCTGCGCGGTATAAGAGGCGGCAAGAGCTTCGCCGAAAGCAGCCGCCGCAAGAATGAAGAGTTATATTGACGCAAACGCCGGTATTTCGGCAGATGTCGGGCAGACGAGCATTGTTTCGCTCTGTAGATCGGTCTGGGCCGAAGCTTTATATGGAATTGAAGGATCGAGCCGATGGGCGGGGCCCTCGGCTGGTATATTGCTCGACAGGAGAAGGAAATGTCTGAAACAACCCTCGGCGCCGGCGCGAATCTGCTCGTAGAGCTCACGGCCGATATTGTCGCCGCCTATGTCGGCAACCATGTCGTTCCGGTTTCCGAACTGCCGGGCCTGATCGCCGACGTGCACGCCGCGCTCAACAACACCACGCAGCCGGCCGCCGCCGTCGAGGCGCCCGTCGCCGCGGAAAAGCCGAAGCCGCCGGTGCCGGTGAAGAAGTCGGTGCAGAACGACTACATCATTTGCCTGGAGGACGGCCAGAAGTTCAAGTCGCTGAAGCGCCACCTGATGACCCATTACGGCATGACCCCGGAAGAATACCGCGAGAAGTGGGACCTGCCGGCCGACTACCCGATGGTCGCCCCCGCCTATGCCGAGGCGCGCTCGCGCCTCGCCAAGGAAATGGGCCTCGGCCAGCGCCGCAAGGGCCAGTAAGGCCCCCGCATTCGCGAATCGAGAAAAAGGCCGGAGTGCAGCGCTCCGGCCTTTTTCGTTGCGCGGATGGTGAAAGGATAAGGAATAAAAGCCTAGATCGGGGATGGCGGTCTTGAAATAATCAGGAAATTCAAGGAATAGTTGCGGATGGGTGCTTCATTCATCCCCGCTTGTCCTCTAGGGTGTATGAATAAATTCCTATAAACGGAGTGGCCAGCCATGCACCAGTTCATCGTCTCCCAAAGCCGCCTGTCCGCGCAGTCGCCGTCCTGCCGCGCCCTGGCGCCGGAAACCAAGAGCGTGAAGCCGGGCGAGGCGGCGGCCCGGCGCGCGATGGGAATGCCGGAGGTGCCCGCGGTGCCGCCGGCCGTCGCCTGCCGCATCGTGCGGCAGCTCGCGCTGGAGATCACGGCGATGGCGAGCGACCGGCCGCTGCGGCGGCGCGACGGCCGCCGCTCCACCTGCCATGTGCGGCAGATCGCCATGTATGTCTGCCATGTGGTGCTGCGGCTTTCGCTGTCGGATATCGGCGCGGCCTTCGGGCGCGACCGCACGACGGTCGGCCATGCCTGCAACGTGGTGGAGGACCGCCGCGACGATGCGGCCTTCGACGCCTTCGTCTCGGTCATCGAGCGCGTCGTCCTCTCGGTGTTCGGCCCGGCGGGGATCGGCAGCCATGAGTGAGGCGGGGGAGAAGAAGAGGGCGGCGGACCTCGCAAGGCTGCTGCGCTTCCTGCTGGCGGCCGGCGAGGCGTCGATCGGCGATGACGGCGGCCTCGTTGCCGGCGACGGCCGCAGGCAGCCGCCTTGCCCGGAGATCGTCGCGGAGGCCCTGCGCCTCGGCCTCGCCCGGCGCAGCGGCGACCGGCTGGCGGCGACGGCGGAGGCGCGCGCCCATCTCAAGCGCCGGCTCTGCGAGGCGGAGACGCCCTTCGCCGGCCAGCATCGCGACATGGCCGAGGTCGTGGTGCTGCGCGACGGCGTCCGGCAGAAGGCGCTCGCCAACCGGCTGGAATCGCCGCTGTCCGGCCTCTTCCGGCTGAAGGACCGGGCGGGCGAGGCCTTCCTGCCGGAAAGCGCGCTGGCGGCCGGCGAGCGGCTGCATGCGGATTTCACCCGCGGCGGCCTGCAGCCGAGGACGACCATGTCCTGGGAGCCGCGCATCGCCGGCCGCCAGAAGGGCGAGGCCGGCGGCGCGCGCGAGCTCACCGACACGGCGCTCGCCGCCCGCCTGCGCGTCGCCCGCGCCGTGGAGGCGATGGGGCCGGAACTGTCGGGCGTCGCGCTCGACGTCTGCTGCTTCATGAAGGGGCTGGAGACGGTGGAGCGCGAGCGGCAATGGCCGGTGCGCTCGGCCAAGCTGATGCTGCGCGCCGCGCTGATGGCGCTCGCCCGCCACTATGCGCCGCCGGCAGCCACGGCGCGGCGGGCGCATGCGTGGGGGGCGGAGGGGTATCGGCCGGAATTGGGGCGGTGAGGGGCGGGGTGTTGGCGTATGGAAACACCCCCCTCTGCCCTGCCGGGCATCTCCCCCTCAAGGGGGGAGATCGGCAAGACGCGAAAACCTCGCTCAATCAGCAACGTTGGAGATGAGCGGGACGGCGCTCCGTCACCTTCGACGGCATCACAAGAGCAGGGCCAGCGGTTGTAGAATAATGCGGTGCTGCTCCCTCCTTCTCCCCGGCGGGGAGAAGGTGCCGGCAGGCGGATGAGGGGGACGCCGGAGGCGGAAAAAGCCACGTTTCTCATTGGCTTTCCCCCTCATCCGACCCTTCGGGCCACCTTCTCCCCGAGGGGAGAAGGGAGGTTCGGCGACGGCGTGCCAAGAAAGGACGACGGGAGCTGATGCTTTGCCGTTGGGTGGCGAACCCCTACGCCGCCACCTGCACCGCCGCCTCCTCGCGGATGCGCCTGACCATCGAGCGCAGGCCGTTGGCGCGCTGGGAGGAGAGGTGTTCCACGAGGCCGATGGCGTCGAAGGTGTCGATGGCGTCGAGCGCGGCGACCTCGGAGGCGCGCTTGCCGGAATAGATGGCGAGCACGATGGCGACGAGGCCGCGCACGATATGCGCGTCCGAATCGCCCTCGAAGGTCATCACCGGATCGGCCCCGTCCGCCGCATGGCTGACCAGCCAGACCTGGCTGGCGCAGCCCTGCACCTTGTTGGCGGCGGTGCGCTGGTCTTCCGGCAGGTCGGGCAGCGCCTTGCCGAGTTCGATGACATAGCGGTAGCGGTCCTCCCACTCGTCGAGGAAGGCGAAGTCGTCGATGATCTCTTGCAGCGTGGCCATGATGTATCCGTCCCGGGTGTCGCCTTCCATATAGGCGAGCCGGCCGGCTATTTGAACCGCAAACCGCCCGGCGCGCAAAGAAACGCCGCAGGGAACGGGTCCATGCGGCGGTTGCGATGCAACAAGTCAGGCAGGCAGAAACTTTGGCGGCAGGGCCGGCAGCGGAAGGCTCAGCCCTTGGGGGCGGGGCGGCGGGTCGGGATGGCGACGGTGCCGGTGACGACCTCGTCGTCGGCATCGACCGCGGCGAGCGAGGGCAGCGGCTGGTTCAGCGCGTCCTTGCCGGCCGGATCGGCCTTGGCGAGGTCCGCGCCCTCTTCGGCGAACTGGGTGTCGAGGAACTGGTAGGCGATGCGGGCGCCTTCGCGGGCCCGGTGGCCGAGGGCGACGAAGGTCTCCGCGCCCTTCTCGCACACGTCGGGCTTCTCAAGGCACATGGCGGTGACATAGGTCAGCGCCTCGCTTGCGGCGCTGAACGTGTCGCCGATCGCCACCGTCGGCCCCTTTTCCAGCTTCGCGGAGGATTCCGCGTTCAGGAACGGGAGCAGGACGAGAACCAGTGAGAACCAGAACGTTCCCTTGAGCAGAAACCACATCGCTTGCCATCCTCTTATCTCGCCTCGGCTCTTTGCGGCCTTGGGCGTGCTGGTCCTTGGCGAACCGTTGAGGCGACAATAGACGGCGGAAGGAAATTCCCCTTTGCCGGAAACGCTCGGGTTTTGCGCAGTTTCGATTAAAATGCGATCTAATTCACGGCTCGGCGGCAATTGAGGCAGATTTTAGCGAACCCCGTTAAGGATGATGGCGCGCCTTGCGCCCGCCGCCGCCCGGAATGCCGGGAGCGACATTCGGGGGGCCTTGCCGCAGAAGTTAATATGAACAGAAAAATGCCGCAAAATGAGGCGCTTACGCCCCGTTAACCACGCCGGACGAATGGCCGTTGGATTGCCTCGAAATGGGACTTTTGGGGCTTTTTCGGCCCGTTCCGGCGCCGGCCGTTTATCCTTTCCTTAAGTCGCCGATGCGATTTTGGGCTCATAGAAAAGAACATGAACGGCAGGGTTTCGCGTTGCGCCAATTGTCCACCATCGCTGACAGAATGGCCGCCCGTCTGGGCGCCGTTGCTGGCGTTGCTGGCATGGGCGCGGCGGATGCGCGCCCGTCCGCTTCGCTGCGCGCGACGACGCTGGCCTTGCTGGCCGCCGTTCCCGGCCTGCCGCTCGCGCTCTCCGCCGTCATGCCCGCCTCCGCCGCGCTGCCGGCCGGCGTGGCGCTTGCCGGCGCGGGCGCGCTGCTCGCCGCCGCCGCCACCGCGGCGCGCCAGCCGAAGGCCGGCCCGCAGAAGTCCTTCGCCGAAACGATGGCCGACACCGCGCCGAGCCCGGTCTCGCCCTACGATCTCTTCGCCGGCCTTGTGACACTGCACGATGCGCGCGGCTTCGTGACCGCCGTGCACGGCCGCGACCGCGCCGACACGCTCGCCTGGATGCGCGATCCGTCCGGCCGCGGCTATCTCGACCAGATCCACGTCTCCGACCGGCTCGGCTTCCTCGCCGCCATCGACCGCCTGCGCCAGGGCGGCGCGCGCGAGACGGTGGATATCCGCATCGACCGTCCGCGCCTGGAGGGCGACGCCGAGCAGTTCGTGCACATGCGCGTCGAGATGACGGCGCTTCGCGGCGCCGACGGGGCGCTCGCCGCCGTCGTCGCCCAGTCGCGCGACATTTCCGAAGAGGCGCGGCTGCGCAACGAGAACGCGCGCAAGGCGGCCGAGGCGGAAACCGCCAACGACGCCAAGACCCGCTTCCTCGCCGCCGTCAGCCACGAGCTGCGCACGCCGCTCAACGCCATCCTCGGCTTCTCCGACATCCTCTCCGGCGAATATTTCGGCCGGCTGGAGAACGACCGGCAGCGCGAATATGTGGCGCTGATCCACCAGTCGGGCTCGCATCTCCTGTCGGTGGTCAACACCATGCTCGACGTCTCGAAGATCGAGGCGGGCCGCTACGAGCTTCTGACCGAGCCCTTCGTCGTCGCCGACAGCGTGCGGGCCTGCGAGCAGATGCTGGGCCTTCAGGCGCGCGACAAGGGTATCAAGCTCACCAGCCGCGTGCCGCGCGCTATCGGCGAGGCCGTCGCCGACCAGCGGGCGATCCAGCAGGTCCTCATCAACCTCGTCGGCAACGCCATCAAGTTCACCGACCGCGGCGGCGTCGTCACCATCGATGCGGCGCGCGAGGGCAGGGACCTGATCCTCACGGTCAGCGACACCGGCATCGGCATTCCCGCCGACAAGCTGGAGCTGATCGGCCAGCCCTTCATGCAGGTGCAGAACGAATATACCCGCAAATACGAGGGCACCGGCCTCGGCCTGTCGCTGGTCAAGGGCCTCGTCGCGCTGCATGGCGGCAGCCTCGCCATCGAGAGCAGCCCGGGCGAGGGCACGGTCATCGCCGTGCGCGTGCCGGCGGACGGCTCGGGCGTCGCGCCCGAATGCGACGACAAGGCCGGGGCCGCATCCACCGTCGATTTCCCGCCGCGCCTTGCGGCGGACACGAAGACCGTTTACGAGCCGTCGCTCGATGGCAGGGACACGCAAGATGAACGCGCACGTCAGAAGACAGCCTGAGCGGCGGCCGCAGGGCCAGGCCCGCAAGGCGCGTCCCGGCGCTGAGCGCCGGCCGCAGCGGCGGCCGAACGTCGTGATGGCGGGGCTTGCCGCGCTCGGCGGGCTCGCCGCGCGCCATCCGGCCGCCGTGGGCGGCGCCTGCGCCTTCCTCGTCGTCTTCTCCTTCGTGGCGGCCAATGCGCTGTGGTATCAGCCCGGCGGCCATCCCGCGCCCTTCCTCAAGATGCGCTCGGCGGACAATTCGCTCGGCTTCGCCGCGCGGCGGCCCGAGCCGCACGACCAGACCACCTTCGTCATCGAGCGCCTCGAGGAGGGCGAGCCGATGCCCGAGGTCACCGGCGTGACGCCGGCCGAGCGGCCCTTCGACGAGGTGGCGAGCCTCATCGAGAAGCAGCCGGCCGGGGACGAGGGCGACCCGGTCGCCGCGGCGATCCTGAAGGCCGGGGCCGATCCCGGCATCACCTCCGCCGTGGCGCGGCCCGCGCCGAGCGACCTGGTGATGAAGATCCAGAAGGGCCTCAGCAACATCGCCTATACGGATATCGCCGTCGACGGGCTGATCGGCGAGAAGACGCGCACCGCCATCCGCCATTTCGAAAAACATTACCGCCTGCCGGTGACCGGCGAGCCGAACGAGCGGGTGCTCGCCAAGCTCAGGGATATCGGCGCGCTGTAGATTCTTGTTTTGCCGCATTATCCGACGCCAAAGCGGCTTCGCTTTGGCTGGAAATGCTTTGGCGCCGGCGGCTGGCATTGCCCCGCCGGGCGCCGCCGTGTATGCCGCCGCCATGCGCCTTCGCACCGACATCTTCGTTTCCGCCCTGCTGCGCCGCGTCTTCGCGCGCGGCGACTTCGCCGCCGTGGAGGCGAAGGGCGCGGAGGAGGCGGGGGCGGTGTTCGTGCGGCAGGTCTTTCGCGACGGGTCGGAAAGCCTCTTCGCCCCCGCGCCGCAGAGCTTCCTCGACGCCGAGGACAGCGGGCGGCGGCTGTTCGAGGCGCGGCTGGAGCATGCCGCGGCCGACGCGGTCGCCGAAGCGATCGGCCGGGAGCGGCGCTTCGACGGCGATCTCTGGGTGGTCAGCATCGAGACGGACGCGCTTGGCGATCTGATCGAGCTGGCGGGGGCCGAGCCGAAGGACGACGGGTTCTTCCGGCGCTAGCGGCCTGCCGGCCACCTTCTCCCCGCTGGCGGGGAGAAGGGGATATGCCGTGCCGTTTTCCCGAGTTTGTGCGCCGCGTGGGGCACGTTCCCTCTCCCCGCTTGCGGGGAGAGGGTTAGGGTGAGGGGCAAGGCCCCCGGGTGGGTTGCATCGAGACGGAAGAGCTTGGCGATCTGATCGAGCTGCCGGGGGCGAGCCGAAGGACGATGAGTTCTTCCGGTGCTAGGGGGCATGCCTAATACGGCCTCCGGCCTTGGCCAGCCCACGGCTGGGCACTTGCATATGAAATGAGACGGTGCGGCCTTCTCCCTTCTCCCCGAGGGGAGAAGGGGAGATTCGGCGACGGCGTGCCCTATGGGTGATTTCCCAGCCGCGGGCGCGGAGGAGGGGATATGCCGCGTTACCCCGGGAACAGCGCCGCGGCCGGCAGCATGGGAAAAGCGGGGCGTGCAGGCCGCCGGCCTGTCTTCGTCCTGGAGGAACGCCCCATGCTTATCGTGCTGCCTGCCCTTGCATTGCTGATTTCGGGAATGTTCGTCGTCACCATACTAGCGGCGCTCGCCGCCGGGCGCGAGGAAGGGGCGACGGTTCCTGTCGCTGCAAGACGGCGCGTTCTCTAGGAGGAAAGGTCAGCCGGCGGCGCGCTGGCGGCCGGGGGCGGAGGGCATGCCGTGGGGGGCCTGCTCCCCTGCCGGGGCGTCGTCGCCGTTGGCGGCCTTCGGCGGGCCGTCGCCGTTCGTGTAGCTGTCGGCTCGCTGCCAGCTCTCGACCCGGCGGATCGCCTCGCCCGGGTCCAGTTCGGCGAGCAGCGTCTGCGCGCGGCCCTCGGCCAGATGCGGATAGATCGCCTTCAGCACGAAGAGACCGTCCGCTTCCGGCATGCCCAGCGCCAGCATGGTCTCGGCAAGCTGCCGCCCCGAGACGTCGAGCAGGATGCGCTCCGACAGCCACTGGCTGGAGGCGAGCGCGTCGGCGAGCGTGACGGCGATCATGCCCGTCTCGCCTTCGCGCGCGAAGCGCACGAGCAGGACCTGGTGCATCTCGCTTACCGGCTCCAGCCGCACGGGCGTCTCGGCGGCAGGCGTGGCGGCGCGCACGAGGGCGCGCAGCTCCTCGCGGATCTCCTCCTCCCGCTCCAGCCGGGCAGCTTCGGCGAGCGCGGCTTCGCGGTCCTCGCCGCTGCGGCGGCTGGCATGGTCCTGATGGGTGCCGACCAGCGCCTCGATGATGACGGGCGAGAGGTCGTCGCGCCGGTTGATGGCGCGGGCGTGTTCCGGGCCGCCGGCGCGCAGGATGCGCATCAGCGTGACGTCGCCGATCGCCTTCGAGCCCATCAGGAAGATGGCGGCGATGCTTATCGGCTGGCGGGCGATGAAGAGGGCCGTCTCCTCCGGCACCTGGGGGCAGCGCGACAGCGCGGCGACGGCCTGCCGGCGCGCCTCGTCGGTGGAGGCGGCATAGAGCGGCTCGAACAGCTCGCCGAACTGGGCGAGGTCCGATTTCGACGGAAAGCGCAGGCTCTCGAAGCTGGAGACCGTGGCCATCAGCACGATGTCCTTCGCTCGCCCGCCTTGCGGCCTCTCCAGTTCGCGAAACCTGTCCGCCACGAAACACCTGTCATCCCCGGATCGCCAGCCCCTTGCCGATCCCTGCTGTCATTCATGAAAACTAGAGGAAAAACGTTAGCGAGCCGTTAACCTTGCTCGCGCGGAAACCGCAATGTTTACAATGTCGTGTCGCTCCGGTTGCGCAAGCGGGATGAAGCGGCCGTGCCCGTATCGGCACAGTTGTGAAAGGGCGCTCCCACCGCAGGGCCGGTTCCCGGGGGAACAGCGAAAACCGCCTCTTCACGCTAACGTTAACAGAATGTTAACCCGGCAGCCATTAGTTTTGGGGGCATGGATCGGCTCGTCTATTGCGTTTGACGTGATATGATTCGACCATGGAAGCGGCGGTCGCCTCCGGGCGGCGCCGTTTCGGAAGGGAAAGGTGCGATGTTCCGGATACCGGGCGGCCACCGGACGACGTCCCGCGAATGGGAAACCTCTGGCCCGTATCGCCGTTTCCACCCGTATGCGACTGGGATGACATCGAGCTCATGTCGCGTCCGGGTGACGGAACCGGATGCACCGGCCCGCTGAAGGGGGCAGGGTGAGAATGTAGGAGTGCTTCATCCGTCTCGATTCTTCTTATGGAGGCGAGAATGGCAGACGTGGTACGATTGACGGAATGGCTCGCGCGCACGCCGCGCCGCGATACCGTTCGCCGGGACGCTCCGGCGCAGATATTGCTTTTCACCGGTGTGCGCTACGAGCGCCTGACGCCCGCGATGATTGCGACGCGCGGCGGCAAGGCGGGCAAGCGCGGCGCCTCTTCGGAGACCGCCCGCCGGACCTAGACATGGTCGATCGCTGCCCGTGCGGCGGCGGTCGGGCGCGTTCGCGCGCATGCATGGCGGCGGGACGGTCCCGCGCCTCGCGCTCCTTCGCGCAGCGGCTTCATTGATCCGCCGGGAAGGGCTCGCAGCTCGCGTCGGCAAGGAAGGCCGTGGCGGCTTCCTGCCGGCTTTCCGTCGGCACGAAGGTGCGCAGCACGGCATAGCCTTCCTCTCCCCGCATCTCCACCAGGATCGACTGTTCCAGCTCCTGCGGCAGCGCCTTGCGCAGGCCGATGAGCTGGATCGGCGTGGCGACCAGCGTGTCCAGCGCGCCGGAGACCGAGGTGCGGTCGTTCATGCTGAACACCTCGTTGGAGGCATCGTCATAGACGGCGAGCGACCAGAAGGGCACGTCGCCCTCGGCGAACAGCCGGATCGGGCCGTTCTCCACCGAGAAGGCGCAGACGGCGGTCTTCAGCGCGGGGTCGTCGTTGATCGGCGCGAGCGTGTCTCCCGCGTTCGCCAGCGGGAAGAAGCGGTTCGTCTCGCCGAAGGCCTGAACGCGGGTATAGGCGTCGCGGCCGGTGAAGCTCGGCAGCGAGAGGATGATGACGATATGCAGGAGCGCCGCGCCGATGAGCCCGACGGCGATGGCGTAGAGGAGGCTACGCATCGGCGCAGTCCAGCCGGACGATGCCGGGCATGGCAAGGTCGATGACGCCGGAACTGCCGGCCGTCGGCGTGTCGAGCAGCGTCATGACGAGCAGGAACGGCGCCCGGCCCTCCGGCACGGCGAGCCAGTTGCCGGGCGTGGCCGAGGAGGCGATGCGGATGGTGAAACGGCTGTCGGCGTCGCGCAGCACCGACCAGGCGTTGAGACCGGTCGGAAGGTCCGGCCGCGCGCCGGGCAGCGGGTTGCCGCCGCGGTCGGCCGCATGCAGCGTCCACAGGCGCGCGGGCGGCGTGATGCCGGATATCTCGTAGCGGCAGTTCTCGACCAGCGTGCGGTTCTCGCTGTCCGTGGCGGCGGTGAAGGCGAGGCCCTCGGCGCTGCCGAGCAGCAGCCGGCCGTCGCGCGCGCGGTGCGCCTTCGCGTAAGGATCGGCGTCGACCGTCTGGGCGGCGGGGAAGGCCGTCCACGGCCCGAGCGCGATGGCGCCGAAGCCGACCGTCGCGCGCAGCGCATAGATCGAGCTCAGGATGCCGAGGCCGAAGGCGACGGCGAGCGCTGTGGCGATGACGAGGGGCGTGCGGAACAAGAGGATCGACCGTTGGAACTGGCTGGAGTTTGTCAGGGAAAAGTGGACCCCGGTTTTCCCGACAAGACAGACGAAAACAAAAAGCGATTCCGGCGACGTGCGAAAGCGGTTTGCCTCCGGAATTGCGTCGAAACGAAGAGATAGAGCGTTTTTGCGATTCGGAGAAACGCCGAAACGCTCTATCCGTCACTCTGTCCGCCTGGCGGCGTCGGCGTCAAGCGCGGCCACGCGGCCGTCCGCCTTCAGCGGCCCCGCCTCGTGGAACTGGCGGGCGATGTCCTTCAGCAGCTTCGTCACGTCGGAGGAGAGCGAACGGGGACGGACGAGGGCGGGCAGCGGGTTGTCGTCGCTCGGGGCGGCGGCGACCTCGCTCGCCTTCTTGCCGTCCGGCAGCGGGTTGTCGATGCCGGGGATGGCGCGCAGCTCGATGCCCTGGTGGGCATAGTCCATCAGGCGCTTGAAGGTCATGGCGGGCAGCGAGCCGCCGGTCATGTTGTTGGTCGAGGTGTAGTCGTCGTTGCCGAACCAGACGGCGGCGGTGTAATTGCCGGTGAAGCCGACATACCAGGCGTCGCGATAGGCCTGCGTCGTGCCCGTCTTGCCGCCCGACACGATGCCGCGGTCGAGCGCGCCGCGCCTTGCGGTGCCGCTGACGGGAATGGTGACGAAGATGCGGTTCATCGAGGAATTCGCCCCTTCCGAAAGGATGCGCTGTGCCGGCGGTTCGTCGCGGCCGAAGTCGTAGAGGATATCGCCGTCGTAATTGATGATCTGGCTGATGCCGTGGCGGCGCGCGCCGACGCCGCCTGCCGGGAAGACACCATAGGCCGTCGCCTGATCCAGCACGGTGACCTCGGAGGTGCCGAGCGGCATGGTCTTGTCGGTGCGCAGCGGCGTTTCCACGCCCATCTGTCTGGCAAGCTCGGCGATGCGCTTGGTGCCGAGCTTGTCCTTGGCGAGGCGCACCGGAACGGTGTTGATGGATTTCGCCATGGCCGTCATCAGCGTGATGCGGCCGGCATAGCTGCGGCCGTAGTTCTGCGGCGACCAGCCGCCCCAACTGATCGGCGCGTCGACGATGGTCGT
>JBDHSZ010000039.1:0-23611 GCA_039812945.1 Shinella sp.
GTCGTCTCCCGCAGGAACTCCGTGTCGATCGTCAGATACTCGGAACGGGCGAGCGTCTCACAGGCGTCGCGAAGGGCAGCGGTGGTCTCGATGATCTGCATGATGGCTCGGGCGGGCTTTTCTCTGAGATTTTGGATCGGGCAGCTTTAGACGTTCCACGGTTTTGCCACAATCGAAAACTTGCCCGTTGGTTCCCTTACGTCACCCGCACATAGCTGGTCATGCCGGTCTTCTGGTGCTCGATGATGTGGCAATGGAACACCCAGTCGCCGACATTGTCGGCGCGAAGGGCGAGCTGCACCTTCTCGTCGGGCAGGATCAGGTAGGTGTCGGAGAAATGCGGGCGGATGGCCTGCTTGTTGGAGTTCATCGGCCGGAAGACGAGGCCGTGCAGGTGCAGCGGATGGACCTGCGGCGTCGGGTTCTCGACGTTGAAGACATAGGTCCGGCCCGCCTTCATCTCGGCGAGCGGGGCGGTCGGGTCGCCCGTGTCGTCCGCCCAGGGCACGCGGTTGATGGCCCAGAAATTATAGCCGAGCGAGCCGCAGATGCCGTCCTTCGGCCGCTCCTCCGCCGAGGCGCTGAGGATGAAGGGGATTTCGCTCGCGGCGGAAAGGTCCGGCTCGGGCAGGGGATTTTCCGCAAGCGCCGGCAGGTCGGCGACGGCGCGCTTCAGCGAGGCGCCGACGGCGCGGAAGCTGGCGAGCGTGGCGGGCTTCGTGCCGCGCAGGTCCTTCAGCGCGGCCACCGCGCCCTCGGCGTCGGGCATGCGCAGCACGAGGTCGAGCCGCTGGCCGGGGCCGATCATCAGGTGGTCGGGGGCAAAGCGCTCCGCCACCGGATTGCCGTCGGCGGCGATGACCAGCGCCTCCGCGCCCTCGACGGTAAGCGCCAGGATGCGCGTGACGTCGGTCGCCGCAAGGCGCAGGCGCACGAGCCCGCCGGCCGGCGCGTCGTATTGCGGCGATTGTCGCCAGTTGGCGGTGCGTACGGTGCCGAAGGTGCCGGCGCGGGCGGCGTCGCGCGGCTTGAACTGGGCGATGAACTGCCCGTCGCCGCCGAGCCGCCAGTCGCGCAGGTTGAGCACGATCTCCGCGTCGAAGACGGGATCGGCCGGGTCCTCGACCACGACGAGACCGGCAAGGCCGCGGCCGATCTGCTCCAGCGTGTTGCAATGGGGGTGATACCAGAAGGTGCCGGCGTCGGGCGGGGTGAAGGCATAGTCGAAGCCGTCGCCGCCATAGACATAGGGCTGCGTGAGGAACGGCACGCCGTCCATTTTGTTGTCGATGCGCAGGCCGTGCCAGTGGATGGTGGTCGGCTCGTCCAGCCTGTTGTCGAGCCGCAGCGCGAAGGGCGCGCCCCGGCGCATGCGCAGCACCGGCGGGATCTCCGCCTCGCCATAGGTCATCGCGCCCTTCGTCGGCCCCTTGTCGGTGATCAGCGCCTCGGTGCGGCGGGCGACGAGGGGCATGGCCGCCTGCGCCGTCGCCGCCCCGCCGAAGCGGCCCGCCAGCCCGAGCCCGCCGGCATAGGCCCCGGCGGCAAGAGCGCCCTTCATCAGCGTGCGGCGTGTCAGCATGGCGGTCCCTCCGGTGACGTCCCTCGCTTCTAAACCTGAGGGCGTAGCTCATCAATAAGCGGGCAGGGACCAGATTGCCGCAGGCTCAGCGCCCGCCGTTGCGATCCTTGTCGGGCGCGGCCAGCTTGTTGAAGAAGAAGGAGGTGCGCAGCAGGTTGCGGAAGCGGCTGCGCCGCTCGCCGGCCGGCACGGCGGGGCGCGCGCCCATGCGCAGCGCGGTATAGACCATGAAGGCGACGAGCACGACGGCGGTATAGAGGAACAGCGCCTGCGGCCCGAAGACCTGCAGCAGCACCGAGGCGAAGAGCGGGCCGATGATCGCCCCGCAGGACCAGAAGAACAGGCCGCCGGCCGAGACCAGCGCATGCTCGCCCTCGCCGGCATGGTCGTTGGCATGGGCGGAGCAGAGCGAATAGAGCGGCATGGCGAAGGCGCCGAAGACGAAGATGCCGGCAAGGTTCTTCCATTCGTCGCCGCCGGCGAAGAGGGCGAGGTAGAGGGCGGCGAGCGTCGAGCCGAGCGTCGCGACGAGGATGACGAGGCGGCGGTCCAGCCGGTCGGAATAGATGCCGAGCGGATATTGCAGCACGACCCCGCCGACGATGCCGGCGCTCATGAAGCTGGCGATGGCCGTCACCGACAGGCCGATATCGTGCGCATAGATCGGCCCGAGATTGCGGAAGGCGGCATTGGTGAGGCCGACGACGATGCAGCCGACGGTGGCGAGCGGCGAGATGTTCCAGAGCTTCCTGATGTCGAAGCGGATCGCCTCCGGCACGGTGGGGCTGGAGCGGTCGGCGAGCGAGATCGGCACCAGCGACAGCGACAGCGCCATGGCGACGATGGCGAAGAGCTCGAAGCCGCCGATGCCGATGCCGGGAATGAGATATTGCGCCGCCGTCACCGAGCCGAGGTCGACGAGGCGGTAGATCGACAGGGTGCGCGCCCGGTTGGCATTGGTGACCGAGGCGTTCAGCCAGCTTTCGACGGTGGCGAAGAGGCTGGCGAAGCAGATGCCCGCGACGAGGCGCATGGCGAACCACATGAAGGGATCGATGACGAGCACCATGGCGATGGCCGAGGCCGAGGCGATGGCCGCCATGGCCGAGAAGGTGCGGATATGGCCGATGGCGCGCAGCACGCGCGTCACATAGATGCAGCCGATGGCGAAGCCGATGCTGTAGCCCGCGCCGAGCACGCCGATCAGCGCCGTGGAAAAGCCCTCCTGCGAGGCGCGCAGCGCGATGAACGTGCCCTGCAGCCCGTTGCCTCCGATCAGGATGCCGGCTGTGACGAGGAGGGGAATCAGCGGGCGAATCGTCGACATGCCGGCACTATGGCGAAGCTTTTGCGGAAAGGGAGAGGGAAAGCGGCAGCAGGCGAAAATTGTATGCAATGGTGGCAATGTTGCCGATCTTTCGGCATGCCGGGGGGCGCCCCCCCTCTGCCCTGCCGGGCATCTCCCCCTCAAGGGGGGAGATCGGCAAGGGGCAGGCTCTCCGCTCGACAAGCAGCGTCAGAGACAGGCAAGGCGCTGCCCCATCCACAATCTCTCCTTTGTGGCGGCGATGCCCCATGCGAGCCAAGAGCGCGATGCCGTCGCCCATGGAGCGATGTGCTGCCGTTTTCCCCTTCTCCCCGGCGGGGAAAGGGGGCCGCCGAAGGCGCAACAAGCAGCGTCAGAGACAGGCAAGGCGCTGCCCCATCCACAATCTCCCCCTTGGGGCGGCGAGCCGCATGCGAGCCAAGGGCGCGATGCCGTCGCCCATGGAACGATGCGATGCCGCTTTCCCCTTCTCCCCCACGGGGAGAGGGGGCCGCCGAAGGCGCAACAAGCAGCGTCAGAGACAGGCAAGGCGCTGCCCCATCCGCAATCTCCCCCTTGTGGCGGCGATGCCGCATGCGAGCCAAGGGCGCGATGCCGCCGCCCATGGAACGACGCGATGCCGCTTTCCCCTTCTCCCCCGCGGGGAAAGGGGGCCGCCGAAGGCGCAACAAGCAGCGTCAGAGACAGGCAAGGCGCTGCCCCATCCGCAATCTCTCCCTTGTGGCGGCGATGCCGCATGCGAGCCAAGGGCACGCCGCCGTCGCCCATGGAACGACGCGATGCCGCTTTCCCCTTCTCCCCCGCGGGGAGAAGGTGCCGGCAGGCGGATGAGGGGGCCGCCGAAGGCGCAACAGGTTAAGCTTTCCCTCCGCATCGCCCCCTCATCCGACCCTTCGGGCCACCTTCTCCCCGAGGGGAGAAGGGAGGTTCGGCGACGCCTTACAGGCGGTCGACCGCCGAGCGGACGGATGCCCTCACTCCCTCAGCAGCTCCGCCATCACCCGCAGGTGATCGGCCTGCAGCGGCTTTTCGAAATAGCTCTTCACGAAGCTGTATTGCATGGCCCGCTCGCGGTCCTTGCCGAGATGCGAGCTGGTCAGCATGGCGACGACGGGGGCGTGCACCTCGAATTCCTCGGCATAGCGGTCGAGGAACTCGAAGCCGTTCATCACCGGCATGTTGATGTCGAGGATGATGGCGTCGGGCGTCTCCTCCTGCAGCAGGTCGAGCGCCTCGGCGCCGTCGAAGGCCTTCAGCACGCGGATCGACGGGTCGAACTTGCGAATCGTGTATTCGCAGATGAACTGGTCGTTCTCGTCGTCATCGACGACCAGGATCGATGTGATCTTCATGTCCGATATCCCCATCGGGCAGCTCGATGATGAACCGGCTGCCCTTATCCCTTGCTTCGTAGAGCGCCGTCCCACCGAGGGATTCCGCGCTCTTCTTCAATATATAGAGGCCGAGCCCGCTGCCGAAGGACCGGTTCGGGTGCAGCCGTTTGAACATCTTGAACAACAAATCGCGGCGCGCGGGCGGAACGCCCAGGCCGTTGTCCTCCACCGACAGCCGCAGCCTGCCGGCATAGCGGAAGGCGCGGATATCGATCCTCGGCGCGCTCTCCTTCGGATCGTGATACTTGACCGCGTTGGAGAGCATGTTGCCGACGATGATCTGAAACTTCGATGGCTTGCCGACGATTGTCAATTCCGCTGGCACGTGATTTTCGATGCGGATGCGCCCGACATCGTCGAGATGGGCGAGCGCGTCGATCGCCTCGCAGATCAGCCCGCGCAGCGCTACCGGCCCTTCCTCCTCGTCCATCAGCCGGTCGCGGGTGATGGTGATGATGTTCTGGATCAGATGGTCGAGGCGGCGGAAATTCTGCTCCATGCGCTGCAGCATCTGGCCGAGCCCGGCATGGTCGCCTTCCGCCAGCATCTCGCGGGCGATGCCGAGCAGGCCCATGGAAGAGGCGATGGGCGAGCGCAGGTCGTGCGAGGTGCGGTAGGCGAATTCCTCCAGCTCCGCATTCGCCTCGATCAGCGCCTGCTCGCTCGTCTTGCGCTCGGAAATGTCGCGCACGATGCCGCTGTAGAGCGTGGCGCCGTCAGCCTCCACCTTGGCGACGGCGAGGTCGAGCGGGAAGACGGAGCCGTCCTTGCGCCGGCCCGCCACCTCGCGGCCGATGCCGATGATCTTCGCCTCGCCGCCGTGGCGGTAATTGGCGATGTAGCGGTCGTGCTCGCCGTGATAGGGCTCCGGCATCAGCATCTTGACGTTGTTGCCGATCATCTCCTCCGGCGCATAGCCGAAGATGCGGGTGGAGGCCGCGTTGACGGAGAGGATGGTGGCGTGGTCGTCGATGGTGATGATGCCGTCCACCGCGTTGTCGATGATGGCGGCGAGACGCGCCCTGCTTTCGGCGAGGTCGACGGCCATGCGCCGCGCCCGGCGGGTGGAGAGGTAGAGATAGGTCAGCAGCGCGCCGTAGAGCGCGCCGGAGATCAGCACCAGCGAGGAGAGCGTCGAGCGGGCGTCGCCGGCGCTGCTGGTGAAGGTGATGCCGAACGAGGCCTGGTAGCGCGACAGCTCGTAATAGGTCATGGCGAGCAGCAGGAGATAGGTGGCAAGGCCGAGCATGCCGGCGAGCGCCACCCGGCTGTAGCCGGCCGCCCGCGCGCCGGTGAAGACCACGGCGAGGCCGAGCGCCGCGAAACAGGTCGCGCTCTGGAACGACATGCGCGTGAAGCGGACCCAGTCATGCGCGACGTCGAGCGCGATGGCATAGCCGATCAGCGCGGCCGCCGCGATGATGAGCGTCGCAAGGCCGAGCGCGATCTGCGTCCTGTCGTTGCCCTGCCGCAGCGCGCGCAGGACGAGCGCGAGGCCCGCCAGCACGAAGCAGAGCGCGGTATTGGGCGCGATGCGCCCCGGCAGGCTGGTGCCGATATCGACGAAGGGGGTGTTCAGCGCCGTGTCGAGGCCCGTGTCGAGCCCGAGGAGATGCTGGCCGAGCGCGACGGCGCCATAGGCGAAGACCGCCGCCGCCATCAGCGCGGGCAGGCGGCGCAGGCCGCGCGCGGCAAGAAGCAGCGCCGCGCCCGTGACGGCAAAGGCGAGCGCCGCGTTGAACTTCATGCCGAAGAGAGAGGGGTGGCGTTCGGCAAGGCCGGCGGGCTCCGCCAGCCAGAGCGCCATCACGGCGAGGCCCATGGCGATGCACCAGAGGCCCGCCGCGCCGTTCGCCTTCCGCCAGAACCATTCCCGATCCAATATCGCCCCCTCGGCGTTTCCGTTCCGCCGCGCGCAGTCTAGCGCGACGGGCGGGTCGCGAACAGTTTCGCCGGGCGGAAAAATCCTGCTTTTCAAGCGGTTCCTACTCAGGGTGCCTGCTTCTAGGCAGCCGTGTCGTCGCGGGCGTCCATGCCTTCCAGCCGCGCGGTCAGGGCATGCAGCTCGCCCGTCAGCGCCTGCAGCGCTTCCAGCGAGCAGCCGGTCGCCTTGCCGATCTCCATGCGGATGGCGAGGGCCTCGCGCTGCATGGCGCGGCCCTTGTCGGTGAGGCTCACCAGCACCTGCCGCTCGTCGCTCCGGTCGCGGGCGCGGCGGATATAGCCGGCCGCCTCCAGCCGCTTGAGCAGGGGCGAGAGCGTGCCGGAATCGAGCCCCAGCGTCTCGCCGAGCCCCTTCACCGTGCGCCCGTCCTCCTGCCACAGCGTCATCAGCGCGATATATTGCGGATAGGTGAGGCCGTAGGGCTCGAGCAGCGGCTTGTAGGTGCGGTTGAGCGCATGGGCGGCGGAATAGACGGCGAAACAGAGCTGCGCGTCGAGCGCCAGCATGTCCGCCTGATCCTCGCCTGTCTCAGCTTCGTCACGTTTGTCGATCATGCTGCGATTATCGCACGAACGGCCAAAATTGCAATTTGCAAAACTATATTGCGCACGATTTAATTTTGCGATATCAATTTGCCACCATCAACGAAACCAGGAAGGAGACCTCCATGCCCATTCTCTACAGGACCAAGGCGACCTCGACCGGCGGCCTCGCCGGCCACGGCGCGACCGAAGACGGCACCGTCGACGTGACGCTGACCCTGCCGAAGGAACTCGGCGGCGACGGCGCGCCGGGCGCCAACCCGGAGAAGCTCTTCGCCATCGGCTATTCCGCCTGCTTCCTCGGCGCGCTCAAGGTCGTCGCCGGCCAGGAGAAGGTGAAGATCCCGGACGACGCCAAGGTCACGGCGACCGTCGGCGTCGGCCCGCGCGAGGACGGCGGCGGCTTCGGCATCGAGGCTTCGCTCGAGGTTTCCGTGCCCGGCGTCGACAAGGCCGTGGTCGAGGACCTGGTCAGGAAGGCCCATGTCGTGTGCCCCTACAGCCACGCGACGCGCGGCAATCTCGACGTCAAGACCACCGTCGCCTGATCGGCCCCCGGCCAACCGACGAAGAAAAGGCCGCCCGCAAACCGGGCGGCCTTTTGCGTGTTCCCGCGGGAACAGCGGCGGGAAGGGCGATGTGAGACCTTCAGATCACCGGATGAGAGGGGCTCATCCTTCAGAGATCAGGAGAGATCCATGCGCAAGTTCATCGTTTCCGCCGCCATCGCCGCCGTCGCCGCCATCTCTTTCGCCGCACCGTCTCAGGCCGGCTACTACAGCTACGGCTACAAGCCGCACTGCTTCGTCAAGAAGGTGAAGTCCTACGACTACTACGGCAACCTGATCGTCAAGAAGATCAAGATCTGCAACTGACCCACCGCTCGCGACCTCCCGAAGGCCCGGATGCTCCCTGCATCCGGGTCTTTCGTCATGCATCTTGTCACGAGAAAGAAACGGCCTATATTGTTTCTCATGAAAGGAGGCCGGCTCATGCAGCGCAAACCCATCCTGCACGCCGATGCCGAGGGCGTCGTGCTCACCAAGGCGGCCGTCACTGCGGCGGAGCGGCTGGGGCTGACGGCGCGCCTTCTCTCGGCGGTCATCGGCGTTTCCGAGGCGACGGTCTCGCGGCTGAAGCGGCGGGAGACGCTGCTGGAGCGCGGCACCAAGCCGTTCGAGCTCGCCGTGCTGCTCGTGCGCCTGTTCCGCTCGCTCGATGCCGTCGCCGGCGGCGACGAGGCTGTCGCGCGCGCCTGGATGACGGCGGAGAACAGCGCGCTCGGTGCGCGCCCCGTCGATCGCATCACCTCTGTTTCCGGCCTTGTCGATGTCCTTGCCTATCTGGACGCCCGCCGCGCTCTCGTCTGAGGCGCGGCCCTTCGCGGGCGCCGTCTGGCGCTTCGTCGAGGCGCAGCACCGCGTCTCCACGCTGAAGCTCGTCGACACGCTGGACGAGCAGGCTTTGCTGGAAGACCTGCTGGAGGAGAGCAAGCCGGTGCTGCCGCCCGAATGCGCCGGGCTGGACTATCTGCTCGCCACGCCCTTCCGCTACGGCGCCGTCTATCCGCACGGCTCGCGCTTCCGCCGGGCGGGGCGCACGCCTGGCGTCTATTATGCCGCGCTGACGGTGGAGACGGCGCTCGCCGAAATGGCCTTCTACCGGCTGCTCTTCTTCGCCGAATCGCCGGCGACGCCGCTGCCGGGAAACGCCGCTGACTACACCGCCTTCTCCGCCGCCGTCGCGACCCAAAGCGCCCTCGACCTCACGCTTCCCCCGCTCGACCGCGACGCCCCGTCCTGGACGCACCCGACCGATTACGCCGCCTGCCAGCGGCTGGCCGACGACGCGCGGGCGGCCGGCATCGCCGCCATCCTCTACCGCTCGGTGCGCGATCCCGCCGCCGGCGGCAATCTCGCCCTGCTCACGACCGCCGCCTTCGCCGAGCCGCGGCCGGTGGAGCGCCAGACCTGGCGCATCCGGCTCTCGCCGCTCGGCGTGCAGGCGCTCTGCGACCACCCGCCGAGGCGCATCGGCTTTTCCCGCGAGGATTTTCGCGCCGATCCGCGCATCGCCTGACCCGGGCCCCACGGCGCGGCGTCAGTCACATGAGGGCTGGGGGATGAAGTGAATGGGCGGGTGTGCCTGCACGATACCCCCCTCTGCCCTGCCGGGCATCTCCCCCTCAAGGGGGGAGATTGGATGGAGCGCCGTCCCGGCCTTCTCCAGCGTTGCTGATCGGGTAAAAGTCGTGCTTCTTGCCGATCTCCCCCCTTGAGGGGGAGATGCCCGGCAGGGCAGAGGGGGGTGCCACGCCCGAAACGGTCTACCGCCGCAGGCTCCCCAATATCCCCCGCACCAGCGCGCGTCCGAGCGAGGAGGCGACGGTGCGGGCGACCGATTTCATCGCGGCTTCCGCCACCGTCTCGCGCTGGTAGCCGGCGCGGGGCTTGGGCTGCTTCGGCGCCGGCTGGGCGGCCGGCTCGTCGTCGCCGAAGCCGGGCAGGGTCCAGCGGCTGCCGCCGGCGGGCTGGCTGGCCTCCTCGGCCTGCGCCTGCTCCTGCGCGGCGGCGGCGTCCGCCGCCTTCTTGGCGCGGGCCATCAGGATCTCGTAGGCCGATTCGCGGTCGAAATCCTCGTCGTAGAGGCCGGCGACGGGGCTCACGTCCATGATCTTGCGCCGCTCGGCGTCCGTCACCGGGCCGAGGCGCGAGGCGGGCGGGCGCACGAGGGTGCGTTCCACCATCGAGGGCGCGCCCTTGCCCTCCAGCGTCGAGACCAGCGCCTCGCCGGTGCCGAGCTGGGTGATGACCTCGGCGCAGTTGAAATCCGGGTTGGGGCGGAAGGTGTCGGCGGCGGTCTTCACCGCCTTCTGCTCGCGCGGCGTATAGGCGCGCAGCGCGTGCTGCACGCGGTTGCCGAGCTGGGCGAGCACCGTCTCCGGCACGTCGAGCGGGTTCTGCGTGACGAAATAGACGCCGACGCCCTTGGAGCGGATCAGGCGCACGACCTGCTCGACGCGCTCGATCAGCACTTTCGGCGCGTCGTTGAAGAGGAGATGCGCCTCGTCGAAGAAGAAGACGAGCTTGGGCTTGTCCGGATCGCCCACTTCCGGCAGCACCTCGAACAGCTCGGAGAGCATCCACAAGAGGAAGGTGCCGTAGAGGCGCGGGTTCATCATCAGCTTGTCGGCGGCCAGCACCGAGATCGCGCCGCGCCCGTCATTGGTCGTGCGCATGATGTCGGAGATCTTCAGCGCCGGCTCGCCGAAGAACTGCACCGCGCCCTGCTGCTCGAGGATCAGCAGCCCGCGCTGGATCGAGCCGACCGAGGCCTTGGAGATGAAGCCGAACTGGTTGGAGAGTGTCGAGGCGTTCTCGCCCATGTAGTTGAGCAGCGCCTGGAGGTCCTTCAGGTCGAGCAGCGGCAGGCCGCCCTGGTCGGCGATCTTGAAGGCGATGTTGATGACGCCTTCCTGCGCGTCCGTGGCATTCATCAGGCGCGACAGGAGCAGGGGCCCCATCTCGGAGATGGTGGTGCGCACCCGATGGCCCTTCTCGCCGTAGAGGTCCCAGAAGATCACCGGGAACTCCTGGAAGTCGTAGGGCGTCAGGCCGATCTGGTCGGCGCGCTTCTGCAGGAAATCCTTCGGCTCGCCCATCGCGCCGATGCCGGAAAGGTCGCCCTTCACGTCGGCGCAGAACACCGGCACGCCGGCATTGGAAAAGCCCTCGGCGAGGATCTGCAGCGTCACGGTCTTGCCGGTGCCGGTCGCGCCGGTGACGAGGCCGTGGCGGTTGCCGAATTTCAGGTCGAGATATTCCGGCTTGTTGATGCTGTCGTCGGGCTTGCGGCTGGTGCCGATATAGAGTTTTCCGTCCTGAAGAATGGAATCCGCCACGTTGAAACTCCCTGGCTGCCGGTTCTGCGATGGTCGGCCGGGCGTCGCCCCGGCGATGTTTTCCCGGCGATGTTTTCATTGAATCGTCTCACGCAGGTTATAAGGATAGTCCGGCGGGCAAACAACACGCTTTGCAGGGCCGCGCGCCGTGTGCGAAAGCGCGGCGGGGGCGCTTGAGTTTGCCGGAGATTTCATTTACCTTGACGTCAACGTCAATTCCTTTGGAGGATTTTCCATGAACGATCTCGTCACCCGCGTTGCCGATGCCGTCGGCATCGACGCCGCCCTTGCCGAAAAGGCGATCGGCATGATGCTCGGCTTCCTGCAGCGCGAAGCGGCCGATGGCCCGGTCGCCAAGATGATCGAAGCCATTCCGGGCGCGTCCGACCTCGTCGCCAAATACAATGGCGAAGGCGAAAGCAAGGGCCTGCTCGGCAGCCTGATGAGCGCCATCGGCGGCGGCGGCGTCATGGGCCTCGGCCAGCAGTTGATGAGCCAGGGCCTCGGCATGGGCGAGATCACCGGCCTTGCGAAGGAGACCATCGCGGTCGCCCGCGAGCATGCCGGCAGCGACGTGGTCGACGAGGTCGTCGCCTCCGTGCCGGGCCTCAGCCAGTTCGTCTGATCGAACTGATCGCCGCCGCCGCGCGAAAAACCGCGCGGCGGTGAGTGCGGCGGGCCCGCTGGAGGCAAGCCCATGCCGGCATTGGTCGAGATCGTCCCCTACGATCCGGAATGGCCGAAGCGTTTTTGCGAGGCGGAAGCCGCCTTGCGGGCAATGCTCGGGGCCGCCGTGGTCGCCGTCGATCATGTCGGCAGCACGGCCGTCGCGGGCATGCCCGCCAAGCCGCTCATCGATATCGACGTCACCCTGTCCGGCCTGCCGGCCATTCCGCCCGCCGGCGCGCGCCTTGCCGAAGCGGGCTACCAGCCGCGCGGAAACCGCTACGACGACGACGTCTGGGCCTTCCTGCTGAAGGGCGCCGTGCCGGGGCTGCGGGTCTATCTCTGCCCGCCGCGCAATCGCACGCACATGCATCGTCTGGCGTTCCGCGACTACCTCCGCCAACACGACGATGCCGCGAGAGCCTATGCGGCCTTGAAGGTTGAGCTTGCGGAACGGTTTCCCTACGACGGGGATCGCTATACCTCGGAAAAGAGCGCGTTCATCGCGGAAATGGTGGAGCGCGCGCTGGCCCGCCCCGATGACGGCGCTAAGCCTTCGTCGCCACGATGAAGATCCGCGGAAACCGCAGCAACCGCCGCCCGTCCGCCATCGGCGCATAGGCCTTGCCGATGCGCGCCTCGTAATCCGCCAGGAACCCGTCGCGCTGCTGCGCCGGAATGCGGTCGAGATAGGGGCGCAGGCCCGTGCCCTTCACCCATTCGACGATGGCCTCCGCATCCGCCATCGGATGGTTGTAGATGGTGTGCCAGAGGTCGATGCGCGCCGCCTTCGGGCCGAGCGCGTCGTAATAGGCGGCGGGGGCGGGCAGGGGCTTGCGGCGCGGCGTGCCGTCCTCGAAGGCGCTGCGCCACGGGCCGGCCACGGCGCTCTCCTCCATCAGGAGATGCGAGGGTTCGCCAAGATTGTCCGGCATCTGCACGGCGAGCACGCCGCCGGGGCGAAGCCCGTCCATCAGCCGCGCCATCAGCGCCACATGATCGGGTAGCCACTGGAAGACGGCGTTGGCGAAGATGAGGGCGGAGGGCTCGTGCGGGCGCCATCCGGCAAGGTCGCATTCGACGAAATCGACGCCCGGCAGGCGCCGGCGCGCCGCCTTCAGCATGTCGGCCGCATTGTCGACGCCGCGCACGCCCCGGCCGGGAAAGCGCCTGACCAGCAGCTCCGTCGAATTGCCCGGCCCGCAGCCGAGATCGTAGACCGTGCCGGCTACAAGATCGGCGGGCACCTGGGCGAGGAGGTCGGCGGCGGGGCGCGTGCGCTCGTCCTCGAATTTCAGGTACTGCGCGGCGGACCAAGCCATTCAGAGGCTCTCCAGCGAGGGCAGGATGAGGGCGGGACCGAGGTCGAAATACTCGTCCGGCATGTTGGCGCGGTTGATCCAGACGGTGCGGAAGCCGAATTTCGTCGCCCCCGCGATGTCCCAGCGGTTGGAGGACTGGAAGGAGACGGCGTTCGGATAGAGCCGGTAATTCGTCGTCACCAGGTCGTAGACGGCGGGCGCGGTCTTGTAGGTCTTCAGCGCGTCGACCGAGAAGATGTCGTCGATGACGGTGTCGAGCGCGGCGTTCTTCACCGCCGAGGCGAGCATGGCGGGCGAGCCGTTGGACAGGATCGCGATATGCGCGCCGCGTTGCTTCAGCGCCTTCAGCACGGCCGGCACCTCCGGGTAGCAGTCGAGCTTCCAGTAGGCGTCGAGCAGTTTTTGCCGCAGCGCCGGATCGACGCCGGAAATATGCTGGAACGTATAGTCGAGCGCCTGCTCGGTGAGCTGCCAGAAATCGGCATAGGCCCCCATCAGCGCCCGCGTCCAGGAATATTCGAGCTGCTTGGCGCGCCAGATTTCCGAGAAGATCTGGTAGTTCGGCCCCACATCCCCCGCATGGCGTCGCACCGCCGCATGCACGTCGAACAGCGTTCCATAGGCGTCGAACACATAGGCGGCATGGGACATGGCGGCGATTCTCCTGCACGTTTGCCGCGATTGGCGGCTATCGGGGGAGGAATGTCAATCGGTTGGTTCGCCCCTCATCCCGCTGCCGCGACCTTCTCCCCGCAAGCGGGGAGAAGGGAAGGATGCAAGGCCTCTTTCCAGCGGCGGCCGTCGTTTGATGGGAAAGGCGTCCCGCCAGCCCCTTCTCCCCGCTTGCGGGGAGAAGGTCGCGGCAGCGGGATGAGGGGCACTTCGGTGACGCATATCTCAGAACCGCGTGATCACGCTGATCCCAAGCTCCGTCGCCCCGTCCATCCCCATCAGCGCCGGCACGGCCTCCGTGAGCCCGATATGCCGGCCGATCAGCCGTTGCGGCGCGAGCCTGCCGCTCTCGATCATCGAAAGCATGGCGTCGTAGCGCCAGGCCTGCATGCCGTGGCTGCCGTAGATCTCCAGCTCGTGGCCGATGACCTGCGCCATGGGTATCTGCGGGCTGGCATGGTCGGCCAGCATCAGGCCGACCTGCACGTGCCGGCCGCGCCGGCGCAAATTCTTGATGGAGTTGAAGCAGGTGACCGGCGATCCGAGCGCGTCGATCGAGGCATGCGCCCCGCCGCCGGTGATCTCCCGCACCGCCTCCGCGACATCGGCCGTTTCGCGCGCGTTCACCGTCGCCACCGCCCCCATCCTGCGCGCGAAATCCAGCTTCTCGGGCGAAATGTCGATGGCGATGGGATTGGCGCCGAGCGCGGCGGCGATCATGATGGCGGAAAGGCCGACGCCGCCGCAGCCATGCACCGCCACCCATTCCCCGCCGCTCACCCGCGCCTGATCGACCACCGCGCGGAACGAGGTGGCGAAGCGGCAGCCGAGGCTGGCGGCGGTGGCGTAGTCGATCGCCTCGGGCAGGTGCACGAGATTGTGGTCGGCATGGTCGATGGCGACATATTCGGCGAAGGAGCCCCAATGGGTGAAGCCCGGCTGGAACTGCTCCTCGCAGACCTGTTGGTTGCCCGAGCGGCATTCGCCGCAATGGCCGCAGCCCGAGACGAAGGGCACCGTCACCCGCTCGCCCTCGCGGAAGCGCCGCACGCCCTTGCCGACGGCCGCCACCGTGCCGGCGAGCTCGTGCCCCGGCACATGCGGCAGCCGGATATCCGGGTCGTGCCCCATCCAGCCGTGCCAGTCGCTGCGGCAAAGCCCCGTCGCCTCCACCTTGATGACGACGCCGCCGGGCGTCGGCGCCGGGTCGGGCAGCACCCTTATATCCGGCCTCGCCCCGAAGGCCTCGTAATACATCGCGCGCATGGCGTCCTCCCTTTGCCTTTCTATCGCATGCGCCCGCAAAGCCCTCAACCGCGCATCCATGACAAGACCTGATGCACCCATTCAACATCTTGAATGGACAAGCGGCGCGCGCTGGCGGAAGGCAAGGACGACTTGACCGCGAGGACCGGTCGGGCCTTTGATGGGCGAAAAGGAGTAGCAAGATGCCAGTCGATACCTCACCACGCACGACGACCTGGACCTTCGTGGACGGCGAATGGATTTCCGGCAACCCGCCGCTCATCGGCCCCACCTCGCATGCCATGTGGCTCGGCTCGACCGTCTTCGACGGCGCGCGCTGGTTCGACGGCATCGCGCCGGACCTGGACCTGCATTGCCAGCGCGTCAACCGTTCGGCCGAGGCGCTCGGCCTTGCGGCGACCATGGGCGCTGCGGAGATCGAGGCGCTCGCCTGGGAAGGCGTCAGGAAGTTCGACGGCGGCACGGCGATCTACATCAAGCCGATGTACTGGGCCGAGCACGGCTCGCCCATCAGCGTCGTCGCGCCGGACGCCGGCTCGACCCGCTTCGCGCTCTGCCTGTTCGAAGCCTCGATGGGCGATCCGAACGCCGCCTCCTTGCTGACGCTCTCGCCCTTCCGCCGCCCGACGGTGGAATGCATGCCGACCGACGCCAAGGCCGGCTGCCTCTACCCCAACAATGCCCGCATGCTGGTGGAGGCGAAGAAGCGCGGCTTCGACAACGCGCTGGTGCGCGACATGCTGGGCAATGTCGCCGAGACGGCCTCGTCCAACATCTTCATGGTGCGCGACGGCGTCGTCTTCACCCCCGCCGCCAACCGCACCTTCCTTGCCGGCATCACGCGCCAGCGCGTCATCGGCCTCCTGAGGGGCGCCGGCTTCGACGTGGTGGAGACGACGCTCACCCCCGCCGATTTCCACGCCGCCGAGGAGATCTTCACCTCGGGCAACTATTCCAAGGTGGTCCCCGTCACCCGCCTGGAGGACCGGGACCTCGCCCCCGGTCCCGTCACGGCCAAGGCGCGCGACCTCTATTTCGACTGGGCCCATTCCAGCGGCGATGCCTGATCGCCCGTCCGGGGGGAGCCCGATGCCGCAGCACCGCCGATCATCCTTCCTGGTCGCCTGCCTCGCGGCGCTGGCCGCGGCGCTCCCCGGCGCGGCAGAGGGCGCGCTTCTCGATCGGGAGGCTGTCGGCAGGACCATCGCCGGCATCGCCGCGGAGCTGCGCGAGGGATACGACTTTCCGGAGAAGGGCATGGCGGCCGCCGATGCGCTGGAGACGGCGCTGGCCGAGAACGCCTATGCCGGCGAGGCCGATCCCGACCGCTTTGCCGCGCGGCTGACCGGGCAATTGCGGGCGATCACCCGGGACAGTCATGTGCGGGTGATCCACGGCTCGCCGTTCGGCGACCGGCCCGCCCCGGCCGGGCCTGAGGATGCCGGCTTCGAGCTGCGGCGGCTGGACGGCGATGTCGGCTATATCCGCCTAAAACGCTTCGTGCCGCCGGACGTCTTCGATCCGGCCGCCGACGACGCCATGCGCGCCCTCTCGGACACCGCCGCGCTCATCGTCGACATGCGGGACAATGGCGGCGGGCATCCGGCCTCGGTCGCCTATCTCGTCAGCTTCTTCCTCGATCCGGGCCGGCGCGTTCACATCAACGACCTTATCTGGCGCAACCGCGCGACCGCGACCTTCCGCACGGAATCCTTCTGGAGCACGCCGACGCCGGTGCATTACCAAAAACCCGTCTTCGTGCTGGTCGGCCCCGCGACCTATTCGGCCGGCGAGGAATTCGCCTATGACCTGCAGGCATTGAAGCGCGCCACCGTGGTCGGCGCACGAACGCGCGGCGGAGCCAATCCGGGCGGCCTGACGGAACTCGGCGCGGGCCTCTTCGTCGTCGTGCCGACGGGACGGGCGGAAAACCCGATAACGGGCGGCAACTGGGAAGGCGAGGGCGTGCGCCCCGACGTCGAGGCCGCGCCGGAGGATGCGCGAAACGCCGCTTTGGCGCTGGCGCTGCAACGCCGCAAATCCTAGCCGGCCGTCGTCTCGGCGCTCACTCCTGCCCGGCGGCGTCCTGCGTCGTGTTGTCGCCGGTCGCGGCGCGCTCCCTGGCCGCCGCCTCGCGCTCGCTCTCGCGCACGACATGCAGGAACTCGGCGGCGATCGGCGGGGAGACCTCCACGGTCTGCTTCTGCTTGTCGTAGATGCAGACATAGGTGATGCGGCTCTTGGATTCCGGCGAGAGCCCTTCCACGGCGGCGATGCCGAAGGATTGCGTGCCCGTCGGCTCGACGAAGACGTCCGGCGTGCCGAGCGCCTCCGGCAGGCTGGCGAGGCAGCTTTTCTCCACATCGGCGCGGAACGCCTCCCAGGCGTCCGGCGAGGAGGCCTGCGCCGGAAGCGCGGCGAGCGGGAGGGCGAGGGCGGCTAGGGTGACGATGCGCATGAGGGGCTCCTGTTGGCGGGAAGGGCGGAAACGTCGCGGATCGCCGATGGGTTCCGCCCGCCCCTTGATCCGGCACGCGAAACCGGAATGATTTTGCCGCCTGTCAGGAAAATTTGGCAACCGGGCGGTTGCCTCTTCCGGTTGCCGCTCCTATGTTCCGGTCACGGATTTCCTTCACAAAATTCCGTCGCCAGAGCAATTCCAGCAACGGCCGAAAAATGTGCCGCATCCGGAATTGCGGCAAACCAAGAGGAGACGCCAAGATGGCTTTCGAACTTCCGCCGCTTCCCTATGATTACGATGCGCTCGCCCCCTTCATGTCGCGCGAGACGCTCGAATATCACCACGACAAGCACCACAAGGCCTATGTCGACAACGGCAACAAGCTGGCGGAGGAAGCGGGCCTTGCGAACCTCTCGCTGGAGGAGATCGTCAAGAAGTCCTACGGCACCAACCAGGGCCTCTTCAACAATGCCGGCCAGCACTACAACCACGTCCATTTCTGGAAGTGGATGAAGAAGGGCGGCGGCGGCAAGAGCCTGCCGGGCGCGCTCCAGAAGGCGATCGACAGCGATCTCGGCGGCTATGACAAGTTCAAGGCCGATTTCGTCGCCGCCGGCACCACGCAGTTCGGCTCCGGCTGGGCCTGGCTCTCCGTCAAGGACGGCAAGCTCGCCATTTCCAAGACCCCGAACGGCGAGAACCCGCTGGTGCACGGCGCCGAGCCGATCCTCGGCGTCGACGTGTGGGAGCATTCCTACTACATCGACTACCGCAACGCCCGCCCGAAATACCTCGAGGCCTTCGTCGACAGCCTGATCAACTGGGACTACGTCCTGGAGCGCTACGAAGCCGCCACGAAGTAAGCCGCCTCGGCCTGCCGATCACGCGAACCCCGGCCGGAAACGGCCGGGGTTTTTGCTTGAATGCCAACAGGGATGCGACGCTTCTCTCGCGCTCGAAGACGGTTTTCTCCGTCATCAGCCCGAGCGGTATCCGGGCCCTTGCGCGATCGCTCGGCCGCGACGTCAGGCGTGTCCACCAGGACGTCAGCGCGCTTGTTGACTGGGGCATCGTCGAGCGCACCGATGATGGAAAGGTCGAGGTTCCGTTCGATGTAATCCATGCCGATTACGATCTGCGGGCGGTCGCCTGAGCCCCGTGGTGCCGGTCAGGGCATGGCGGGTTCGAGGTTTTCCGCCGAGGCGGCGCTTCTGGCGGCGAATGCCCGTTTCAGGGCGACGTGCAGGAGAAGGACCACGGCGATCGAGACATAGCCGTCGATCAGATAGTGCCAGGCGAAGAGCGACGAGCTGATCAGGATGACCAGCACATAGGCGAAGCCGAGCAGGCCGGCCTTGCGGTTGAGCTCCCGCAGGAAGAGCGCGTTCATCATCGTGATGCCGACATGGACGCTCGGGAAGGCGGAGATACCCGTTCCGAGCCCGACCCCGCCCTGAAGGTGATTCTGCCAGAGATAGGCCTGGAAGATCGACCCGACGCCATGGTCGATCGTCCGCAACTGTTCCGCGAAGCGCGCGGCATCGCCGGTGACATGGCCGTAGAAGGCGGGGCCGGCGGAGAGGAAGAGGCAGGCGATGATATTGCCGAGGACCGTCCAGACGAAGCTCAGGCAATAACGCAGGCGGACGGTGCCGCGCGCCCGCAGCACGACGAAGAAGATGGGGATGAAGGTGAAGGCGGTCCAGGCGACGGAATAGTTCCATTGCAGCACGGTGAGGATGTCCAGCCTGCCGAGCAGCGCCATCAGGTAAGGCCCCGGATCGACGCCGCCGTGCAGCAGCGCGTCCAGGTCGGCCTGCAGGCGATCGTAGGGGAAGCCGTCCCGCAGGAGGGGCATCAGCGTCTTGAACGTCGTGAACGATCCCATGAAGACGATGACGGCGCCGAAAACCGCGGCGGCACCGGCCAGGCGGCCGAGCTCGGCGGGCGTCGGCCGTCTCACCCAGGCCAGCGGCGCCTGCGGGTTCCGCACGATGCCGGCGACGGTCTTGCCGAGGATGAGGATCGCCGGGAGCCCCACGAAATAGAGCGGCCCGAACTGCGTGACATATTGCCCGTAGGCCGTGCCCGTGACATCGGCATGCCAGGCGACGACGCCGAGGACCACCGCGGCATGGAGCGCCACGAAAGCGTAGAAGGGCAGCATCCGTCTGAGGTCGGCAAGCAGGGTCGTGGTGAACGCATTCCACATGGTGCGGGCTCTCGGACCGGTGGTGAGTCTATCGATCGAGTTGTGCGTCCAAATCCTCAAGAAACGATGAATATACGGCCGGCCGGTCACGCCCGCGCCGTCCCGGCATCAAAAAGATTTTACTGTCGCCGCTTTCCCAAAATGCAATCATGCCCGCGCATCGCAAACCGGCGGCGCGGCATCGGCCGGCCGCCACAACAGGGAGAACCCGATGAAGGTGAGGACTTTGGCGGTCGCGGCCGCGCTTGCGGCCCTTGGCGCGGGCGCCGTCGTGGCGGCGGATGAGCCGCAGGTCGTCCGTCAGGAGATGATGAAGAAGGTGGGCGGGGCCATGGGCGCGCTCTCCGGCATCGCCAAGGGCGAGAAGCCCTACGACGCGGAGGTCGTCAAGGCCTCGCTGACCACGATGAGCGAAGTGGCCAAGGCCTTCCCCGACCAGTTCCCGGCCGGTTCCGAAGCGGGCCACGAGACGGAGGCCAAGGCCGAGATCTGGGAGAAGATGGACGACTTCAAGGCCAAGGCCGCCAAGCTCGGCGCGGATGTCGATACGGTGCTCGCCAGCCTGCCGGCGGACCAGGCGGCCGTGGGCGCGGCGCTCGGCACGATCGGCCCCAATTGCGGCGGCTGTCATGAGGTCTACCGCGTCAAGAAATGACGCGGCGGACCCGATCCCCCAGGAACGACAGGAACCGCCCCGGCGCGCCCGGGGCGGCTGAGGCTTGTGCATTGCGGCCGCCCGATCGCGCGGCCGACGAGAGGGAGTGGTCATGGCACTGAGGAAAATTCTGGGCGGCATCGTCCTGCTCGGGGCGGTCGGTGCGGGCGCCTTCGTCCTCCTGACGGCGCCGCAGCGGCTGCCGGCGGCGGAATGGGCCTCCGCCGGCGAGCCGGACCTTGCCAATGGCGAGCGCATCTTCCATGCGGGCGGCTGCGTGAGCTGTCACGCGGCGCCGGGCGCGCCGGACGACCAGAAGCGCGTGCTTGCCGGCGGCCTGGCGCTGAAGAGCCCGTTCGGCACCTTCCACGCGCCGAACATCTCGCCCGACGAGACGGCCGGCATCGGCGCCTGGACGCTGGCGGAATTCGGCGACGCCATGAAGCGCGGCACCGGCCGCGACGGCGAGCATCTCTACCCGTCCTTCCCCTATGCCTCCTATTCGCGCATGAGCGTCAAGGACGTCGCGGACCTCTTCGGCTATCTCAAGACCCTGCCGAAGAGCCCGAACGTCGCGCCGGGGCACGACCTGCCGTTCCCCTTCAACATCCGCCTTGCGCTCGGCGGCTGGAAATTCCTCTACCTCAACGAAGCGCCGCGCGTGACGCTCGCCGATGCGGACGAGGCGGTGAAGCGCGGCCAGTATCTCGTCGAGGGGCCGGGCCATTGCGGCGAGTGCCACACGCCGCGCGACATGCTCGGCGGGCTGAAGACCGGCCAATGGCTCGCCGGCGGGCCGAACCCGGAAGGCGAGGGGCGCATCCCCAACATCACCCCGGCGGAAAGCGGCTTCGGCCGCTGGAGCGCGGGCGATATCGTCAGCTATCTCGAGACGGGCTTCACGCCGGAATTCGACAGCGTCGGCGGCGCGATGGTCTCGGTGCAGAAGAACATGGCGCTGCTGCCGAAGGAGGACCGCGAGGCGATCGCGGCCTATCTCAAGGCGATCCCGGCGCATTGACGCCGGGTCGTGCCGCCTGCCTTCCGGTCAGCCGAGCGCCTGGACGTAGCGCATGCCCGTCACCGGGCCGGCGCGGAAATTCATCTGCTCGTAGAAGCGGTGCGCGCCGAAATTGCCGGTGGCCGCGCTGACCGACAGGTAGCCGCAGCCGGCGATGCGGGCCTGCTCGCGGGCGCGGGAGACGAGATGGCGGCCGATGCCGTGGCCGCGATGGCCGTCGCGCACGAACAGGTGATGCAGGTCCATGCCGCGCAGGCCCTCGACGGCGCGGTAGGCCGGCACCAGCATGGCGTAGCCGATCAGCCGCCCGCCTGCCTCGGCGACCAGCGCGGTGACCCAGGGATTGGGGCCGAAGAGATCGCGGTCGAGGTCGGCGGCGGTGGTCCTGGCCTTGTCGCCGTGGCATTCGGCCAGCAGCGTGATCATGTCGAGGATCTGCTGGAGATCGCCGGCGCGCGCGGTGCGGATGGTCAGCATCGGCGGGCGTTCGACGGCGTGGGGATCGAGCTTGATGACGGTGTTGTGCATTTCGGGCTCCTTGGTTCTCGTGCCATCAGGTGCCCTAAAACAACAAAGCCGCCTGATGGCGGCTTGTTGACATGATCGAACAGCCGCTCCTATCGGAACAGCCAAAAATACGTCGCGGCGATGTGCGTGCTCTTGATCATGCTGGCGGTATCCTCCCTTTCGCGCCCCTTGTCAATCGGCTTTCTCAGCTTTCGCCCGCGATGCGGCCGGCGCGAAGGCGCACGACATGATCGCAGGCGGCGATCACGCTCCTGCGGTGGGTGACGGCGAGGATCGTCACGTCGCCGGCAAGGCCGCGGATATGCTGCATGATCCCCGCCTCGGTCGCCTCGTCCAGCGCCGAGCTCGCCTCGTCGAGGAAGAGGAACTGCGGGTCGGCATAGAGCGCGCGGGCGATGGCGATGCGCTGGCGCTCGCCGCCGGAGAGCTTCAGGCCGCGCTCGCCGACCGTCGTCTCGAAGCCGTCCGGCAGCGCCTCGATGAAGCCGAGGATCGCCGCCTTCTCCGCCGCGCGCCGCAGCCGCTCGCGCTCCATCGGGCGACCGAGGGCGATGTTGACGGCGAGCGTGTCGTCGAGCAGCGTCGGCTCCTGCGGCACGATGCCGACGGCGGCGTACCAGTCGCGCTGCGAGACGCTCGCAAGGTCCCGGCCGTCGACGGTGATCCGCCCGGCGGCGGGAGAGAGCGATTTCAGCGCCAGCCGCAGCAGCGTCGACTTGCCCGATCCCGTCTCGCCGACGAGATAGGTGATGCGGCCGCGCGTCGCGGCGAAGCTGACATCCTCCACGCCGCGGCCGTTCTCATGCGCATAGGAGACGGCCTCGAAGGCGAGCCGGCCGTCCTTCGGCAGGAAGCCGCCGGGCGTCGCGGCGTCGGGCTCCTCCGGCGCGGCCCAGATGCGGGCGAGCGGCAGCAGCGAGGCGCGGGCGCGCACCACGTCGTCGAGCGCATGGCCGATCATCTCGAAGGGCATGTTGAGCTGGAGCAGCAGCGTGTTGAACAGCACGACGTCGCCGACGCTGAGGTCGCCCGCCCGGTAGCGCGGCAGCAGTAAGAGGAAGGTGACGACGAACTGCACGGCAAGGCCCGCGCCGAGCACCGAGCTGAAGCCGATGCGCCTTCGGCAGAAGGCCGCCCAGTTGTCGCGCTCCTCGCGGGCCTTGCCGGCAAAGCGCGCCTGCATCCAGTCATGGCTGCCGAAATGACGCAGCGTCTCCATCGCCGTCATGGCGTTGCCGACGAATTTCGCATTCTCCTGACCGGCCTCGATCGCCGCGTCGAGGAAGCGGCGGGTGCGGTGATTGGCAAGCGCGGTGAGGGCGACGAAGCCGCAGCCATAGACGAGGACGATCAGCGCCACCTCGATATCGATCGTCGCGCCCAGCATGGCGAGGGCGAGCACGATCTGCGTCGCGCCGGGAATGAAGACGATGAGGCCGATCTGCACCAGCGTCATCAGCGCGCCCTGGCCGCGCCGCCGCGCGCTCTCGATCTCGGCGGGATTGTGCTCGATGAAGAAGTCCGCCCGCTTCCGGAGCAGCCGGCCGAACAGGCTGGTGCTGGCGATGAAGCTGAGATTCTCCGCGCTCATATAGGAAAGGTACTGCACCATCTGCTGCATCGCCGCCGCGGCGCCGATCAGCAGCGCATAGACGGCGAAGCCGGCGGCCAGCCCCTCGGCGAGGCGGTCGGCGGTCATGGCGTCGACGAGGCGCGAGAAGAGATAGGGCGCGGCGACGGCCGAGACGGCCGAGAGGAAGACGATCAGCGCGACCACGGCGAGCAGGCCGCGCGAGGCGCGCCAGTAATTGACAAGGATGATCTTCACCGGCGCGGCGATCAGCCGCCAGTCGTCATTCATGGCGAATCTCCCGGGGAGGATGGGGCAGGGGGCGCATATTGGGAAGACCGGCGCTGGGAGGCAACCCTTCGGGACGGGGTTTCTTCGGCAAGGCAAAATGGTTGCGTTGCGGGTGAGCGACCCCTCCGTCGGCCGGGCATCTCCCCGCGATGGCGGGGCTATGGGGCATGCCGCTGCCGGATCTTCCCTTCTCCCCTCGGGGAGAAGGTGGCCCGAAGGGTCGGATGAGGGGGCGAGCCGGTGGAAAGGTTCTCGT
>JBDHSZ010000040.1:0-23538 GCA_039812945.1 Shinella sp.
CCCTCGAAACCGTAGTCGGTGAGGATGCGGCGCAGGTCCGGATGGCCGGTGAAGAGGATGCCGTACATGTCGTAGGCCTCGCGCTCGAACCAGTCCGCGCCCGGATAGACCGCGCAGGCGGAGGGAACGGGCTGGTCCTCGCCGGTCGCCACCTTGACGCGGATGCGCAGGTTCTGGCGTGGCGACAGCAGGTGGTAGACCACGTCGAAGCGCTCGGCGCGCGCCGGCCAGTCCACGCCGCAGATGTCGACGAGGTTGACGAAGCCGCACTGCACGTCGTCGCGCAGGAAGGTCAGAAGCTGAACGACGCGCGCGCCGTCCGTCTTCAGCGTGAGTTCGCCATAGGCGATATCGGCGGAGGCGACGAGACCGCCGGCCGCTTCGCCGATATAGGAGGAGAGCTCCTGGAGGGCTTCGCTCATCGTATCAGTCCCCTGCCCTTAACGCTCGATCGTACCGGTCCGGCGGATCTTCTTCTGCAGCAGGAGCACACCGTAAAGGAGCGCTTCCGCCGTGGGAGGACAGCCTGGCACGTAGATGTCGACCGGCACCACGCGGTCACAGCCGCGCACCACCGAATAGGAATAGTGATAGTAGCCGCCGCCGTTTGCGCAGGAGCCCATCGAGATGACGTAGCGCGGTTCCGGCATCTGGTCATAGACCTTGCGGAGCGCGGGCGCCATCTTGTTGGTCAGCGTGCCGGCGACGATCATGACGTCCGACTGGCGCGGCGAGGCGCGCGGCGCGAAGCCGAATCGCTCGACGTCGTAGCGCGGCATGGAAAGCTGCATCATCTCGACCGCGCAGCAGGCGAGGCCGAAGGTCATCCACATCAGCGAGCCGGTGCGCGCCCAGGTGATCAGTTCGTCCGTCGAGGTGACCAGAAAACCCTTGTCGGCGAGTTCATTGTTGATCTCGCCGAAGAAGGCGTCGTTGCTGCCGACGGGCTTGCCGGTAGCGGGATCGATGATCCCCTTGGCCGCGGGCGCGACGAGCGTGCTGTTGGTATGAGCTACTCCCATTCGAGCGCTCCCTTCTTCCATTCGTAGATGAAGCCGATGGTCAGGACACCGAGGAAGACCATCATCGACCAGAAGCCGAACCAGCCCAGTTCACCGAAGGACACCGCCCAGGGGAAGAGGAAGGCGACTTCGAGGTCGAAGATGATGAAGAGGATCGACACCAGATAGAAGCGGATATCGAATTTCATGCGCGCATCGTCGAAGGCATTGAAGCCGCACTCGTAAGCGGAGAGCTTTTCCGAATCGGGGGCCTTGTATGCGACGGCAAAGGGCGCGACCAGCAGCGCAAGGCCGATCACGAGCGCGATACCGATGAAGATGGCGATCGGGATATAGGAACCGAGAAGTTCAGTCATTGGCGTCCATCCTGCCTGCTCGCGGCGCCGGAGAGACGCCTGTTGGCCCAAAGACCTGCAAGCCGATAAAGTATGTTGCAACGCCACGTCGTTAGCGCAGTCGCCGCCCCCGCGCAAGGCTTTGTCCGGCTTTCGCCGCAATCATTGTGCTGTTTTCCTGCCGTCACGCAAAAACCTGTGCTCAAGTCATTTAAATTATTAGGATTTTGTAAACAGGGAGCAATATGGCCGGCCTGACGGAGGAAGGACGGAAGCCCTCCCGGAGCCCGCCGCATCTTTCTTGCGGACACCGGCGGCGCATCTTGCGCAGGCGGGAAAACCCGGCTTCCCATCCCCCGCCGCCATGAACTTGCCGCTACGGGAAGGGAACGCGATAACGCTTCGCGCACCGCATGAGGAAAAGACGACAACGTCCTGAGGGAAAAGAAGTGGCGCGAGTGACGGGGCTCGAACCCGCGACCTCCGGCGTGACAGGCCGGCACTCTAACCGACTGAGCTACACCCGCGCATCTTATCGACCTTGCGGTCGCCGCATGTTCGTCCGGCCTTCCGAGTGGCGCGAGTGACGGGGCTCGAACCCGCGACCTCCGGCGTGACAGGCCGGCACTCTAACCGACTGAGCTACACCCGCATCCTCGAAAGCGGCCGGATGACGAAGCATCCGTCCCGAGCGGCCTCAGCCGTTCGATGAGCGGCTAACTACGGGGTTCGTGTTTGGGTGTCAAGCAGGTTTCAGGACAAAAGAATGACGCGCCGCGAAATGTTTGCACACCCTTGTCCATCGCCATGGCGCCGTTCAAAAAAATGCGAAAAACTTTGCGATTGCCTCTTGCGGTTCGATCCGGTTCCGCATAGATCACGACCACCAACGCGGCGGGCGATTAGCTCAGTTGGTAGAGCGCCTCGTTTACACCGAGGATGTCGGGAGTTCGAGTCTCTCATCGCCCACCATTTTCCAGCCGGAATGCCCATAAGGCCCTGCGAAAGCGGGGCTTTTGTCGTTTTGGGCCTGTGCTTGCCGAGCGCCTCAATGCGTCGTCGGCGTGTCGTCCTCGTCGTCCTCCAGGAACGAGCGGATGCCGTCCCTTGCGATCGTCGCGAGGAATTCGTCGAAGGCCTCGCGGTCCGTGGCGAAGGGCTCGTCCCATTCGAAAAGGTCCTCGTCCTGGGTGATGACCTCCAGCTTCCAGTCGTTCTGCGTGCCGGCCGGGCGGGAGATGTCGACCAGGACCGTGACGCCGTCCTCCGTGAATTCTCCCGAAAGCTCGGAATGCTCCAGTTTGGTTTTCTTGGTCATGCGACGGATCCTGATGGAGGGAAATGGAACGGCCGGCGTGATCTCGCGGCAGCGACGTGACGTCAATCGGTCGCCCGACCCCGATCTATGGATATCGGCAGTCGCGTTCCGAAAGCCTTTTGACAGAGCGAAGGAGGTTCGTCCACCCTCAGGACTGCTTGGGATGGGTCGGGGCGAATTCCGCCACCAGCTCGTGCATCTCGCCGGGATAGGTCAGCCGCACATGGGTGACGTAGAGGCCGCCGCTCCAGGTGCGGCGCTCGACGACGAGACAGGGCGTGCCGGGCGCAATGGCCAGCAGCCCGGCGGCGCGGGCATCGGCGCCGACCGCGCGGATGCGGTGCTCGGCGGCGCTCCACGGCACGCGGCTGATCAGCCAGGGGCCGGGGGCGACATCCTCGAAGGTCTCGCCGGCGGCCTCGGGCACGGCTTCCAGGCTGATGAGGCGGTCTTCCAGGCAGAAGGGATGCGCGCCGGCGAAATGCAGGGCCGAGATCTCCGTCAGGCGGGCGGGGTCCGGCAGATCCAGCAGGCGGCGGTCGGCCGCTTTCGCGGCGCGGTCGAGGCGCGTGCGGCGCTGGTAGCGATAGGGCAATCCGAGCGATTCGACCTCGAGGCGGATATCGTGGATCTCCAGCACGGCGGACTGGGCATGCGGATGGGTGACGTAGCTGCCGGACTTGCGGCGGCGCTCGATCAGGCCGCGCTTGACCAGCTCGGTGATCGCCTTGTTCACCGTCATGCGCGAACAGCGATACTGGCCGGTCAATTCGTATTCGAAGGGGATGCGGTGGCCGGGCGGCCATTCGCCGGAAAGGATCTTTCCCTCCACCTCCTCCAGGATGCGGCGGTGCAGCGGCAGCTCCCGCGCCTCCGTGGCTGTTCTGTCCCCGTCGATGGAAATGGTCGCCTCCGCTGCCGCGGGGCGCAGATTCGCCCCGTCATCTACAGTCATAGGAAACGGCCGGACGGCTTTCAATACACCCTCACGCCGCGGCGAGCGCCCGCATGGCCGCCGTGAAGCGCCGGCCGACCGCCTCGCGGGCGACATGCCGCCCGCCCTCGACCTGCTTGCGGCCGTTCACCCAGACGCAATCGACCGCCGCGCCGTTCGCGAATATCCAGCCGTCGAGCAGGCCGTCGCCGGCAAGGTCGAGGCCGTGGCGGGCCGTGAGGCTGACGAGATCGGCCGCGTTGCCCGCGGCGATCCCGGCCGTCGCACCGAGCGCCGCCGCGCCGCCGGAGAGCGCGCCGTCGAACAGCGCGCGGCCCGTCGAGCCGCCGGGCGCGGCCAGCACGTTGCGGGCGCGGTGGGCGAGGCGCTGGGAATATTCGAGCTGGCGCAACTCGTCCGGCAGGCCGATCAGCACGTTGGAATCGGAGCCGACGCCGTAGCGGCCGCCGCTAGCGAGGAAATCCGGCGCGGGGAACGTGCCGTCGCCGAGATTGGCCTCCGTCACCGGGCAGAGGCCGGCGATGGCCCCGGCCTTCGCCATGCCGCGCGTCTCGGCCTCCGTCATGTGGGTGGCGTGGATGAGGCACCAGCGTCCGTCGACGGGCTGGTTGTCGAGCAGCCACTCCACCGGGCGGCGGCCGGACCAGGCGATGCTGTCCTCCACCTCCTTCACCTGCTCGGCGATGTGGATGTGGATCGGCTTGTCGCCGGCCAGCGCGACGACGGCGGAAAGCTCTTCCGGCGTGACGGCGCGCAGGCTGTGCGGGGCGACGCCGGTGACGCCTTCCGGCAGGCCGTCCGTCAGCACGCGGCAGCGCTCCAGCAGGGCGGCATAGGAATCGCGGTCGTTGATGAAGCGGCGCTGGCCCTCGCCCGGCGCGGTGCCGCCGAAGCCGGCATGGGCGTAGAAGACGGGAAGCAGCGTCAGGGCGATGCCGGTCTCGGACGCGGCCGAGGCGATCCGCGCGGCCATCTCGGCGATGTCGCCGTAGTGGCCGCCGTCCTTGTCGTGATGCAGATAGTGGAATTCGCCGACGCGGGTGAAGCCGGCCTCCAGCATCTCCACATAGAGCTCAGCGGCGACGGCCTCGACATCGTCCGGCGTCATCGACAGCGCGAAGCGGTACATCACGTTGCGCCAGCTCCAGAAGCTGTCGCTGCCGGGGCCGCGCGTCTCGGCAAGGCCGGCCATGCCGCGCTGGAAGGCGTGGCTGTGCAGGTTCGGCATGCCGGCGACGAGGGCGTCGTGGCGCTCGTCGCCGGGCGCGGCGGCGGCGTCGCTCTCCACGGCGGCGATCCGGCCGTCCTTTATGCTTATGCGGACATTGTTCGCCCAGCCGCCAGCCAGCAGCGCCTGCCTTGCATGAATGACGGCCATGCCATCCCTCCCTCTTTCGATGTGCCTTCGACGCCGGACCCGGAAATTGCCCCTTGCGTCTTCGTTTATTATGTATATACATTATTACCGACACAGGGAAGAGGCAATCACCATGACGGCACAGGAAAAGGACACCGCCCGCGTCTGGCGCAACGCCCGGCTCGCGACGCTGAAGGAAAGCCTGCCCGGGCTCGGCATCGTGGCGGACGGGGCGATCGCCGTCGTCGATGGACGCATCGCCTTCGCCGGGCCGCAGGCGGAGCTTCCCGCCGAATTCTCCGGGGCCGAGACCGTCGATTGCGAGGGCCGCTGGATCACCCCCGGCCTCATCGACTGCCACACCCATCTCGTCCATGCCGGCGACCGCGCCCATGAATTCGAGCTGCGCCTTGCCGGCGCGTCCTACGAGGAGATCGCGCGGGCCGGCGGCGGCATCGTCTCCTCCGTCAAGGCGCTGCGCGAAGCGAGCGAGGACGAGCTGGTGCGCCAGACCCTGCCCCGCCTCGACGCGCTGATCGCCGAGGGCGTGACGACGGTGGAGATCAAGTCCGGCTACGGCCTCGACACGGAGAACGAACTGAAATCGCTGCGCGCCGCCCGCCGCATCGCCGAGGAGCGCGACATCGCCGTGCGCACCACCTTCCTCGGCGCGCATGCGCTGCCGCCGGAAATGCAGGGCGACAAGACGGCCTATATCGAGAAGGTCGTGAACGAGATGCTGCCGGCCGTCGCGGCCGAGGGGCTGGCCGACGCCGTGGACGGCTTTTGCGAGGGCATCGCCTTCTCGACGGACGAGATGGCGCGGGTCTTCGACGCCGCCCGGGCGCATGGCCTGCCGGTCAAGCTGCATGCCGACCAGCTTTCCAACCTGCACGGCGCGGCGCTCGCCGCCCGCTACGACGCGCTTTCGGCCGACCATCTCGAATATACCGACGATGCGGGCGCGGCGGCCATGGCCAAGGCCGGCACCGTCGCCGTCATCCTGCCGGGGGCCTTCTACTTCATCCGCGAGACGAAGAAGCCGCCGGTCGACCTCTTCCGCAAGCATGGCGTGAAAATGGCCGTCGCCACCGACGCCAATCCCGGCACATCGCCGCTCACCTCGCTGTTGCTCACCATGAACATGGCGGCGACGCTCTTCGGCATGACCGTCGAGGAATGCATCGCCGGCGTGACGCGCGAGGCCGCCCGCGCGCTCGGCCTCGTCGACGAGGTGGGGACGCTGGAGGCCGGGAAATGGGCCGATTTCGTCCTGTGGGACATCGGCCGGCCGGCGGAACTGGTCTATCGCATGGGCTTCAATCCCATGCATGCCCGTATCCGCAGCGGACACTGATCACATCATCGCAGCCTTTCGCTGCATCGGGGAATGAACCATGACGATCACGCTTCATCCGGGCTCCGTGCCCCTGAAAACCCTTGAGACCATCTACTGGACCGGCGAGGCCGCAAGGCTCGACGCCGCCTTTGACGCCGGCATCGAGAAGGCCGCCGCGCGCATCGCCGAGATCGCCGCCGGCGACGCGCCGGTCTACGGCATCAATACCGGCTTCGGCAAGCTCGCCTCCATCAAGATCGCGCCGGCCGACGTCGCCACGCTCCAGCGCAACCTGATCCTGTCGCACTGCTGCGGCGTCGGCAAGCCGCTCTCGGAAAACATCGTGCGCCTCGTCATGGCGCTGAAGCTGATCTCGCTCGGGCGCGGCGCGTCCGGCGTGCGCATCGAGATCGTCCGCCTTCTCGAAGCCATGCAGGCCAAGGGCGTCATTCCCGTCATTCCGGAACAGGGCTCCGTCGGCGCATCGGGCGACCTCGCCCCCCTCGCCCATATGACGGCCGTGATGATCGGCGAAGGCGAGGCCTTCCATGCCGGCGAACGCCTGCCGGGCGGCAAGGCGCTGGAGAAGGCCGGCCTGAAGCCGGTCGTGCTCGCCGCCAAGGAGGGGCTGGCACTGATCAACGGCACGCAGGTCTCCACCGGCCTTGCGCTGGCCGGCCTCTTCCGCGCCCATCGCGCCGCGCAGGCCGCGCTCGTCACCGGCGCGCTCTCCACCGACGCCGCCATGGGCTCCTCCGCGCCGTTCCACCCGGATATCCACACGCTGCGCGGCCACAAGGGCCAGATCGACGCCGCCGCTTCGCTGCGCGGGCTGCTTGCCGGCTCGGTCATCCGTGAAAGCCACATCACCGGCGACGAGCGCGTACAGGACCCCTATTGCATCCGCTGCCAGCCGCAGGTGGACGGCGCGTGCCTCGATCTCTTGCGCTCGGCCGCCCAGACGCTCCAGATCGAAGCCAATGCCGTGACCGACAACCCGCTCGTCCTTTCGGACAACAGCGTGGTTTCCGGCGGCAACTTCCATGCCGAGCCGGTCGCCTTCGCCGCCGACCAGATCGCCATTGCGACCTGCGAGATCGGCGCCATCGCCCAGCGCCGCATCGCGCTCCTGGTCGATCCCGCCCTCTCCTTCGGCCTGCCGGCCTTCCTCGCCAGGAAGCCGGGCCTCAATTCGGGCCTGATGATCGCGGAAGTCACCTCGGCAGCGCTGATGAGCGAGAACAAGCAGATGGCGCATCCGGCCTCGGTCGATTCGACGCCGACCTCCGCCAACCAGGAAGACCACGTCTCCATGGCCTGCCACGGCGCGCGCCGCCTGCTGCGCATGACGGAGAACCTTTCCGCCATCGTCGGCATCGAGGCGCTGACGGCGGCGCAGGGCATCGAGTTCCGCGCCCCGCTCGTCACCAGCCCGGAGCTGCAGAAGGTCGTCGCCGCGCTGCGCACCGTCGTGCCGACGCTGGAGGAAGACCGCTACATGGCCCCGGACCTCGCCGCCGCCGGCTCCTTCGTCTCCTCCGGCGCGCTCGCCGCCTCGGTTTCCAAGGGCATCCTGCCGGTGCTGGAGGCCTGACGTGGCGGTCTACGAACTCCACCAGGGCACCTCGCCCGTCATTCTCGCCTTCCCGCATACCGGCACGGACGTTCCGGCCGCGATATGGGAGCGCCTGAACGACAACGGCCGCATCCTCGCCGACACGGACTGGCATATCGAGCGTCTCTATGACGGCCTGCTGCCCGAGGCGACGACGGTGCGCGCCACGTTCCATCGCTATGTCATCGACGCCAACCGGGATCCGGCCGGCGTCAGCCTCTATCCCGGCCAGAACACGACGGGCCTCGTTCCGGAAACGGATTTCGACGGCAAGCCGATCTGGAAAGAGGGCGAGGCCCCGAGCGAGGCGGATATCGCCAACCGGCTCGCCAATTTCCACGCGCCCTATCACGCGGCCCTCGCCGCCGAGATCGAGCGGGTGAAGGCGATCCATGGCGTGGCGATCCTCTACGATTGCCACTCGATCCGCTCGCTGATCCCGTTCCTGTTCGAAGGGCGGCTGCCGGATTTCAACGTCGGCACCGACATGGGCCGCACCTGCGCCAAGGAAATCGAGACGGCGACATACGAGGCCTGCGCAAAGGCTGAGGACTATACCAGCATCCTCAACGGCCGCTTCAAGGGCGGCTGGACGACGCGCCACTACGGCAGGCCGGAAACCGGCGTGCACGCCATCCAGATGGAGCTTGCGCAAGTGAGCCATCTGTCCACGGAAGCCCCGCCCTTCGCTCTCGATGACGAGAAGGCCGCAAAGCTCCGTCCGCATCTGAAAGACATCCTGCACCGTATCGAGGCCCTCGCCTCCACCCTCACACGCTGATCCGGGAGAACCAGCCATGACCGACAATCCCCGCCACAACATCCGCGAAATCCGCGCCGCCACCGGCACCGAGCGCACCGCCAAGAGCTGGCTCACCGAAGCGCCGCTGCGCATGCTGATGAACAACCTCGATCCCGACGTCGCGGAGAACCCGCACGAGCTGGTCGTCTATGGCGGCATCGGCCGCGCCGCCCGCACCTGGGCCGATTTCGACAGGATCGTCGCCTCGCTGCGCGACCTGGAGGACAACGAGACGCTGATCGTGCAGTCCGGCAAGCCGGTCGGCATCTTCCGCACGCACAAGGACGCCCCGCGCGTGCTGATCGCGAACTCCAACCTCGTGCCGCACTGGGCGACCTGGGACCATTTCAACGAGCTGGACAGGAAGGGCCTTGCCATGTACGGCCAGATGACGGCCGGCTCGTGGATCTATATCGGCTCGCAGGGCATCGTGCAGGGCACCTACGAGACCTTCGTGGAAGCCGGCCGCCAGCATTACAACGGCGACCTTACGGGCAAGTGGGTGCTGACCGGCGGCCTCGGCGGCATGGGCGGCGCCCAGCCGCTCGCCGCCGTCATGGCCGGCGCATGCTGCCTTGCCGTCGAGTGCAACCCGGATTCCATCGATTTCCGCCTGCGCACCCGCTATGTCGACGCCCAGGCCGAGACGCTCGACGAGGCGATGGAGATGATCGACCGCTGGACGAAGGCGGGCGAAGCCAAGTCCGTCGGCCTCCTCGGCAACTGCGCCGAGATCCTTCCCGAGATGGTCCGCCGCGGCATCCGCCCCGACATGGTGACCGACCAGACCTCCGCCCACGACCCGATCAACGGCTACCTGCCGAAGGGCTGGACGATGGCCGAATGGAAGGCCAAGCGCGAAAGCGACCCGAAGGCCGTGGAAAAGGCCGCCCGCGCCTCGATGCGCGAGCATGTCGAGGCGATGATCGCCTTCCAGAACATGGGCATCCCGACCTTCGACTACGGCAACAATATCCGCCAGGTCGCCAAGGACGAGGGTCTCGAAAACGCCTTCGCCTTCCCCGGCTTCGTGCCGGCCTATATCCGCCCGCTGTTCTGCCAGGGCATCGGCCCGTTCCGCTGGGCCGCGCTTTCGGGCGATCCGGAGGATATCTACAAGACCGACGCCAAGGTGAAGGAGCTCCTGCCCGACAACAAGCACCTGCATAACTGGCTCGACATGGCGAGGGAGCGCATCTCCTTCCAGGGCCTGCCGGCGCGCATCTGCTGGGTCGGCCTCGGCGACCGCCACCGCCTCGGCCTCGCCTTCAACGAGATGGTCAGGAACGGCGAGCTGAAGGCCCCGATCGTCATCGGCCGCGACCACCTCGATTCGGGCTCCGTCGCCTCGCCGAACCGCGAGACGGAAGCGATGAAGGACGGTTCGGACGCCGTGTCCGACTGGCCGCTGCTCAACGCCCTGCTCAACACCGCCTCGGGCGCGACCTGGGTGTCGCTGCACCACGGCGGCGGCGTCGGCATGGGCTTCTCGCAGCATTCGGGCGTCGTCATCTGCTGCGACGGCACGGACGAGGCCGCCGAGCGCGTCGGCCGCGTGCTGTGGAACGACCCGGCGACCGGCGTCATGCGCCATGCCGACGCGGGCTACGACATCGCGCTCGACTGCGCCCGCGAAAAAGGCCTGCGCCTGCCGGGCATCCTCGGCAACTGATGGCGAGGCTCTATCGCAACGCCGACCATCGCCGCATGCCGTGGAAGAACGGCGGCGGCGAGACGGTCGAGGTGATCGTGCATCCGCAAGGCGCGAGCCTTGCCGATTTCGGCTGGCGTGTCAGCATGGCGGGCGTGGCGGACGACGGCCCCTTCTCCGTCTTCCCCGGCATCGACCGCACGCTGGCGGTGCTGACCGGCGAGGGCATGGCGCTTTCCATCGAGGGGCTGGGCGACAGGCTGCTGACGCCCGCCTCCCCGCCGCTCACCTTCCCGGCCGACGCGCCGACCACGGCGCGGCTTGCCGGCGGGCCGATCACCGACCTCAACGTCATGACGCGGCGCGGGGCCTTCCGGCACAGGCTCGCCCGCCATGTCGCGGGCGGCCCGCAGGCGCTTGCGCCGTCGTCGGGCGAGCGCCTGCTGCTCGCCCTCGAACCGCTCGGCGTCTCCACGCCGAACGGCCTTGTCGGCCTCCAGCCGCTCGATGCGCTGCTGCTCGACGGTGCGGAAAAGGCCGAGGTCGTGCCGGCCGGCGAAAGCGCCGCCTTCTATCTGGTCGAAATCACGCGGGGCTGAAAGCGCATCAACGGGAATGATAGCTAACATCATGGCTATCTATTTCGTTTATGCGCGGCCCCGCGCTACCGTTTCCCGCGGTCATAATCAGAACAGGGGAACGACCATGAAGAAAACGCTGCTGGCATTGGCGCTTGCAGGCTCCACCCTCCTTTCCGCGCCGGCTTTCGCCGAGACGCTGAAGATCGGCACGGAGGGCGCCTACCCGCCCTTCAACTTCGTCGATGCGACCGGCAAGGTCGGCGGCTTCGACGTGGAGATCGGCCTTGCGCTCTGCGAGAAGATGAAGGCCGAGTGCGAGGTGGTCGCACAGGATTGGGACGGCATCATTCCGGGCCTCCTCGCCAAGAAATACGACATGATCATCGCCTCGATGTTCATCACCGACGAGCGCAAGAAGCAGGTCGCCTTCACCGATCCCTACTATCTCGCCGCCATGACCCATGCCGCGCCGAAGAATTCCGGCATCACGGACTTCACCAACGAAGGCATGAAGGGCAAGACGATCGGCGCGCAGTCCGGCACCACACAGGCCGACTACGCCGCCGCCGTCTATCCGGACGCCGACATCAAGCTCTACCCGACGCAGGACGAGGTCAATCTCGACATGGTCAACGGACGCCTCGACCTGCAGGTCGGCGACATGATCCCGCTGCTCGACTGGGTCACCAAGAACGACGACGGCAAGGCCTGCTGCGAGCTGATCGGCGAGCCGATCACCGACAAGAAGTTCGTCGGCGAGGGCGTCGGCATCGCGGTGCGCCAGGAGGACAACGACCTGCGCGAGAAGCTGAACGCGGCGCTGAAGGCCATCCGCGAGGACGGCACCTACCAGAAGATCAACGCCAAGTACTTCTCGATCGACGTCTATACGATGAAGTGAGCCCCGGAGGGGCCGTCACACGCCCCTCATCCGGCCTGCCCATGCTTACGGGATAGCCGCGTTTGCGGCGCACCCCCCTCTGCCCTGCCGGGCATCTCCCCCTCAAGGGGGGAGATTGGATGGAGCACCGCCCCGCCCATCTTTGACGTCGTGGTTTGAGCAAGGTTCTCGCTTCTTGCCGATCTCCCCCCTTGAGGGGGAGATGCCCGGCAGGGCAGAGGGGGGTGTTCGTCCGGAACCTTTCTTTTCCGTCCCCTTGCCTTCCCCCGGCCTTGCGTCCTAGCTAGGAGCATGCCGATCAACCGTCTTGAACGCTTCGCCCACAATCTCGACTGGAACCTGCTGCGTACCTTCGTCGTCGTGGTGGAGGAAGGCTCGATCACGCGGGCGGCGAACCGGCTGCTGCTGCAGCAGCCGGCCGTCAGCATGGCGCTGAAGCGGCTGGAGCAATCGGTCGGCCACCGGCTGATCGACCGGGGTCCCGGCCGCTTCGAGCTGACGGAGGCCGGCGAGCGCCTTCACATGCTCTGCCGCGACATCTTCACCGCCATCGTGCGCCTGCCCGAGGCGATGGAGACCTCCGGCGAGGACATCGCCGGGCATATCACCATCCATGCCGTCAGCCATGCGATGAACCCGGCCTGGGACCGGGCGATCGCCGATTTCTTCCGGCTCCATCCGCGCGTGACGGTGGGCGTGTCGGTCGAGACGACGACCGACGTCATCCGCTCCGTCGAGCGGGGCGTGGCGACGCTCGGCCTGTCGGACGGCATCATTCCCGAGGGGCTGAGCAAGACGCCCTTCTGCTACGAGCGCTATGCGCTCTATTGCGGGCGCGGGCACCGGCTGTTCGGCGCGCACGACGCGCGGCTGGAGGACCTTCGCGGCGAGCCCTATGTCAGCTTCCTCGCCGATGTGCTGGGCGGGCCGCATATGGGGCCGGTGACGGCCGTGCGCGCCGTCGGCTCCTTCGGCCAGCAGGTGCGCGCCCTCGCCTTCAATGTCGAGGAGGTGCTGCGGCTCGTCGTCGCCAATGCGGGCATCGGCATGCTGCCCGTGCACCTGACCGGCCCGGCGCTGGCCGCCGGCGAGCTCTGGCAATTGCCGCCCTATGACGACCTGCCGGTGACGGAGACCTTCCGCATCACCAATCCCGGCTCGGCGCTCAATCCCGCCGAGCGGGCCTTCCTTGCCCATATCGACGACGTGACGCCGTGGCGCTGGGGCGAGCCGCATCAATCCCGGTGATATCGACCTTCACTCCTATAAATTTGAAGAATGCCGGGCGCTTCCTTAGGCCTGTTGTCCAAACGACGGGGAGGCGATCATGCAGACATACGACATCGCAATCATCGGCGGCGGCATCGCCGGCGTCTCGCTCGCCTGTTTCCTCGCCTCGCGCCGCTCCGTCGCGGTGCTGGAGCAGGAAAGCGCGCTCGGCTATCACAGCACCGGTCGGTCGGCGGCCGAGTTCACGTTGCGCGACAACGCTCCCCTCGTGAACGCCCTCGCCCGCGCCAGCCATGCCTTCCTGGCGGCGCCGCCCGAGGGCTTCGCCGCCGTGCCCCTGCTCATTCCGCGCGGCAGCATCCTTTTCGGCGCGCAAGACAAGGAGACGCTGGTGCGCGAGCGCTTCGAGGCGGCGGCCGCGCTCGGCGCCGCCGTCGAATGGCTCGACGAGGCCGGCCTTGCGGCCCGCGCGCCGATCCTCGACCCGGCCTATTGCGCGGCGGCCTATTTCGATCCCGACTATTGGGACATCGAGGTCGACGCCCTGCTGCAGGCCTATGCCCGCCGCGCGCGCCACGACGGGGCGCGGATCCTCGAAGGCCATGCCTTCGTGGACGCGCGCCGCATCGGCGGCAAATGGCTGATCGAGACCAGCGGCGAGACCATCGCCGCGGCGGTGCTGGTGAACGCGGCCGGCGGCTGGGCGGATGCGGTCGCCGCGCGCTGCGGCGTCGCGCCCGTCGGCATCGTGCCGCATCGGCGCACGGCGATCACCGTCGACCTGCCGGAAGGCATCGATGCCGGCCGCCTGCCGGAGATGAACGAGATCGAGGAGACGTTCTACTTCAAGCCGGAGGGCGGCCGCCTGCTCGCCTCGCCGGCCGACGCCACGCCCTGCGAGCCGGCCGACGTGCAGCCGGAGGAGCTCGATATCGCCTATGCCGCGCACTATGTCGAGGAGGCGACGACGGTGACGGTGCGGCGCGTCTTCAGCAGTTGGGCCGGCATGCGCAGCTTTTCCCCCGACCGCCTGCCCGTCGTCGGCCCGGCGCGGGACGAGCCGGGCTTCTTCTGGCTCGCCGGACAGGGCGGCTACGGCATCCTCACCTCGCCCGCCCTCGGCAGCCTCGCCGCCGCGCTCCTTGCCGGCGAGCCGGTGCCGGAGCCGCTGGCACGCGAGGGCATCGGGGCGGAGACGTTCAGTCCCGCCCGCTTCTCCTAAGACGAAAACGGGCGCCCGAAAGCGCCCGTTTCCGTTTCAGCCTTACGCGGCCGGCGTTCCGGCCGAACCGGGCGCCCGCGAAGCTTCGCGGTCCTTCCAGAAACGGTTGAGGAACAGCAGGATCGGGCCGCCGATATAGATCGACGAGGTCGTCGCGACGACGACGCCGAACAGCATCGGCCAGGCGAAGGGCTTTACCGTGTCGCCGCCCCAGATCGCCATCGGCAGCAGCGAGGCGGCGACGGCGACCGAGGTGAAGATGCATCGCATGACCACCTGGTTGATCGACAGGTCGATGAGGTCGGAGAACGGCATCGTCTTGTACTTGCGCAGGTTCTCGCGCATGCGGTCGTAGACCACCACCTTGTCGTTGACCGAGTAGCCGATCAGCGTCAGCACGGCGGCGATGGCCGTCAGGTTGAAGTCGATCTGCATCAGCGAGAAGAAGCCGATCATCTTGGTGATGTCGAGGATCAGCGTGGCGATGGCCCCGACGGCGAAGTGCCATTCGAAGCGCCACCAGATGTAGATCAGGATCGCCACCATGCCGAGGCCGACGGCGAGGAAGCCGGAACGGGCAAGCTCGGTGCTGACCGTCGGGCCGACCACTTCGGTGCGCTCGAAACTGGCGTCCGGGATCACCTCGGCGACGCCGTCGCGGATTTTCTGCAGCGCGGCGGTCTGCACCTCCTCGCCGCCCGGCTGGCGCTGGACGCGGACGAGCACGGACGTGCCCTGGCCGAATTCCTGCAGCGCCACCTCGCCGAGGTTGAGGCCCTCCATCTTCTCGCGCAGCGGGGCGAGGTCGATCGGCGTCTTGGACGTCGCCTCGACCTGGATGCCGCCGACGAAGTCGATGCCGTAGTTGAGGCCCGGCGTGAAGAACAGGATGATCGAGCTGATCGAGATGAAGGCCGACATGGCGATGGCGATATAGCGGCCGCGCATGAAGGAGAAGGTCGGGATGCTCCAGACCTGGCCGAAGATCGAATGGATCTCGATCTTCTTCATCTTCCGCCAGATCACCGCCTCGCGCATCAGGTAGCGCACGAAGGTGATCGAGGTGAACATCGAGATCGCCAGGCCGATGATCATGGTGATGGCGAAGCCGCGCACCGGGCCGGAGCCGAACATGAAGAGCAGGATCATGCCGACCATGGTCGTCATGTTGCCGTCGACGATGGTGGCGTAGGCCTTGTTGAAGCCGACGTCGAGCGCTTTCATCGCCCCCGCGCCGCCCGCCGTCTCTTCACGGATACGGGCATTGATGAGGATGTTGGCGTCCACCGCCATGCCGATGCCGAGGATGATGCCGGCGATGCCGGGCAGCGTCAGCGTCGAGCCGAGCAGGCCCAGCGTGCCGATGGTCAGGATGGTGTGCAGCACTAGGCCGAGATTGGCGATGAGGCCCCAGGAGCCGTAGAGCACCTGCATCAGCACCACGACGGCGGCAAGGCCGGCAAGACCGGTATAGAGGCCCATGCGGATCGAGTCCGAGCCGAGGTTGGGGCCGACGGTGCGCTCCTCGATGATGGTGAGCGGGGCCGGCAGCGCGCCGGAGCGCAGCAGCGCCGAGAGGACGGTCGCTTCCTGCGGGTTGAAGTTGCCGGAGATCTGGCCCTGGCCGCCGATGATCGGCTCGCGGATGACCGGCGCGGTCAGCACCTTGCCGTCGAGCACGATGGCGAAGGGTTTTCCGACATTGGCCTGGGTGATCTCGGCGAACTGGCGCGCGCCCGTCGAATCGAAGCTGAACGAGACGATCGGCTCGTTGGTGCGCTGGTCGAAGCCCGCCTTGGCGTCGGCGAGGCGATCGCCGGAAATGGCGACGCGCTCTTCCACGGCGTATTTTCCGGGGTCGTTCGCGCCGGGCAGGATCATCACGCCGCGCGGGGCGACGCCGTTCGGGTCGACGGTCTGGTCGACCATGTGGAAGCTCATCTGCGCGGTCGAACCGAGAAGCTGGCGCAGGCGCGTCGGGTCCTGCAGGCCGGGAAGCTGGACGAGGATGCGGTCGCCGCCGACGCGCTGGATCAGCGGCTCGGCGACGCCGACCTCGTCGACGCGGCGGCGGATGATCTCGAGGCTCTGCTCGACGGCGGCCGACATGCGCTCGCTGATGCCGGCTTCCGTCAGCGTGACGTTGATGACGAGGCCGCTGGTCGCGACATCGATATCGGACGTGCCCACGCCGAAGCCGAGCGCGGAGGTCGGCGCGGCGAGCTTGCGCACTTCCGGCAACACCTTGTCGAAGGCGGCCTGATCCGGCAGCGTGACGGTCAGCGTCGTGCCGTTGAGGCGGGCGGCCGAGGCGCGCTCGCCGGCTGTGCGCAGGATGGCGCGCGTGTCGTTGAGCAGCACGTCCATGCGCGCCTTGCGCAGCGCCGCGGAATCCACCTCCAGGACGAGATGCGAGCCGCCCTTCAGGTCGAGGCCGAGGGTGACGGGATTGGCGGGCAGGAAGCGCCCGTATTTCGCCTGCTGTTCAGGCGTCAGCACGTTGGGCACGGCCGCGAATATCCCGAAGAGGATGATGGCGGCGGAGACAAACAATGCCCATTTGGAGGTTTTCATGGGGTCGTTCCACTTCAACTGCAGGAAGGACGCGACGAAGGGCCGGCGTCGTCCGCTGGGGTCGGAATTTCAATCGAATGGCGCGGCGTCGGGACGCCACAGGGCCTCAGGCGGCAAGGGCCGGCGGCGCGCGGCTGCGGAAGGACAGCGGGCCGGAGCGTGCGGGCGCGGTGTCGTCGGCAGCAGGGATTGCCTGCGACGAGGCGGTCTGGAAGGGGTAGAGCAGCGCGCCGGAGGGCGGCACGAGCGCCTTGCCGCCGGCGTCGCCCTCGGGAAGGCCGGTCTTGGCCTTCGCCGCCCGCCGCTCGGCATGGCCGCTTGCGGGGAACCAGAGGTCGTCGGCCGCGCCGGAGAGCGGCGACGGCGCCACGCCGCCTTCGGCCGCCGCGCGCTGCGGATGGCCCGCGCCGGCATTTTCCGGCAGGCAGAACTGCGAGAGGAACAGGGTGAAAAGCAGCACGAGGAAGCCGGCGGGCGCAAAGCCCCGCTCCCAGATCGTCGCCTCTTTGCCGGTCCTCATCGTCATGCCTGTCCGTTTTGGCCCGTCCGTTGCGGCCTGTCCGTCTCGAAGGCGCGCGAAGCAGGCTTCGCCGCGGCACCGATGGTGCGCCAAGAACCATTTACCGCCCTTCAAGTCAAGTTCGGGGCGTCAACGCTTCCTTTACCTTCCGGCGCTCCGGCCGTCACAATTCATGCAGCGTGACGTCCGGGCAGGCCTGAAGCGCCAGATCGCGCAGGTGCTGGTGATGCGTGAGATAGATCACCTGTCCGCCGCGCGCCATCTCGCCCATCACGCGCAGCGCGGCGAGCGAACGCCGGTCGTCGAAGGTCTCCATGATGTCGTCGGCGATGAAGGGCACGATCTCGCGGCTGGCGGCGATCTCGTGGTAGCCCGCCACGCGCAGCGCCAGATAAAGCTGGAAGCGCGTGCCCTTGGAAAGGTCGCGGGCGAGCTTCGAGCCGCCCGACGCCGCATTGACGACGAGGAATTCGCCGTCCTTCTCCAGCACGGTGGACAGCCCGGCATATTCGCCGCCGGTGATGTCGCGGAAGGTCTTCGAGGCGCGCTCCATCATCGCGCTGCGATGGCGCTCGCGATAGAGCCGCAGGGCCTGTTCCGCCGCCATGATGCCGGCGCGGGTGGCGAGATAGCGGCGCGATTTCTCCGCAAGGTCGATCAGCACCGTGCGCCGCCGCTCCTCCAGCGCCGCCGCCGCGTCGCTGCCGGCGATGCCGGCCAGCGCCTCCTCCGCCCGCGCCCGCGCCAGATGCTGCTCCTGCACCTCGCGGTCCAGCGCGTCGAGGCGCACCGACAGGTCGGCCTTCTCGCCGGCGAGCTGGTCGTCGTCGACCGCCGACAGCAGCGCCTCCGCCTCCTCGACGGTCTGCGTGTGCATCTGCTGCAGCAGCGTGCGCGCCGCATCCTCGACACGGCTCGCGACCTCGTCGCGCTTGCGGTAGGCCTCGAGCAGGATCTCGGCCTCGGCGAGCGTGTCGCAGCCGAGGACGGTAAAAATCTCCGACTGACGCGCGGCGAGCACGGCGCGCCGTTCCTCCAGCGCGCCCTCCTCGTCGGCAAGACGCGCCAGCGCCTTGTCGGTCGCTTCGCGCCGTTCGCGGATCGCCCGTGCGGCGGCGAGGCGGGCCGCGAGGCCGGCGACGGCGGAGAGCGGGTCGCCCGCGTCGAACGGCTCCGACAGCCGCTCGGCGAGACGCCGGGCATGGCCGGAATAATCCCGCTGGTCGCGGTGCATGGCGGCGATGCGGTGGTCCAGTTCCTGCTGCCGCTCGATATCGCGGGCAAGCGCCTGCAGGGCGGCGATGCGTTCGGGATCGGCCGGCGCATCGCCGTCCGCAAGCCAGCTTCCGGCGGTCTCGCGCTGCCAGGCCGCCTGCCATTCCGCCAGTTGCGACGCGGCCTGCCCGGCGGCCTTGCGACGGGTTGCGGCCTCCGCCCTCGCCCGGGCGAGCCGCTCGGCGGCAGCCGACCGCGCCATCTGCGCCGCCTTCAGCGCCTCCAGCCGGTCTTCCGCGAGGAAGAGCGCCTCGTCGAGGGTCGTCTGCGCGGCAAGGCCGGCGGGCAGGAAAGCGGACAGCCGCGCCAGCAGCGCGCGCGCCTCGCTCTCCACGATGTCCGCCTCGCTCTGCTGCCGGGCGAGGCTTTCGAGCTTTTCCAGCGCCTCCAGCCGCCGCGCGAGCCAGAGGGTCAGTTCCGAAAGCGGCATTTCGGGCGGAAGCCCGAGGCTCCCGGCCAAGGCGGCGATTTCCGCGTTGATCTCGGCCTTCGCGCGCTCCAGCCGGGCCATCTCGTCGCCAAGGACGCGCAGCCGCGCCGCGCCTTCGGCCACGGTGCGCTCCACGACGCGGATTTCAGAAAGGCGGTCGGCATTGCGCAGGCGGGCTTCCGTCGCACGGTCGTCCTCGCGCATGGCCGTCTCGAAACCGGCGGCGGATTCGGCGTCGAGGCGGCCGAGATGCGCCTGCCAGGCGGCGTCGCGGGCCGTCCGCAGCCGCGCCGCCTGCTCCTCGCCGGCCGCGCCCGTCGCCCCTTGCAGGGCGTCGAGCCTCGCGCCGGCGGAAGCGACGTCCAGCTCCAGCGCCGCCGCCTGCTCCCCCTGCCGGCGCACGGAATCGGTCGCCGTCTCGTGCCGCTTGCGCAGGCTGTCGATGTCCTCCGCCGTCGGAACGGCCATCCCGGCAAGGGCAGGCGCATCGCCCTGCCAGGGGACGAGGCGGGCGAGCGCGCTTTCCGCTTCCCGCGCCGCCAGCGCGCCATGCCTGCGGTTTTCGCGCAGGCGGTTCGGCAGGTCGGCCGCACGGCCAGCGCGTAAAATCGCTCCGAGCGCGGTCCGGGACGCCTCGTCGACCTCCGCCTCCTCGGCGGAAGCGGCATCGTCCCCTGTGACGGCCTCCAGCGCCCGTTCCGCCTCTCCCTGTTCCCGCGCGGCCGCGTCCGACCGCTCGGCGAGCGCCGCGCGCCGGGAGAGGAGCGCATTGAGCTTCTCGGCCAGCCCTGCAGGCAGCAGGATTCTTGCCGGGTCGGCATCCGGCGGCAGCCCGAGCGCGGCGATGCCCGCGCCGATCGTCACTGCCAGCCTGTCGCGCTCGGCCTCACGGGCGGAAAGGTCCATGGCGGCGGTGCGGAAGCGGGCTTCGAGGGTGGAGCCGGCGAGCGCCGCGATATCGGCCTCGGCGGCGAGCACGGCATCGTCCTCGCCGAGCGCCGCGCGCTCCTCGGCCCACCGCTGGCGCTCGGCGGCGATCCGCTCCGCCCGCGCCGCGATCTCCGCCTCCTCGCGGGAAAGCCCGCCCAGAAGGCTGCGCCAGGCGGCGGGCGGCGAGGCCGTGAGGTCGAAGGCCCCGAGCTCCGCCCGCAGCGCGCGCAGCCGCCGGAGGGTCGGCAGCGCGGAGAGGCTGCGCTCGATCTCTCCCAGCGCCGTGCGCGCCTCGGCGCGGGCCGCCGCGGCCGCCTCGTGGCGCTGCCGGGCCGTGTCGCGCTCGCGCACGAGGGCACCGTAGTCGCGCGCGGCGACGTCCAGCGCCTTGCGCTCGGCCGCAAGCGATTCGATCTCGGCCTTCAGGATGGAAAGGCCGTGCTTGCGGCCGGAGGGCCGGTAGAAGTCGTCCGCCTCCAGCTTCAGCGCGGCAAGGCCGCTCGCCATGTCGGAAAGGCCCGAGCTGGCGGAGAACAGCATCGCGCCGAGCTCGCCCTCGCTCTTCAAGATGTCCTCGCCGCCCTTCTCGATGCTCTCGTCGTCGAGCGAGAACATGGTGCGATAGGCGTTGCGGTCCATGCCGCCGAGCACCGCGGCGAAAAGCCCGTCCGGCAGCGGCCGGTCGTCGGCGGCAACGAGCGAAGCCTGGTTGCGCTTCAGGCGATAGGCCTCGTGCGGCTGCGCGCCGATCGAAAGCCGCCCGCCGACGCGCATCAGGCCGTAGGAATGCAGGAAGCCGTAGGCGCTCGATTTCTCGATGCCGAAGAGCAGGTCGAGATAGGCGGAGAACAGCGTCGACTTGCCGGCCTCGTTCGGGCCGTAGACGAGGTGGAAATCCGGCTTGCCGGGCGTCGCCGCGCCGAAATCGAGGCTGCGGTCGGTGAACTTGCCGTAGCGGACAAGGTCGAGGCGGTCGAGACGCATGCGCTTACGACCTCCCGCTCTCGCCGCCGAGGCGGGCGAGCACGGCATCGGCCCCTTGCAGGGCGGTTTCGGCCAGCAGCGTCTCCTCCGCCGCCTCGTCCGGCGCCAGCAGGCCGCGCGCCTCCTTCGGAAGCTGCCGCAGCAGATCGGCCAGCGTCTCGCGCAGCTCCTCGCGATAGGCGTGGCTCGCCACCACGTCCTCCCGCATCAGGCGGCCCAGCTCGGTGAGTGGGCCGGCATCGGCATCTAAATCCGCCTGCGGAAGGGCAACGGCGAGCTCCGCGGCCTCGATCCAGCATTCGCCGAGCGAGGCGGCGAGGTTCTGCAGCTCGCCGAGCAGCAGGTCCTCGTCGCGCCGCAGCCGCCAGGCGAGCGGCGTCTCGCCGCCGAGCGCAAGGCGCGCGACGAGATGCGCCCCGCCGGCCGCCGCCTTCGCCCGTGCGAGCGCGGCCTCCGCGCGGTCGAGCATGCCGGGCCAGTCCGTGACGCCCGCAAGATCGACGGCGATCCGCTCGAAGACCGCGATGGCGACCCGGCGCTCCTCGCAGGAGATCGTGCCGTCATCGGCGACGGTGGCGAGCATGACGCCCTTCGGCCCGCCCTCGTTGATATCCCTGCCCTGCGGGTTTCCGGGCATGACGATCCACGGCCCCTGCGCATGCACCCGGCGCTGGTGGATATGCCCGAGCGCCCAGTAATCGAAGCCGTGCGCGACGAGATCGGCGAGGCCGACCGGGGCATAGGGATCGTGGCGGCTCGCGCCGGCAAGGCTGGTGTGCAGGAGGCCGATATTGACGGCATCGGGCACCGGCGCGCGGAAGGCCGGCAGCAGCGAGCTCGGCGCATGCGGCTGGGCGAAGCTGACGCCGTGGACATGGACCTCCCGGCCGCCGGCCAGCGTGCCGGCCTTCACCGGCCGGCCGCGCCCGTCGAAGACATGCACGTTCGGCGGAAAGGTCAGTTCGCGCGTGATCTGCGACTGCGCGTCGTGATTGCCGCGGATGAGGAAGACGCGGATGGCCGCCCGCTCGAGCCGCCGCATCTCTTCCATCAGGAAGAGCGCCGTCGCCATGGAGGTCTGCGAGCCGTCATAGAGGTCGCCCGCGACGATCACCGCGTCCACCTGCTCGGCGATGGCGAGATCGACGATGCGCTCCAGCGCCTTGCGCGTGGCGCCGCGCACCAGATCGCCGAGTTCGGCATTGCGCAGCGCGAGCGAGGAAAGCGGCGAATCGAGATGCAGGTCGGCGGTATGGATGAAGCGGAAAGGCATGGCCGGACAATCGCCCCGGCCCTCCTCCGGGTCAATGCTTGCGGCAAGGCCGGGCGGGTTATGCAGGAAAGAAATCACCCTCGCGGGAAAAAGCCGGAGAAGGGGCAAGAAAACCGCCCGACGCCCTGCCAGGCGCATTTACAGGCATCGTTCAATATCTATGATCAAATCACGCAAAAGACTTCGCGAACATTTGACATGGTCCCTCATAATACCTATATTCCACCTCATGAATAGCACGATAGAAATCTCCCAAGGCATGTTCAAGCTCTACCATCAGGTGAGTCGCCTGGTGAATGAGTGCATGATGGACGAAGGCGTCTCGCTCGCCCGCAGCAAGTTCCTGCTTCTTCTGGAATGCCAGGGCCCGCAGCGGTCGACGGATATCGCCTGCGCCCTCGGTTTCGCGCCCCGCACGGTGACGGAAGCCATCGACGGGCTCGAGCGCGACAAGCTCGTCAAGCGCGAGCCCGATCCCAAGGACCGCCGCGCCAAGATCGTCTCGATCACGGATACGGGCCGGACCGTGATCTCGGCCGCCCAGCAGCCGCAGCACAAGACGATCGAGGCGATCTTCAATGTGCTGACCGAGGACCAGAAGCAGCACCTGAAGGAAATCATCCGCTGCCTCAGCGAGAAGACCGACGAGCTGCAGCGCGAAAGGGACAAGAACGAGGCGGACGCCCCGGCGGCGCCGGTCCGTTCGCTGCAAGCCGTCGTCTGAGCCGCACGGCAGGAAAACGGAAAGGCCGGGATCGCGCGATCCCGGCCTTTTCTTTGCGCGGCGCCTACCCCAAACAAAGAGGGGTCCGGACGAACCGGACCCCGACCCTGAATTTCAGGATTGCGGCGGAGTGGATAACCGCTCTGCCCGAACCAAGGATCAGCCGTTCACGGCGTCCTTCAGGCCCTTGCCGGCCGAGAACTTCGGCACGTTGCGTGCCGGGATCTCGATCTCGGCGCCGGTCGAAAGGTTGCGGCCCTTCGAAGCTTCACGGCGCGATACGGAGAAATTGCCGAAACCGACGAGACGAACGTCGCCGCCGTTCTTGAGTTCGCCCTGGATCGTCTCGAAAACGGCGTCGACAGCAGATGCTGCGTCCGTCTTGGAGAGGCCGGACTTCTCAGCCACTGCGGATACGAGTTCATTCTTGTTCATGTTTCCACCCCTTTCTTACGGTTTGAAACGACTCATACAAGTCGGGGGCAGAATACGCATCGGCC
>JBDHSZ010000041.1:0-23289 GCA_039812945.1 Shinella sp.
GGCGGCACCTCCATCCTCGGCGGGCGCGGCACCTATGCCGGCACCATTCCGGGCGCGATCCTGCTCGTCACCACGACGGCGCTGATCACCGTGGTCAATGCCTCGCCCGGCTGGCGCTCCATCATGTTCGGCACGCTGATCCTCGCACTCCTGCTCATCTCCGGCCGCGAGGCCCGGAGATGACGGCGCGCTACGGCGGGCCGGTCATCGACCCGCATCACCATCTCTGGGACCTTTCCCTTCACCGCCATCCCTGGCTGGAGAAGGCGCGCGCCGAGGGAACCGGGATGGTCTACGGCAGCCTCGCGCCGATCCTCAGGGACTACGGCGTCGCCGACTATCTTGCCGATGCCGCCAGCCAGAACATCGTCGCCACCGTGCATGTCGAGGCCGGCTGGTCCGACGCCCATCCGCTGGAGGAAAGCCGCTGGCTCGGCGGCCTCGACCGGTCGTCGGGCGTTGCGCGGCGCCATGTCGCCCGCGTTCCCCTCGACAGCCCCGACGCCGCGCGCCTCATCGAGGCGGAGGCGGCCAACCCCGATGTCGCCGGCATCCGCGACATCGTGAGCTGGCATCCGGAGCCGGCGAAGAGCTTCGCGCCGCGCCCGCACCGCATGGCCGATCCCGCCTGGCGGGACGGCCTCGCCCGCCTCTCCCGCCTCGGCCTTGCCTTCGACCTCATGCTCTATCCCTGGCAGATGGACGAGGCGCTGCATCTCGTGCGATCCTTCCCGGAGACGCTCTTCGTGCTCAATCACGGCGGCAGCCCGGCCGACCGGAGCGAGGACGGCATGGCGCTCTGGCGCAAGGGCCTTCGCGCGCTCGGCGAGGAGCCGAACGTCCGCCTGAAGATCTCCGACCTCGTCGCCTACGACAACGACTGGACGCTCGAAAGCCTCCGCCCGGTGATCGAGCATTGCCTCGATTGCTTCGGCCCGTCGCGGTCGATGTTCGCCAGCGACTTCCCGGTCGCCGGCCTGCACGCCTCCTTCGACGAGGCCTACGGCGTCTTCCGCACCGTGGCCGCGCCCCTGTCCCTCGACGAGCAGCGCGCCCTTTTCTTCACCACCGCCAACGAGACCTATCGTCTCGGGATGGGAGAGCACCATGTCTGACCTGCACACGGCCGGAGCCGGCAATCCGACGATCGACGAGCGCATCCGCGGCTTCCCGCCGGGCCATGCGCCGCTGCCGCTCGATGCCATCGGCGGCAGGGGCTGGAAGCCCTGCGACGGGAGGATGGCCCTGCCGCTGATCTCGCTCGACCAGCAGGCCTTCGCCACCAATGTCGATCTCATGATGGCCTATGTGAAGGATCACGGCATCGAGATCGCCCCCCATGCCAAGACGCCCATGTCGACGGCGATTTCCGGCGCGCTGCTGGCCGCCGGCGCCTGGGGCACGACCGTCGCCGATATCCGGCAGGCCGCCGTGCTGCTGAAGGCCGGCCAGCGCCGGCTGATCCTCGCCAACGAGATCGGCGGGCCCGCCGCCGCCCGCCGCCTCGCGGCGCTGCTGGCGGGCTACCCCTCGGCCGAGACGCACATCTTCGTCGATTCCGTACCGCTGGCCGAGGCGCTCGCCGCCGCCTGGCGGGAGCGCGCCGACCTGCCGCCGCTCGGGCTTCTGGTGGAGCTCGGCGCCGGCCGCGCCGGCGCGCGCAGCGCCGAGGCCGCCAACGCCATCCTCGACGTGATCCTCGCGGCGGAAACCGAAAATCTCAAGCTCACCGGCATCGCCGCTTATGAGGGCGCAGCCGCGACGGCGGATGCGGACGAGACCCTGCGCCGTATCGACGGCCTCGTCGGGATGACCGCCGCCTTCCTGCCCGAGGTCCGCGCCCGTGTCGGCGGTAAGCGGCCGCTCCTCGTCACCGCCGGCGGCTCGGTCTTCTTCGACCGTGTCGTCGCCGGCCTTTCCGCGGCGGTCTCGGCTGATCCCGATTGCCGGCTCATCCTGCGCAGCGGGGCGATCTTCTTCCACGATCACGGCGTCTACGAGCGCGGCCTTTCCGGCCTCGATGCCCGCGAGGGCTTCCGCTTCGGCGGCAAGGTCCACGCGGCCGCACGGGAATTCCGGCCGGCGCTGCGCGTCTGGGCCGAGGTCCTGTCGCTGCCCGAGCCCGGCCTTGCCATCTGCGGCATGGGCCTGAGGGACGTGGCGATCGACCAGGGCCTGCCGCGCCCGCTCGCGCTCTACCGGGACGGCAAGCGGGCCGCCGATCTTGCCGGCGCCGAGGTGCTGCGGCTCAACGATCAGCACGCCTTCGTCACCGTTCCGGCCGGCGGCGCGCTCGCCGTGGGCGATGTGGTGGAGTTCGGCATCTCCCACCCCTGCACCTGCCTCGACCGGCACGCCATCCTCTACGGCCTCGACCCGGACCACCGGGTCGTGACCGCCTATCTCACCAGCTTCGGCTGATCCTCCCGAACGAAAGGAAACACCATGATCCAGCGTTACCAGAAGGGCCCGCGCATGAGCCAGGCCGTCAGCCATGGCGGGCTGGTCCATATCGCCGGACAGGTCGCCGACAACCGCAAGGCCGGCATCGAGGACCAGACGCGCGACGTGCTGGCCAAGATCGACGCGCTCCTCGCGCAAGCCGGCACGAACCGCTCGAAGCTTCTCGCCGTCAACGTCTTCCTGCCCGCCATCGTCGATTTCGACGCGATGAACAGTGTCTACGACGCCTGGATCGACCCGGAGAACCCGCCGGCCCGCGCCTGCGTCGAGGCTCGCCTCGCCGATCCGGACCTGCGCGTCGAAATGACCGCCGTCGCGGCGCTCTGACCATGCATAGCGGCCTCGTCAACCCGATCGATTTCGCCGCCGATGGCCGCCAGGACGGCCATCTCGCCATTCCCTATTCGGTCGACCGCTCGCCCTATTACCAGATTCGCATCCCGATCCTGCGCCTGAGGAACGGCGCGGGGCCGGGTGTGCTGCTGATGGCCGGCAATCATGGCGACGAATACGAGGGCGAGCTCCAGCTCGGCCGGCTGATGCGGCTGCTGGACGTCTCGCAGATCCGCGGCGCCGTCACCATCCTGCCGATGGCGAACCTGCCGGCGGTGATGGCGGCGAAGCGCTGCTCGCCCTTCGACGGCGGCAACCTCAACCGCGCCTTCCCCGGCGATCCCGCGGGCACGCCGACGGCGCGGCTCGCCCATTTCCTCGAGCACACGCTCTTCCCGCAGCACGATGCGGTGCTGGACCTGCATTCGGGCGGCACCTCCATGGCGCATCTTGCCTGCGCGCTCATCGAGCGGCAGGCCGATGCCGCACGCTTCCGGCGTGCGCTCGACCTGATGCGCGCCATGGGCGCCGCCCACGCCTTCATCGCCGACAACGGCCCGGCGGCGCCGACCTCGATGGGGGCGGCGGGGCGCGCCGGCACGATCGGCCTTTCCGGCGAATTCGGCGGCGGCGGCACCGTGACGCCGGACAGCATGGCCTTCACGGCGGCCGCCATCGACCGCCTGCTCATGGCGCTCGGCATCACGCAGGGCCCGGTGCTTTCCCGGCAGCCGTTGCCCCAAACGCCCGCCCTGCAGCTTCTCTCGCTGTCGCGGCACAGCCAGGGCATCTATGCGGACCGGCGCGGCTGGTTCGAGCCGGCCGTCCCCCTCGGCGCGCACGTCGCGGCGGGCGACCTTGCCGGCTGGTATCACGACCTGGAGCGGCTGGACCGGCCGGAGGAGGCGCTGCGCTTCGCCGAGGGCGGCATCGTCATCTCGCACCGGCTGCACACCGACAGCCAGGCGGGCGATTGCCTGATCCAGGTGGCCGAGCCTATCGACGGCTGACGGCGGCCACCGCCTCGCCCACCCAGTCGAGGCGCTTTGCGGGAATGAGGCCGTAATTGTAGAAATTGACGCCGTCGACGCCCGCCGCGACGGCGTTTTGCACGCGCGCGGCAAGGATCGCCGGGCCGTCGACCTCCGGGTAGAAGACGCGCAGGCCCAGCCCCAGGAATTTTTCCGGGCCGAGGACCGCCCGTCCCGCGCGGATGACCGCGCCGACGGCCTCCGGCGTCATGTCGTAGCAGCAGAGGATCGCCCCGTCGCACAGCCTGCCGACCGCCTCGAGATCGACGCCGCCGAGCCAGGCGTCCTTGAGGTCGATCAGCACGATGCGCGTCGCCGGATCGGCCGCCGCCCGGATCTCGCCGATCAGGCTCGTCACCGGCTCGCTGCGCCAGGCGAGGAAGGCGTGCAGCTCGGGATGGGCGCGGAAGGCGTCGATGCCGGCATCGGGGAAATCGGCGAACTGCCGTTCCGGCACCGCCCGCTCGCAGGTCTCGGCGATGAAGCGCGCCACGGTCTCGCGCGCGCCGGCCACCGGCACGCCGGCTTTCAGCGCCCGCGCCGTGCAATGGTCGCAGAAGCACAGCGAGAGCAGGAAATCGTCCTCCGCATTGAGGCCGACGCCGTCCTTCTCGTGGTGGTATTCATGCGCGAAGCCCATGAAGTTCGGGCTTTCCAGCTCCAGCATGTCCGGCTTGTAATTCGTGGTGATGTCGCGCACGAGCGTCACGACATAGTCGCGCGCGGCCGGGCTGGAGGGGCACAGATTGTAGTAGTTGGCATTGCCGAAGGCGTTGCGCGTCACATGCCCGGGATGCAGTATGCCGAGCCGGCTGTTGTGCAGGCAGACCGTCCAGCAGGAGACCTTGAGGCCCGTCGCCGCGCGCGCCTTCGTCAGCGCTTCGAGCATGTCGCCGCGCTCGACGAGATTGCGCGCCACCAGCGGGCGGATCTCCCGCTCCTGCCAGAGGCTTTCCTGCGGGCGGAAATAGACCGTGCCGTCCTCCGGGAAATAGGCCTTCTGCCGCGGGCTGCGCGGCTGCAGGAAGCGGCCGGCATGATAGGAGGTCGCCATGCTGACCGTATTGAGCCCGGCGCGGCCGGCAAGATCGGCGGCAAGCGTCTCGAGCCCCTGGTCCTGGATGTCCCAGGGATAGGTCCACATGGAAAGATGCATGATATGCTCCCGTCGGATAGGTCCGCTTCATAGAACATGCGTCCATAATAGTGTCCAGACGGGATTTCGGCGGCGGCCGCCGCCCCGGAACCGGCCTCTTGGCATTTTCGACGCATTGAATGTCGCGAACCGGAGGGATTCCTCGCAGGAGCCGGCGTAGCTTCTCGCCATTGCAGGGGCTTGCGCAGCTGCAGGCGGCCTGAAATATGCGTGGAGCCGCGAGCGCGGCCGCATGACACAAGGGGATCGCCGGTGCCTGCCCGCAGCATTGGCCGAACGCGAGAGAGAACCGATGAAGAGCTATGTGCTGACCGTATCCTGCCAATCGACCCGCGGCATCGTCGCCGCGATCACCGGCTACCTCGCCGACAAGGACTGCAACATCATCGATTCGTCCCAGTTCGACGACCTGGAGACGGGCCTGTTCTTCATGCGCCTGACCTTCAACAGCGAGGGCGGCGTGTCGGAGACCGAGATCAACGCGGATTTCGCGCCGATCGCCAAGACCTTCGGCATGACCCACAAGTTCCATAGCAGCGAGGAGCGCATGAAGGTGCTGCTGATGGTCTCGCGCTTCGGCCATTGCCTCAACGACCTGCTCTACCGCTGGAAGATCGGCGCGCTGCCGATCGACATCGTCGGCGTCATCTCCAACCACTTCGATTACCAGAAGGTCATCGTCAATCACGACCTGCCCTTCTACCACATCAAGGTGACGAAGGAGAACAAGCCGCAGGCCGAGGCCCGCCTGATGGAAGTGGTCGAGCAGTCCGGCGCCGAGCTGATCGTGCTCGCCCGCTACATGCAGGTGCTGTCGGATGCCGTCTGCAAGAAGATGTCGGGCCGGATCATCAACATCCACCACTCGTTCCTGCCCTCGTTCAAGGGCGCGAACCCCTACAAGCAGGCCTTCGAGCGCGGTGTGAAGCTGATCGGCGCGACGGCGCACTATGTCACCGAGGACCTCGACGAGGGCCCGATCATCGAGCAGGACGTCGCGCGCATCACCCATGCGCAATCGGCCGAGGACTATGTCTCGATCGGCCGCGACGTGGAGAGCCAGGTGCTGGCCCGCGCCGTGCACGCCCATATCCATCACCGCGTCTTCATGAACGGCAACAAGACCATCGTCTTCCCGCCGAGCCCCGGCTCCTATGCCTCCGAGCGCATGGGCTGACACGACGACCAGGGCCGGGCTGACGCCCGGCCTCCGACCGCGCGCGCCGGACGCCAAAATCTTTCCCTTTCGCGAGAACATGCGCTAAGGGCATCAGCCATGACCGATCCGGCCCCCACAGACCAGACCTTCGTCGTCCTCCTCGGCGGCGCGCTCGCCGTGACGCCGCGCCTTCGCGCGGACATCGCCGGCGCGCGCGTCCTTGCGGCGGACGGCGGCATGCGGCATGCGGCCGGGCTCGGCGTCACGCCGGAGCTCTGGGTCGGCGATTTCGATTCGACGCCCCCCGGGCTCATCGAGAACTGGCCCGAAGTCGAGCGCCAGCCCTATCCCGCCGCCAAGAACGAGACGGACGGGGCGCTCGCCGTCTCCGTCGCCACCGAGCGGGGCGCCAGAAGGATCGTGATGGCCGGCGCGCTCGGCGGCGAGCGCTCCGACCATGCGATGATGCATCTGATCCACGCCGTCTCGCTGGAGGAAGAGGGCTTTTCGATCAAGCTGACCTCCGGCGAGGAGGAAGCCTGGCCGCTCCTGCCCGGCAGCCGCGAGATCGACCTGCCGAAGGGCAGCCTGTTCTCCATCCTCGGCCTCTCGCCGCTGGCCGGCCTGTTCATCGGCAATGTGCGCTATCCGCTCGCCGATTTCGCCCTGCCCTTCGGCTCGTCCCGCACCGTCTCCAATGTCGCCGAAGGCCCGATCCGCCTTTCGCTCGCCTCCGGCCGCGCGATCCTCATCGCCCGGCCCTATGACCTTTCAGGAGCCTGACCCTTGGCGCCCCCCATTCTCAAACTCGACGATATCTTCCTCAGCTTCGGCGGCACGCCACTGCTGGCCGGCGCCAGCCTGCAGGTGGAGCCCGGCGACCGCATCTCACTCGTCGGCCGCAACGGCTCGGGCAAATCGACGCTGATGAAGATCGCCGCCGGCCTTGCCGAGGCCCAGTCCGGCGAGGTCTTCCGCCATCCCTCCGCGACGATCCGCTACCTGCACCAGGCCCCCGATTTCGACGGCTACGACACGGTCGCCGCCTATGCCGAAGCCGGCCTCGGCCCTTCCGACGATCCCTACCGCGTCACCTACCTGCTCGAGCATCTCGGCCTTTCCGGCAGCGAGGACCCGAAGTCGCTGTCGGGCGGCGAGGCGAGGCGGGCGGCGCTGGCCCGCGTCATGGCCCCCGAGCCCGATATCCTGCTCCTCGACGAGCCGACCAACCATCTCGACCTGCCCACCATCGAATGGCTGGAAGGCGAGCTGCAGGCGACCCGCTCGGCCCTCGTCGTCATCTCGCACGACCGCCGTTTCCTGGAAAAGGTCTCCAACGCCACCGTCTGGCTCGACCGCGGCGCCTCGCGCCGCCTCGATCGCGGCTTCGCGCATTTCGAGGCCTGGCGCGACGAGGTGCTGGAGGCCGAGGAGCTGGAGCAGCACAAGCTCGGCAAGGCCATCGAGCGGGAGGAACACTGGCTGCGCTACGGCGTGACCGCCCGGCGCAAGCGCAACATGCGCCGCCTCGGCGCGCTGCACGACCTGCGCGCCCGCTATCGCGGCCACAAGGGCCCGCAGGGCGCGGTGCAGGCCAGCGCCTCCGACGCGCAGGAATCCGGCAAGCTGGTCATCGAGGCGGAGAAGATCACCAAGGCCTATGGCGAGCGCACCATCGTCGCCCCCTTCTCGATCCGCGTGCATCGCGGCGACTGCATCGGCCTCGTCGGCCCGAACGGCGCGGGCAAGACGACGCTCCTGAAGATGCTGACCGGGCAACTCGCGCCCGACAGCGGCACGGTGAAGCTCGGCACCAATCTGGAGATCGCCACGCTCGACCAGCGCCGCGAGGACCTCGACCTCGACGCCACGCTCGCCCACTACCTCACGGACGGGCGCGGCGAGACGCTGCTGGTGAACGGCGAGCAGCGCCACGTGACCGGCTACATGAAGGAATTCCTCTTCCAGCCGGAACAGGCCCGCACGCCGATCCGCAACCTCTCGGGCGGCGAGCGCGCGAGGCTGATGCTGGCGCGCATCCTCTCGCGCCCGACCAACCTGCTCATCCTCGACGAGCCGACCAACGACCTCGACATCGAGACGCTGGACCTGCTGCAGGAGATCGTCGCCGGCTTTGCCGGCACCGTGCTGCTCGTCAGCCACGACCGCGATTTCCTCGACCGCACCGTCACCTCCACCATCGCCCCCGCCGACCCGGAGAGCCCCGACGGCCGCTGGATCGAATATGCCGGCGGCTATACCGACATGATGGCCCAGCGCCGCGGCGCGATCGAGGAGAGACGCAAGGCGGAAAAGGCCGGGAAGGCCAGGGCCGCCGAGGCGGCGCCCGCCGCGCCGGCGGAAGCCAAGGGCAAGGCGAAACTCTCCTACAAGCAGAAATTCGCGCTCGAGACCCTGCCGAAGGAGATGGAGAAGGCGGAAGGTGAGATCGCCGCCCGCGAGGCGAAGATGGCCGACCCGACCCTCTTCACCAGGGACCCCGCCGCCTTCAACAGGCTCGCCGCCGAGATGGAGAAGCTGCGCGAGGCGCTGGCGAGGATGGAAGAGGAATGGCTGGAGCTGGAGATGCTGCGCGAGGAGCTGGAAGGCTGAGCGACCCTCAGCACTCCCCCTTTCCCCGGCGAAAGGCAGCGGATTGATTCGCGGGCCAAGTGGGTTTATCTAATTTGCTCGTGGTGATTTGGCCGGCCGGCTTGCAGCCACGTTAAACAAGTCGCTAAAGGGCCGCGCGAGGAAGAGCCTTACGTGGACCGGTTGCGACATCGTTGCGGCCGGTTTTGTTTTGGACCGAGTTGAAAGATGCCCATCAAGATTCCCGATACGCTTCCCGCCTTCGAAACCCTCGTCAACGAGGGTGTCCGGGTGATGACCGAAACGGTGGCGATCCGGCAGGATATCCGCCCGCTGCAGATCGGGCTGCTCAACCTCATGCCGAACAAGATCAAGACGGAGGTGCAGATGGCGCGCCTCGTCGGCGCCTCGCCCCTGCAGGTCGAGCTGTCGCTGGTGCGCGTCGGCGGCCACCGCGCCAAGAACACCTCGGAAGACCATCTCCTCGCCTTCTACGACACCTGGGAGGAGGTGAGGCACCGCAAGTTCGACGGCTTCATCATCACCGGCGCGCCGGTCGAGACCCTCGACTACGAGGACGTCACCTACTGGGATGAGATGAAAGAAATCCTCGACTGGACCGAGACCAACGTCCATTCGACGCTCAATGTCTGCTGGGGCGCCATGGCGGCGATCTATCATTTCCATGGCGTGCCCAAGCACACGCTGGAGGAGAAGGCCTTCGGCGTCTACCGCCACCACAACCGCAAGCCCTCGTCGGTCTATCTCAACGGCTTCTCCGACAATTTCGAGGTCCCCGTCTCGCGCTGGACGGAAATCCGCATCGAGGACATCCGCGCGGTGCCGGAGCTGGATATCCTGCTCGATTCCGACGAGACGGGCGTCTGCCTCGTGCGGGAGAAGGCGGGCAACCGGCTCTATATCTTCAACCACGTCGAATACGATTCCACCTCGCTCGCCGACGAATATTTCCGCGACGTCTCGGCCGGCGTGCCGATCAAGCTGCCGAAGAACTATTTTCCGCACAACGACCCGGCGCTGCCGCCGCAGAACCGCTGGCGCGGGCATGCCCATCTGCTCTTCGGCAACTGGATCAACGAGATCTACCAGACGACGCCCTATGACCTGGAGAAGATCGGAACCGGGGCCGGATCGCGATAAAAAGTCATACTTTTCGATTGCAGCCGGGCGAAAATTGCAGCAGTTTGCCGCCGAAGGGCCGGACGAGGAGGAGACGGGCTTGCGTGCAGGAAACGAAATCTTCGGCCGTCTCGAAAACGGCGAGACGGTCGAGCGCATCACGATTGCCGGCGGCGGTCTGACCGCCCGGGTGCTGACCTGGGGCTCGGTCATCCAGGACCTTCGCCTCGAAGGCCACGACGCCCCCCTGGTGCTCGGCTATGAGGACCTCTCCTCCTATCTCGACCATTCCCCCTATTTCGGCGCGACGCCCGGCCGCTGCGCCAACCGCATCGCCGGCGGCCGCTTCAGCATCGACGGCATCCCCTACCGGCTCGAATGCAACGAGCGCGGCGTCACGCATCTGCATGGCGGCAGCGACGGCATCGGCCGGCGCAACTGGCGCATCGCCGGTCAGGGCGCCGACTTCGTCACGCTCACCGTGACCGACCCCGCCGGTCGCGCCGGCTATCCCGGCAATTGCGCGATAACCTGCACCTACCGGCCCACCGGCGACGGCACGCTCTCGGTCGTCTACGAAGCGGCCACGGATGCCCCGACGCCCGTCAACCTCTGCCAGCACAGCTATTTCATCCTCGCCGACGAGACCGATGCCTTCGATCACGAGATCCGCCTCGCGGCCGACCACTATCTGCCCGTCGACGGAAACCTCATCCCGACGGGCGAGGTCCGCCCCGTCGCCGGCACGCCCTTCGATCTTCGCGACTGGACGCCGCTGCGCCGGCAGCAGGAAGCGGGCGGCGTCCCCTTCGACCACAATTTCTGCCTCTCGGCGGAGCGCCGGGCCAAGCGCCCGGTCGGCGCGGTGCGCAGCCCGGCCTCCGGCGTGTCGCTGGAACTGCTGACCACCGAGCCGGGCGTGCAGCTCTATACCGGCGGCTATGTCGATTCCCCCGTCCCCGGCCTCGGCGGCCGCCGCTACGGCCCTTTCGCCGGCTTCTGCCTGGAAACGCAGCTCTGGCCCGACGCGGTCAACCACGTCGATTTCCCCGATGCGGTCCTGCGTCCCGGCGAGACGCTGCGGCAGGAGACGGACTACGTCTTCCGCAAGGATTGAACGCGCCAGGGGTCGCCCCAGGGGACACCTGTCCCTATTCCACCGCCAGTTCAGGCGGGTGCCTGCTGAAACCGCCGGTGACGAACCCAAGCTGGGCCACGCCCGCCGCCACCCAGGCAAGCCCGATCAGCAGCGCGTCGTAGGAAAGGCTCAGCCACAGCCAGACGCACATCGTCACGCCGATGGCCGGCGCCACAAGGCCGGAGACGATGTGTCCCTCGGTCATGACGTTGACGATGCCGAAGGTGGTGAACACCGTCAGCGGCAGCATGTAGGACAGGCCGAACAGCACCGCCGTCGGCAGGGTCAGCGTCCGTTTCAGATGCGCGTCTTCATGGACCGTCACGTGATTCTCCCCATTCTCTCCTTGCGGACGGACCGCGCGGGCGGCCGCCTCAGTTGAACCGATACCAGACCGACTTGACGTTCATGTAGGCAAGCAGGCTGTCGAAGCACTTGTCCCTGGCGTTGCCCGATTGGCCGAAGCCGCCGAACGGCTGCGTCATGTCGCCCTCCTCGAAGGAATTGACGAAGATCGTGCCGCAGTGGACGTCGCGGGCGTAGCGGTGGGCGCGGCGGAAATTGTCGGTCCAGATCCCGCCCTGAAGCCCGTAGTGCGAATTGTTCGCCACGGCGATCGCCTCGTCGTCGTCCTTCACGCGGATCAGCGCCGCCACCGGCCCGAAGACCTCGTTCCGCGCGATGAAATCGTCCTGGCCGACATCCGTCAGCAGCGTAGACTCGACATAGGCGCCCGCCGCAAGCCGGCCCTGCGGGGCCGCGCCGCCGAAGGCGATGCGCGCGCCCTCCGTCTGCGCGCGGCCGATCATGCCGAGGACGCGCGCCTGGGACGCATGGTCGACCAGCGGGCCGAGATTGGTCGCCGGATCGAGCGGATCGCCGCAAACATAGGCGTTACGGCCCAGTTCGATGAAACGCTCGAGGAAGCGATCGTAGATCCGCTCGTGCACGATCAGGCGCGAGCCGGCCGAGCAGACCTCGCCCTGGTTGAAGAAGATGCCGTCGATCGCCGTGCGCACGGCGCGCTCGAACAGCGCGCCGTCGAGATCGTCGCAGAAGATGTGCGGCCCCTTGCCGCCGCATTCCAGCGCCACCCGCTTCATGTTCGACTGCCCGGCATAGGCGAGCAGCAGCTTGCCCACCTCCGTCGAGCCGGTGAAGCTGATCTTGTCGACGTCCATGTGACGCGCGAGCGCCTGGCCCGCCTCCTCGCCAAGGCCGTTGACGACCTGGAGCGCGCCGGCAGGCCCCCCGGCCTCCACGAAAAGCGCGGCCACGCGGCAGCAGCTCAGCGGCGATTGCTCGGCCGGCTTGAGGATCACCGCGTTCCCGGCGGCAAGCGCGGGCGCGATCTTCCAGATCGCCATCAGCAAGGGGTAGTTCCAGGGCGAGATGCAGCCCACGACGCCGATCGGTTCGCGCACCACCGTGCTCAGCACGTCCGCCTCGGTCGCGGTGACGCCGCCCAGCACCTTGTCGATGCTTTCGGCGAAGAAGCGCACGCATTCGATCACCTGCGGCATGTCCACCCGCAGCATGTCGGCGATCGGCTTGCCCATGTCGAGCGTGTCCATCAGCGCCAGTTCGCCCGCATTCGCCTCGATCAGCTCGGCCCAGCGGAACAGGACCTCCATGCGCCGGCGCGGGGCGAGGCGCGACCACTCGCCGGACCTGAAGCTCGCCCGCGCGATCCGCACCGCGCGGTCGACATCGTCGCCGGTGCCGGCGGCGCAGCGGTTGATCAGGCGGCCGTCGACCGGGCTGATATTGTCGAAGCGGCCGCCCCCGGCCGCCTCGACGAAGTCGCCGCCGATGAACAGCCGGGTCTCGGCGCCCGTGCGCATCGCCTCGGCCTTCGCCGTCCAATCGGCGCGGGTCAGGCCGGCCGCTTCGTCCAGTCTCATGCGTTCACCTCTGGCTATCGGGAGTGCCGGCCGGCGCGGTCCTCCGGGAGGACGTTCGCGCCGGCGCCTTTTTCGCGATCCGCCCCGCTCAGGCGGTGTTCAGGCCGTAGACCTGCCGCGCGGCCTCGGGGCTGACCTTGCCCTCGCGCATATCGACGGCCACCTTCTCGCGCTCGCGCAGCCCGGGATCGCCGAAACCGCCGCCGCCGCCGGTGACGGTCACCAGCCGGTCGCCTTGGACGACGTCGACGCGCATCTTGCGCACCGGGACCGTGGTCCCGTCCGCCCGCACCAGCGTCAGCCGCGCCGGCTTGCCGGCATGGCCGCCCTCCGCGCCCCAGGCGCCGAAATCCGGGTTCGACTGCTCGGTGTAGAAGACGCACTGGCAATCGTCGAGGAACTCGTAGGTGCGCCGGATGCCGAGGCCGCCGCGATGCCTGCCAGCCCCGCCGGAATCGGCGACGAACTCGGTCTCGCGGATGCGGATCGGATATTCGCGCTCGCAGATCTCGGCGGGCAGGATGCCGACATTGCCGAGATAGGTGTCGACCGCATCGAGCCCGTCGCCCAGCCGGTTGCCGCCCGTGCCGCCGCCGAGGTCGTCGGCCATCACCACCGGCAGGCCGGTGCGCGGATGGCGCGAGGCGGCGGCAAGGCTCGAGAAGCCGACGAAGGATCCCGCCGTATCGAGCCCCGGCACCACCTCGGCCAGCGCGCGCACCAGCGTGTCGGAGATGCGCTGCTCGGTCAGGTGACGCAGGCTGACGGCGCCGGGAAACTTCGGGTTCACCGCCGAGCCTTCCGGCAAGATGGTGCGGATCGGGCGGAAGTTGCCGCCCGTCGAATCGCTCGTCGGGTCGAAGGCGGCCTTGGTGGCGAAGAGGATCGCCGCCGTGGTGGCCGCGCGCGAGCTATTGAGGCCGCCCGCCATCTGCGGCGCCGTGCCGGTGAAATCGACGATGATCTCCTCGCCCCTGACCTCGACCGTGACCTCGATGCGCACCGGCTCCTCGCCGACGCCGTCATTGTCGAGGAAGCCCACGGCATTGCCGCGCGCGTCCGGGCATTCGGCGATCATCGCCCGCATGCGCTTCTCGCTCTGGGCAAGGCGCACGTCCATCGCCTCGCACAGCACCTCGGCGCCGTATTTGGTGATCAACGCCTCGATCCGGCGTACGCCGAGCTTCACCGCCGCGATCTGCGCGCGCAGGTCGCCCCGGCTGGCCGCCGGGTCGCGGGTGGTCTCGACGAAGCAGCGGAACAGCGGCTCGCAGAGCCTGCCCGCCTCGACGATCCTGACGTTGGTGAAGCGGAAGCCCTCCTCGAAGACCGAGGTATTGGCGAAGCCCTCGGTTCCCGGATTGGTGCCGCCGATATCGTTGTGGTGGGCGACGTCGCCGCACCAGGCGACGATCCTCCCCTCGGCGAAGACCGGGGCGAAGAGGTGGATGTCGGGCGTGTGGCTCACGCCGCGATAGGGGTCGTTGCCGATGAAGATGTCGCCGGGAAGGATGGTCTTCTCGGGGGTCTCCTGCAGCAGGATCGGCATCGCCGTGGTGATCGAGCCGAGAAGCGCCGGGATCATCTCGTCCTGGGCCACCACCTCGCCGCTGGCAGTGAAGAGCGCGCAGGAATAGTCCAGCATCTCGCGGATGATCGGCGAATGCGACGAGCGGCGCAGCGCCTCGCCCATTTCGCGCGTGGTGGCGAACAGCGAGCTGCCGATGACGGCGACTGTGATGGGATCAACCATTGATCTGCTCCTTGGCACGAAGGGTCAGGATACCGAGCGTATCCGTGGCCGCGGTCCAGCCCGGCGGCACGACGGTGGTGGTATCGAGCTGCTCGACGATCGCCGGGCCGTCGATCCGCTGGCCGGCGGCAAGGTCCGTCCGGTCGTAGATCGGCGTCTCGACATAGTCGGCACCCTCCTCGAACCACACCTTGCGATGCGTGCGCGGCCGGCCGGGCGCGGCGGGAAGGTTCGGACGGGCCGCAAGTTTCGGGAACAGCCCCCAGGCGACGAGGCGCACCGAGGCGACCTCGACCTTCTCCTCCGGCGCGGCGAAGCCGTAGACGCGCTCGTGCAGCTCGTGAAAGCCGGCGATCGCCTCCTCCGGCGGGGTGTCGTAGGTGATCGGCACCGCCACCGTGTAGTCCTGGCCGACATAGCGCAGGTCGAGCGACAGGTCGCAGGCGCGCGCCGTCGCGGCAATGCCGTCCTGGTCGAGCCCGGCATCGGCGCGGACCATCAGTTCGTCGAGCGCCGCCCGGACCTGCTCGATCCGCAGCGCGCCGCCAAGCACGAGCAGCGGCGCGGTATAGTCGCGGCGCAGGTTCGACGACAGGAGGCCGCCGGCGCAAAGCAGCCCGGGATTGGGCGGGATGCAGACCGCCTGCATGCCGAGGTCGCCGGCAAGGCTGGCGCCGCTGAGCGGCCCCGCGCCGCCCGCGGCGACCAGCGCGAAGTCGCGCAGGTCGTCGCCGCCGCGCGCCGCGCGCAGCCGGATCGCGCCCGCCATGTTCGCATTGGCCACGGCCACCACGCCGAGGGCCGTGCGTTCCGCCGAAAGGCCGATCTTCGCGCCCAGCTCCGCCATCGCCCGGCGGGCCGCCTCGGGATCGATCGTCAGCGCGCCCTTGAGGAGCCCCGCCGGATTGAGCCGGCCGAGGACCACCTGCGCGTCCGTCAGCGTCGGTTCGGTGCCGCCGATGCCGTAGCAGACCGGGCCGGGATCGGCCCCGGCGCTTTGCGGGCCGACCCGCAGCGCGCCGCCCGCATCCACCCAGGCGACCGAGCCGCCGCCGGTGCCGATGGCCTCGATCTCGAGGTTGCGGGTCTTGAGCGGCAGGCCGCCCGGCAGCTCCATCTCGTTGCGCGTGCGCGGCTCGCCGCCGATGGCCAGGCTCACATCGGCGCTGGTGCCGCCGACGTCGATGGTGATGATGCGCTCGAAGCCCGCGCCCCCGGCGATCGCCGCCGCGCCGATGATGCCGGCGGCCGGCCCCGAAAGCACCAGGTTGTGCGCGCCCTCCCCGGCCGACCGCTCGATGGTCGCCACCCCGCCGCTGCTCTGCATGATGTAGAGCGGCGCCTGCAGGCCGTTTTCCCTGAGCGTCCGTTCGAGCTGGCGCAGATACGGATCCAGCACCGGCGCCAGAACCGCGTTGACGGCGGTCGTGGCATAGCGCGGCAGTTCCCGGATCTCCGGCGAGATGTCCGACGAGCAGACGACATAGACCTCGGGCGCCATCTCGCGGACGATCTCGCGCACCCGCCGCTCGTGCTCGGGGCGCAGGAACGAGAACAGCCCGGCGATGGCGATCGCCTCGACCTTCATCTCGATCAGCTTGCCGACCGCCTCGCGCACCGCGGCCTCGTCGATCGGCTCGACCTCCGCCCCGTCGGCGGCGATGCGGCCGGGCACGTCCAGCCGGCGGTCGCGCGGGACCAGCACCGGCTGCGACGTCTGGTGCAGGTCGTAGAGCACCGGCCGCTGCTGCGAGCCGATCTCGAGCACGTCGCGCGTGCCCTCGCTAGTCAGCATGCCGGCCCGCGCCAGATGGCCGGTGATGACCGCGTTGGTCGCCACCGTCGTGCCGTGGCTCAGCGTGTCGATGTCCTCCAGCCGGCATCCGGCGAGATCGAGCAGTTGCTCGATCCCGGCGATGATCGCCCGGTCGGGATGCTTGGGCTGCGAGGGGACTTTGGTGACGGTGACCGTGCCGCTCTCGTCGTCGACGAGAACGAGGTCGCAGAAGGTTCCGCCAGTATCAACTCCGATTCTGCGCATTGTGGCTCTCCAGTCGGTTGCCGGCCGCGTCAGCGGACCAGCAGATGCCGGTCGGTTCCGGGGGTAAGGGTTTCGCAGCCGTTTTCCGTCACGACCACGCTTTCGCTGAAGCCAATGCCGTACTGGGCCGGAACCCAGGCGCAGATCGGCAGGTGGAAGGTCATGCCGGGCCTGAGCTCGCGCTCCTCGGCCTCCGAGATGTAGAGCGGCGCCTCGGTCCAGGTGGGCTGGAAGCTCATGCCGATCGAATAGCCGAAGCCGCCGTGGAAGAAGGCTTCGGGCACCCTGTCCATCACCTTCTGGGCGACCGCCGCCACGTCGCGGCCGGTGCGGCCGGGGCGGATATTGGCCAGCAGCGTCTCGACCGTCTCGATCGCCGCGTCCGACAGGCGCTTCACGCCGTCCGACGGCGCGCCGATCACCGCGCTGCGCATCGAGGGCGCGTTGTAGCGGTTGTAGGTGCCGGTGAATTCCAGGTAGATCGTGTCGCCCTTCTCCAGGCGGTTGCGGCGATAGGGGATATGGGGCATGTAGCCGCAGCGCCGCCCGGTCATGCACATCGGGTCGATCGACATCAGCTCGCTGCCGGCGGCGATCATCGCCTGGTGGGCGGCGGCCACGCAGTCGTTGTCCATGCGGCCCTCGGCGGCGGCATGGCGGGCCGCCTCGAGGCCGAGCGCCGATATCCTGCCCGCCTCGCGCATATATTCGAGCTCCCGGGCCGACTTGATCGAGCGGACGTCGAGGACGAGCAGCGTGGCGTCGACGAACGTGGCCTCCGGCAGCATCTCCTTGAGGCGCAGATAGCTCTTGGTGTCGAAGGCGCCCGAGGCGAAGGTCTCGGCATAGCCCATCTCGAGGCCGATGCGCGCCCGGGCGAGGCCGCGATCGCGCAGCACGCCGCCAAGATGGCCGGCCGTGTCCTGGGCATCGTACCAGCGGAAGGACTCGAACTCCTCGATCACCCCCGCCAGCAGCCCGCAGGTCGCCTCCAGTTCCGAGGAATGCAGCACCACGCCGCCCGTCGCCTGGAGGATGCCGACCGTATAGCCCGAGGGCATCGTGGTGTCGTAGCCGGTCAGGTAGCCGAGATTGGTGGTGTTGGAGATGAGCAGCACATCGAGGCCCTGGGCCTTCATCCGCTCCTGCACCTTGCGGGTGCGGTGGTCGTATTCCTCGCGCGAGAATGCCAGTTCGCGCGGCAGTGGGTTCTTCAAGATCTCTTTGACGAGGTCCATTTCGGGCTTCCTTCTCGTTGACGGGTTCCCGTCCGGCATGGCGGGTGACAGGCAGGGGCCGCGCGCGGCCTTTCCTCAGTCCGCGTCCGAGGCACGATCGCTCTCGCCCCCGAGCGCGTAGTGGAATTTCGTGACGGCGCTGACGAGGAAGGTCTCGACCCCGGTGATCTCGGGCATCTCCTCGAACAGCTTGGCCTTGTAGTCGCCGAAGGCGGCGTTGTTCTCGAGCGCCAGCTCGAACATGATGTCGAAGCCGGTCAGCACGAGCCCGATCCAGCCGATCTCGGGGCGTCCGGCCAGGGCCTGGGCGATGCGCGGCGCCGTGCCGGGCCGCAGCGTCAGGCCCAGCACCGCATGGAAGCCGAGATTGAGGATCGAGGAATCGGGGAAGGCCACAACCTTCACCGCGTCACGCTCGCGCAACTGGTTGAACCGGGTCCGCACGGTATTGGCCGAAACGCCCAGCCGCTTGCCGATATCGGGAAAGGACATGCGCCCGTCCTCCTGCAGGAGCCGGATCATCGCCAGGTCCTGGGCATCGAGCTCGCGCTCTCCCTCGGGGCGGCCCCTGCGGCCGCCATTGCCGGTTTCACTCATTGGATCCTCCTTGCGTCGGTTGCGGCTCCACCTGGAACCCGAACCATTCCACGGCGCCGTGCCCGAACCCTCCCGTTGGTCGCGGCGCCTACATTTCAGTAAGCAAAACCTACCGTGAGTTTCCTAAAACGCAAGCGGAAAAGCGAGTTCATTTATTTTTTGCGAAATCACATTGATCTTTTCTTACTATTTGCGTAGCGTACCAATGCGATCTGAGGAGGTCGCAAGGATCCGCGCCGCCGTCAACGGACGCCGCGCCGCTCCATGCAGCTCAGGGAGGAGTGATCGACATGAAGGAATTTCAGAGATTCAGTCGCCGGCACAAAGCGATGCTTGCCGCCCTCATCGGCGCGGGGTGCCTTGCGGGAGGGGCGGCGCAGGCCCAGGATTGCCCGATCCGCATCGGTTCGCCCCTGCCGCTCACCGGCTTCTACGCCGCCGACGGGCTGCACATGCAGAACGCCATGGTCATGGCGGTCGAGGACCTGAACGCCTCGGGCGGGGTGCTGGGCTGCGACGTGGAGCTGGTGCCCTTCGACATCCAGAACATGACGCCGGAGGACCTGACCGCCGCCGCCGATCAACTGGTGGTCAAGGAACAGGTGGCGGCGGTCGTCGCCGGCTATGCCGGGATGGGGCCGGACATCGACGCCTTCGGCCGCTACGACACGGTCTACATCCACAACGACGCGACGGCGAACGCCGCGCAGATGGTCATGGACAACTACGAGCAGTTCTCGAACGTGTTCATGATGTCGTGGTGGGGCGAGAAGCCCTGGGGCGTCGAGGATTTCGTCGCCATATCGAGCTATCCCTACAAGTTCCGCAACAAGAACCTGGCGATCCTCGCCTCGGAGTTCGAATGGGACCAGAAGATCGCGCAGGGCTTCCGCGAGGCGGCCGAGGCGGCCGGCTGGACGGTGGTGATGGAGGAGACCTTCGCCTGGGACCAGTCGGACTGGGGCACGCTGCTGGCCAAGCTGCGCTCGCGCGATCCGGGGCTGGTGTTTTTCTCGGCGCAGAACGTCGATTCGGACGTGACCTTCGTGCGGGAATTCGTCCGCAACCCCGTCGATGCCCTGGTCGATCTCAGCGTCTCGGTCTGGTGGACCGGCGTGGTCGGTTCGATCGGCAAGGACGGTGACGGCATCGTCGGTTGGATCACCCAGCAGGAGGTGATCACCGCCGACAACCCGAACGGCGACAAGCTGCGGCAGCGCTACGAGACGCGCTGGGGAATGGACCCCCAGGCCTCGTGGGTGTTCGCCTACGACGTCGTCGGCATCTGGGCCGCCGCGGCCAATCATGCCGGCACGATCGACAGCAAGGCCGTCGGCGCGGAAATCCTGAAGACGCCCTATACGGGCTATGGCGGCCGCTTCGCCTTCGACGCGAACCACGGCAACGCGGTGCGCCCCAGCGCCGAGCAGCCGAACTACCACGGCCAGATCCGCGACGGGAACTTCTGCCCGATCCTGATCACCACCGGCCAGAATCCCGAGGAGGACACCGCCACGGTCGGTCCGTTCCCCGGCAAGGACGCCTGCCGGTTCCAGGTCCCGGCGTGGTCGAAGCAATAGGCGCAAGGCGGATGCCGCGCGGCGCCAAATCCTCATCACGACCCGTGCCGCAAGGAGCCGGACGATGACTGCTGCACCCATCTTGGAAGTTCAGGACCTGCACAAGTCCTATGGCGGCACCTCGGTGCTCAAGGGCCTCGATTTCGAGGTGGCCGAGGGCACGGTGCTGGGGATCACCGGACAGAACGGGGCCGGCAAGACGACGCTTCTCAACATCGTCTCGGGCTTCACGCCGGCGACGGGCGCCATCCGCTTCCAGGGCAGACCGGTGGGCGGGCTGCCGCCGCACGAGCTGGCCCGGCTGGGCATCGCGCGCACCTTCCAGTCCGCCACCGCCTTCCCCGACCTGACCGTGCGGCAGAACGTCTTCTGCGGAAGCTATTTCGGCTCCTCGCTCGGCCAGGCCGAGGCGTGGGACAACGCCGCGCGGATGCTGGATTTCATCGGCGAGCTGAAGGGCAAGGAGGACGTGAAGCCGGCCTCCTTCCGCCTGTTCGACCTGCGCATGGTCATGCTGGCCACCGCGCTCGCCACGCGGCCGAGGCTCCTGATGCTGGACGAGCCGGCCGGCGGGCTGACACCCGCCGAGACGGAGGTCTTCATGACCGTCATCCGGCGCATCAACCGCGAGCTCGGCATCACCGTCATCCTGGTCGAACATCTGATGAAGGTCATCGTCGGGCTCTGCGACGAGCTGATGATCCTGCACAACGGCACGATCCTCGTGTCGGGCAAGCCGGCGGAGGTGGCTGAGGATCCGCGGGTCATCGAGGTCTATCTGGGGGCGGAGCACTGACATGCTGAAGATCGACAGACTGGCCGTCGGCTACGGCGGCACCCCCGTCCTGACGGACGTGTCGCTCCACATCGAGAAGGGCAGCCTCGCCCTGGTGATCGGCCCCAACGGACATGGCAAGAGCACGATGCTGAAGGCGCTCTGCGGCCTCATCCCCAAGACGGGCGGCACGGTGACCTTCGACGGCCGCGACATCACCCGCGCCCGGGCCACGGACATCTTCGACCAGGGCATCGTCTATGTCTCCGAGCTGCGCAACCTGTTCAACGAGATGACCGTGCGCGAGAACATCCGGCTCGGCGCCCAGTCACGGGCGGCGCAGCCTCACCTCGTCGAGCGGTTCGACATGGTGCTCGCGCTGTTTCCAAGGCTCGGCGAGCGGCTCGACACCATGGCCGGCGCGCTGAGCGGCGGCGAGGCGCGCATGCTGGCGATCGCCCGGGGCATCATGGCGGGGCCGGCGCTTCTGGCGCTCGACGAGCCGACGCTCGGCATGGCGCCGGTGATGCGCGCCGAGGTCTTCGCCAAGATCATCGAGATCAACCGCTCGGGCATGACCATCCTGCTGGTCGAGCAGGATTTCACCAACAGCGCCCGGCTGACCGACGACATCCACATCCTGGAGAACGGGCGGATCGTGTTCGAGGGATCGCGCGAGGCGATCCTGGCGAACGACGCGGTGCGAAACGCCTATCTCGGTCTTTAAGGGAGGGAGGAACAATGCTGATCGTCGAACTCCTGATCGGGGGCATCACCCTCGGAGCGATCTATGCGCTCCTGGCCGCAGGCCTGACGCTGGTCTATGGCGTCACGCGCATCTTCAACTGGGCCTACGGCTCCACCTTCACCTGGGCGGGCTTCTTCCTGTGGCTCTGCCTGGAGCGGCTCGGGCTGCCCTGGCCGGTCGCGGTGCCGCTCCTGGTGGTCGCCGCCTTCGCCTTCGGCTACGGCTTCGAGATCGCGGTGATCCGGCCGCTGCGCCGCAAGAGCGAATGGCAGACCACGACCATGCTGGCCACGCTGGGCGTCGCCATGGTGATGGACAACCTGGCGGTCTGGGTCCTGGGATCGCAGCGCAAGACGCTGCCGCAGATCATGCAGGGCTCGACGGTCAGCATCGGCGGCCTCAATGTCAGCTATCACGACATCGCCATCATCGTCGTCGGCATCCTGTCGATCGTGCTGCTCGACCTGTTCCTGCGCCATAGCTGGAGCGGGCTGCGCATGCGCGCCATCGCCCAGGACCAGGACGGCGCGTGCATGGTCGGCATCCGGCACGACCGGGTCTTCGCCAACGTCTTCGCGCTGTCGACCATCCTGGCGGCCGTGGCGGCGATGCTGATCACGCCGAAGACCTCGGTGACGATCGAGGGCGGCTGGCAGGTCTTCATCAAGGCCTTCGTGGTCGTGTCCTTCGCGGGCATGGGCAATGTGCGCGGCGTCCTGCTGGCGGCCTTCATCCTCGGCGCCATCGAGGCGCTGGTGACCTGGTTCATGGGCTCGCTCTGGGTCTATGTCTATTGGCTTGCCGCCTTCCTCCTGCTGACGCTGATCAGGCCGCAGGGCCTGCTGCCCAGCAAGTTCGTCCGCCGCCAGGTCTGAGCGGAGAGCCCGCCCGCCTGCAAACGGCCACAGGTCCCGATCCGCAGCTTCCGGCAAACCAGAATGCGAGAACCGGCATGAACAGAAAATCCGAAATCGTCCCCATCCTTTCGTTCTTCGTGGCCCTGCTGGCGGTCGCATTCGCCCTGTCCGGCAACAACTACCTCCTCCATGTCGCCATCCTCATCCTGATCTGGAGCGTGGTCGTCGTCTGCTGGGACCTCGTGATGGGCTATGCGGGCATCATCTCCTACGGGCAACTGGCCTTCTTCGCCATCGGCGGATACACCAGCGGGCTCCTGGCGACGCGGCTCGGCCTCGACCCGCTGCTCGGCATGCTGGCGGGCGGCATGCTGGCCGGGATCGTCGGCGGCGCGGTGGCGGTGGTGGCGTTGCGGCTCGACCCGGTGTTCATGGCGCTGGTGACCTTCGCGCTGCATCTCAGCCTCAGCCCCATCCTGGTGGCGGGGCGCAGCTTCGGCACCGGCGGGACGCAGGGCATCCTCGGCATCCCCCCGATCGGGCTGGCCGGCCACAGCTTCGGCACCGTCGACAAACTTCCCTGGTTCCTCGGCGCCTTCGTGCTGGCGTCGATCGCCGTCCTCGTCGTCTTCCGGGTGATCAATTCGCCCTTCGGCTTCGCCTTCAAGGCGATGCGCGACGGGCCGGTGCAGGCGCGCAGCATCGGCATCAACGCCTTCCGCTACAAGGCGGCGGTGTTCATGCTGGCGGCGGCGCTGACCGGGGTGGCCGGAGGCTATTACGC
>JBDHSZ010000042.1:0-22613 GCA_039812945.1 Shinella sp.
GCCGTGCCGCTCGGCGGTCTCCAGCTCCCGTTCCGCCTCCTGCCGGCTGGCGACGCGGATGCCGCGCGCAGCGCCGCCGCGGCGCGAAAGCTCCGGCAGCATGTCCAGCGCGGCCTCGGCGCTGCCGAAATGGTTGATCAGCTCGCGGAAGGTGACCGGCCCGACATTGTCGCTGCGGATGAGGCGCAGCCAGGCGATCCTCTGTCTCTCCGTCAGCGCAATTCCCTTTGTCCCTGCGCCGCGGTCGTTCATCTCTATCCCTTGCTGCCGATCCTGCTTTCGGTGCCGCCGAGCAGACGGCCGATATTGGCGCGATGCTTCCACCAGGTAATCACGGTGAGGATGGCGAAGAGCAGCGCCACCTTCTCGTGACCGGTGAACCACAATACAACCGGAGATACGGCGGTTGCAACCAGCGCCGACAGGGAAGAATAGCGCGTCAGCCAGGCAAGGCCGATCCAGACCACGGCGAAGACCGCGACCATGACCGGCACGAGGCCGAGCAGCACGCCGACATAGGTCGCCACGCCCTTGCCGCCCTTGAAGCCGAGCCAGACGGGGAAGAGATGGCCGAGGAAGGCGGCGAAGCCGGCGGCGATCCCCGCATCGAGGCCCCAGCGCGCCGCGATGGCGGCGGCCGCCGTGCCCTTCAGCGCGTCGAGCAGCAGCGTGGCGGCGGCGAGCTTCTTGTTGCCGGTGCGCAGCACGTTGGTCGCGCCGATATTGCCCGAGCCGATCCGGCGCACGTCGCCGAGCCCCGCCATGCGGGTGAGGACGAGGCCGAAGGGAATGGAGCCGAGGAGATAGCCGAAGGCAAGGGCGGCGAGCGTCGGCAGGCCGCCGAGCTGCCATGTGAAGATGTCGGACACGTCAATTCTCCCCCGTTCATATGTTCGCATTCGCGGCCGTGGATCCTCGGGTCGAGCCCGAGGATGACGACAGAAACGAAGTGCAAGGTGGGAAGGGAAGGTGAAGCATACCCTGTCCTCCGTCATCCTCGGGCTCGACCCGAGGATCCACCATTCCCGTGACCGCGTCCCGTCAGCCCGGCGAATGCACCCGTTCGCCCGCAACATAGGTGCTGACGGCGCGCCCCGTAAAGCGGGCATCTTCGAAGGGCGTGTTCTTCGAGCGCGAGACGAAGCAGTCCTTGGTGGCGAGCCACGGCTCGTCGGGATCGATCAGCACGATGTCGGCCCGCGCGCCGGGCGCGAGAGTCCCGGCGTCGAGGCCGAAGATCTTCGCCGGGCGCGTGGAGAGGGCGTCGATCAGGCGCATCAGCGGAACCTCGCCGCTGTGGTGCAGCCGCAGCGCCGCCGCCAGCATGGTCTCCAGGCCGATCGCCCCGTCGGCGGCGTCCGCGAAGGGCAGGCGCTTGGTGTCGACGTCCTGCGGGTCGTGCGAGGAGACGATGATGTCGATCTCGCCCCTTGCCAGCGCATCGACCATCCCCTTGCGGTCGTCCTCGCCGCGCAGCGGCGGCGACAGCTTGAAGAAGGTGCGGTATTCGCCGATGTCGTTCTCGTTCAGCGTCAGATGGTTGATCGAGGCGGCGCAGGTGACGTTCGCGCCGCGCTCGCGGGCGATCCGCACCGCCTCGGCCGATTCGGGCACGGAGATCTGCGCCGCATGGTATTTCGCGCGGGTGAGGCCGGCGATGCGCAGGTCCCGTTCGAGCGGGATCAGCTCGGCCTCGCGCGGCGTGCCGGAAAGGCCGAGCCAGCTTGCGAGCAGGCCCTCGTTCATCACCCCGCCCGCGCCGAGATATTTGTCTCGGGTCTCCAGCGCTATGACGCTGCCGAATTCGCGCGCATAGGTCATGGCGCGGCGCAGCACCTGCGCATTGTGCATCGGGTTGCGGCCGTTGGTGAAGGCGACCGCGCCGGCTTCCTTCAGGAGGCCGAATTCGGTCATCTCCTCGCCGGCGAGGTGTTTTGTCAGCGCCGCGGCCGGGTGGATGTTGACGACGGCCTTGTCGCGCGCCGTCTTCAGCACGAACTCGACCAGCGCGATATCGTCGATGACCGGATCGGTGTCGGGCATCACGATGAAGGTGGTGACGCCGCCGGCCGCCGCCGCGCGCGCCGCCGATTCGATGGTCTCGCGGTGCTCGCCGCCCGGCTCGCCGGTGAAGACGCGGGCATCGACGAGGCCGGGGGCGGCGATCATGCCGCGCCCGTCGATCACCTCGGCCCCTTCGGGCGCGCCCTGGTTCTGCGCGCCGCTGCCGGCGGCGGCGATCCTGCCGTTCACGATGACGATGGAGCCGTTCTCGTCGAGATTGCGCGAGGGGTCGAGGATGCGGAGGTTTTTCAGGACGGTGGTGCGGGTCATGCGCGGGCACCCTGGTTCTGCGAGAGAAGAAGCGTTTCCATCACGGCCATGCGGACGGCGACGCCCATCTCGACCTGCTGCTCGATCACGCTCTGCGGGCCGTCGGCGATCTCCGAGGCGATCTCCACGCCGCGGTTCATCGGGCCGGGATGCATGACGAGCGCATCCTCTTTCGCCGCCTTCAGCTTCTCCGCGTCGAGGCCGTAATAACGGAAATATTCGCGCACCGAGGGAACGAAGGCCCCGGACATGCGCTCGCGCTGCAGGCGCAGCATCATCACGACGTCGGCGTCCTTCAGGCCCTCTTCCATCGAATGATAGACCTCCGCGCCCATCTCGGCGATGCCGGAGGGCAGCAGCGTCGCCGGGGCGACGACGCGCACCCGCGCGCCCATGGCGTTGAGCAGCAGGATGTTCGAGCGGGCGACGCGCGAATGCAGCACGTCGCCGCAGATCGCGACGATGATGCGCGAGAGCTTGCCCCTGGCGCGGCGGATGGTCAGCGCGTCGAGCAGGGCCTGCGTCGGATGCTCGTGCTGGCCGTCGCCGGCATTGACCACCGAGCAGGAGACTTTTTGCGCCAGCAGCGCGGCCGCGCCGGCCGAGGAATGGCGCACGACCAGCACGTCGGGGTGCATGGCGTTCAGCGTCATCGCCGTGTCGATCAGCGTCTCGCCCTTCTTCACCGAGGAATTGCCGACCGACATGTTCATCACGTCCGCGCCGAGGCGCTTTCCGGCCAGCTCGAAGGAGGATTGCGTGCGGGTGGAGGCTTCGAAGAACAGGTTGATCTGCGTCAGGCCCCGAAGGGTCGACGTCTTCTTCTCGCGCTGGCGGGAGATCTTCACCGCCTCGTCGGCGCGGTCGAGCAGGTAGGTGATCTCCTGCTCGGTCAGACCCTTGATGCCGAGAAGGTGGCGATGCGGAAAGAAGTCCATGGGGCTCCGCCTCAACTGTCGTGGATACGCGCGGTCTATAGAGCCTCGATCAGGCCCCGGCAAGGCGGAGAGGCCAAGGCTTTGCGCAATCCCACGCTTTTGTGCGCGCAACCGGGCCTGCGACCGCGCGGCCCCGTTTCGCCCCGCCGCGACTTGCGATAGAACCCGCTCATGACTCGCGACACCGAACAGAAACTCGCCGCTCTCAACCAGCCCCCGCTCTGGTCGGGCATCAACACCTATCGCTCCGACCCGCTGCTGGTCGACGCCACGGACGCCATGCCCAAGGCGCTGCGCGACGAGTTCGACGCCATCGGCCGCTACGTGACGGCGCCGGAGGCGCAGGACCTTGCCCGCATGGCGAACGAGGGCGTGCCGAAGCTGCGCACCCACGGGCCGCGCGGCGAGCGGCTCGACGTCGTGGATTTCCACCCCGCCTGGCATGCGCTAATGCGCCGCTCCATGGCGAGCGGCCTGCATTCCTCGCTGTGGGAGAACGTGCCCGACGAGCAGGGCAGGGCGCACAAGGCGCGCGCCGTGCGCTTCTACCTGACCGCGCAGCTCGAATGCGGCCATCTCTGCCCGCTGACCATGACCAGCGCGTCGGTCGCTGCGCTCTCGGCCTCGCCGCAGGTGCAGCGCGAATGGGGCCGCAAGATCCTGTCGCGCAAATACGATTCCGCCAACAAGCCCGCCATGCAGAAGACCGCCGTCACGCTCGGCATGGGCATGACGGAAAAGCAGGGCGGCACCGACGTGCGCGCCAACACCTCCTCGGCAGAGCGGGTGGGCGAGGGCATCTATCGCCTGACGGGCCACAAATGGTTCATGTCCGCGCCGATGAGCGACGGCTTCGTCATGCTGGCGCAGACGCGCGAGGGGCTCGGCTGCTTCCTCGTGCCGCGGCTGCTGGAGGACGGCTCCAGCAACGGCCTGCGCTTCCAGCGCCTCAAGGACAAGATCGGCAACCGCTCCAACGCCTCTTCCGAGGTCGAGTTCTCCGACACGTTCGGCTTCCTGCTCGGCGCGCCCGACGCCGGCATCCGCACCATCCTCGACATGGTGACGCTGACGCGGCTCGACTGTGCGCTGGCCTCGGCCGGCATCATGCGCGCCTCGCTGGCCGAGGCCGTGCACCATGCGCGCGGCCGCAGCGTCTTCGGCAAGCCGCTCGTCGCCCAGCCGATCATGACGCGCGTGCTCGCCGACATGGCGCTCGACGTCGCCGGCGCCACGGCGCTGTCGCTGCGCCTCGCGGACGCCTTCGACAAGGCGCGCGACAGCGCGGAGGACGCCGCCTATGCCCGCATCATGACGCCCGTCACGAAATACTGGTGCTGCAAGATCGCCCCCGCCCTCATCTACGAGGCGATGGAATGCATCGGCGGCAGCGGCTATGTCGAGGAGCGGCCCATCGCGCGGCATTATCGCGAAGCCCCGGTCAATGCGATCTGGGAAGGTTCCGGCAATGTCATGGCGCTGGACCTGATGCGCGTCATCGGCCGGGGAAGGGACCTTTTCGAGATGCTCTTCGCGGGCCTTGCCCGCGACCTCGGCCCGGCCGGCAAGAAGACCGTCGAGGTGCTGCGCGCCTGCCTGTCGCTGTGCGAGCGCGACGAGGGCGCGGCGCGCATGCTGGTCGAGCAACTGGCGCTCGCCGCGGCCGCCGCCGAGCTCTACCGCGCCGGCGCCGGCCGCGTCGCCGACGCCTTCCTGGAGACGCGACTCGCCTCCGGCTGGCGCTCGACCTACGGCATGCTCGATTCGCGCTTCGATTCGGCCTATATCGTCGACCTGCTCTATCCGCCGGCAAGATAGGCTGTCGCCGCCAGCACCATCGGGATGGTGAAGAACGAGGCGATCGTCTGCAGCGTCGCGACGGCGGCGTAGAGCGGCGCGTCGCCCCCCATCTGCTTGGCCAGCACATAGCCGTTCATCGCCGTCGGCACGCTCGCGCCCATGGCGATGGTGAGGAGATGCTCGCCGCGCAGGCCCAGCGCGTAGGCCGCGCCCGTCATGACCAGCGGCATGAAGACGAGTTTCAGCGCCACCGGCAGCAGCGCCAGGCGGCGCGGCTTCAGCGCATCGGCGAGCTTCAGCCCCGCGCCGACCATGATCAGGCCGAGGCTGAGCGAAGCGTCCGCGACGAGATCGACCGCCTGCATCAAGGGGTCGTAGACCGGGATCTTCAGGAGATTGACGACGACGCCGAGAACCGAGCCGATGATCATCGGATTGGTGACGATCTTTCGCGCGAAGGTCTTCAGGCTCCGCGTGCCGCCGCCGAACCAGACCAGCACGGCGATATTGTAGAAATTGAGGGGAATGATGATCAGCGTCGCCACCAGCGCGACGAGGGCGAGGCTGCCCGCGCCGTAGAGCTTCTCGCCGATGGCGAGCGCGATGAAGGCGTTCCAGCGCGTCGAGGTCTGGAACACCGACGTATAGGACGCGCCCGAGACATGGGCGGCGCGAAACAGCGGCCAGGACAGGATCAGCAGCAGGGCGATGAGCGACACGGAGCCGATCGAGCTGACGGCGAGCGCCCCCGCCGCGATGCCGGAGAACTCCGCCTTGGCGAGCGTGACGAACAGCAGGGCCGGGAACAGCACGAAGAAGCCGAGCTGCTCGAGCCCGTTCCACATGTCGCGGTCGATCTGCCGCCAGCGCTTGAGCAGCGCCCCCAGCACGACGAGCAGGAAGACGGGGAGGATGGTTTCGAAGATGGCGAGCATGGAACACCGGCGGGGAGCGATATGCGCCTCATTCCACGCCGCGGCGCGCATGGCAAGGGCGGGGCGCCCGCCGGCCCCATGTGGAAATTAACCTTAATGGAAGGTTTGCGTTGCGCGAACAAGGTTAACGGGCAAAGGTGCCGTTTACCTGGTGTTAACCATGTGAGCGAGTGCTGCGTATGGCCAGAACGGCCCGGATATCGGTCATGACGACCCTGTTTTCCTTCGTGGTGGTGGATATCGTCGCGCCGCTCCTCGTGCTCGTCGCCGCGGTGGCGGTCAGCGAGGCGATCTTCGCGGTGGCCGACCGTCTCGCCCCGAGAAGGGGGGAGGCATGAAGTGGTTCCTGATCCTGTGGGCCGGCCCCATCGCGCTGCTGGGCGGCTGGTACGGGCTGTCCTACTACGACATGAGCTTCGGCATCTTCATGCTGACGCGGGACGCGCATGACCTCGTCTTCCGCATCTACGGCCATATCCTCGGCATTCCGCCGGAAAGCATTCCGCCGCTGGTGCTGCGCGCCATCGTCGTCGACAGCCTGGGCGTCTTCGCCATCCTCGCCTTCCGCCGCCGGAAGAAGATCGCCGCCTGGTGGCGCGCCCGCCGTCAGGCGTCCCCGGCGGCCCTTGCCAGCGACGACAGCCTGTCCAGCGCGCCCTGAAGGATGAAGGAGGCGGCGGCCGAATCGATCCGCTCGGCCCGCTTCTTGCGCGACACGTCCATCTCGATCAGCGTGCGCTCCGCCGCCACCGTGGAAAGCCGCTCGTCCCAGAAGACGAAGGGAATCTCCGTCTTCCCGGCCATCGAGCGCACGAAGGCGCGCGTCGCCTGCACGCGCGGCCCGGCGCTGCCGTCCATGTTCACCGGCAGGCCGATGACGAAGGCGGCGACCTTCTCCTTCGCGGCGAAGGCAAGCAGCGCCTCGGCGTCCTGCGTGAACTTCACCCGCTTCAGCACAGGCCTGGGCGTCGCCAGCCGCCGGCCGAGATCGGAGAGCGAAAGGCCGATGGTCTTGGTGCCGAGGTCGAGCCCGGCGACGGGCTGGCCGGGGGCGAGGCTTGCGGCCAGTTCTTCCAGTGTCAGCGTGGCCATCGCGGCGGCCTCAGCGCTTGCGCACGAATTCGGTGCGCAGCACCAGTCCCCGGATGGCCTCGTGCCGGCAGTCGATCTCCTCCGGGTTGTCGGTGAGGCGGATCGTCCGGATGACGGTGCCCTGCTTGAGGGTCTGCCCTGCGCCCTTCACCTTCAGGTCCTTGATGAGCACGACCGAATCGCCGTCCGCCAGCACATTGCCGCCGGCATCTCGCACCACGTTCTCGGCCGCCTTCTGCGCCGCGATCTCCGAGGCCGGGCGCCATTCGCCGGTCGCTTCGTCATAGATGTAGTCGTCGTCGCTCATGGCGGGGCTCCTTCAATATGGTGTAAGCCACGCTTATAACGTTCGCACGGCATATGGAAACGGCCTACGCCGCTCTATATCGCCCGCAGGCGATCAAACGGGAGAACAAGCATGAAAATCACCTGGCTCGGCCATTCCGCGTTCCGCATCGAGACGGCGAAGGCCAAGATCCTCATCGACCCGTTCTTCACCGGCAATCCCGCCTTCGACGAGGCGACCCGCAAGGACGCCGTCGCCGGCCTCACCCATGTCCTGCTCACCCACGGCCACGGCGACCATGTCGGCGACACGATCGCCATCGCCAGGGAAACCGGCGCGACCGTGCTGGCCAATGCGGACCTCGCCGCCTGGCTCGGCGCCAAGGGCGTGGAGAATGTCGACATGGGCAATACCGGCGGAACCGTGCATTTCGACGGCTTCTCGACCACTTTCGTCAATGCGCTGCACTCCTCCGCGCAGATCACCGAGGACGGCGTCTCGCATTCGCTCGGCAACGCCAACGGCCTCGTCCTGCATTTCGAGGACGAGCCGACGCTCTACCACATGGGCGACACCGACATCTTCTCCGACATGGCGCTGGTCAACGAGCTGCACCAGCCGGAAATCGGCCTCGTGCCGATCGGCGACCGCTTCACCATGGGCGGCGCGGTGGCCGCGCTCGCCTGCCGGCGCTTCTTCAAGTTCGACACCGTGCTGCCCTGCCACTACGGCTCCTTCGGCATCATCGACCAGACGGCGGACCTCTTCCTTCAGGCGATGGACGGCGCATCCGCCAGGGTGGAGGTGCCGAAGGCGGGCGGCTCGGTCTCGCGCTAAGCGGCCGGAAAAGCGGCGAGGGGCGTGGAAGCGGCCATTCCCCCGTTGCGCCCCTTGGGCTTGGTCAGTATAGCGGGTAGGAAATTTCCGTCGGAGACCGTCCATGTCCGTTGATATCGCCACCGTGAAGCGCGTCGCGCGCCTTGCCCGCATCGCCGTCAGCGAGGAGGAGGCAAGCCGCATGACCGGCGAGCTGAACGGCATCCTCGGCTTCGTCGAGCAGCTTTCCGAGGTGAATGTCGAGGGCGTCGAGCCGATGACCTCCGTCACGCCCATGGAGATGCGCAAGCGCGAGGACGTCGTCAACGACGGCGACAAGGCCGACGACATCGTCGCCAACGCGCCGGCCTCCGACCGCAACTTCTTCCAGGTCCCGAAGGTGGTGGAGTAGGCCTTGCCCGTCACCCTCGCCATCGAGAGCCCCTTGCAGGACGAGGTTCGCACGCTGATCGCGGAGCTGAACGCGGCCCTGCTCGAGCTCTCGCCGCCGGAGGCCTGCTATCACCTGACCGTCGAGCAGATGGCCGGGCCGGACGTCACGGTCTGGATCGCCCGCGACGGGGACGCCGTCGTCGGCTGCGGCGCGCTGAAGCGCCATTCCGATGAGGTCGGCGAGGTGAAGCGCATGTTCACCCGGCCGCAATGGCAGGGGCAGGGCGTCGGCCGCCGCATCCTTGGCGAGATCGTCGCGACGGCCGGACGCGAAGGGCTCGAAACCCTCGTCCTCGAAACCGGCGACCGGCATCCCGCGGCCTGGGCGCTCTATGAGAAGGCGGGTTTCTCCCGCTGCGGCCCCGTGCTCGACTATCCGGATTCACCCTTTTCCGTATTCTATCAAAAGCAGCTTCGCGCTGCCTGACCCGAAGTGACCGCACCATGACCGACCTGACCCGCCTCACCATTGCCGAAGCCCGCGAAAAGCTCTCCGCCAGGGAGATCACCGCCGCCGAGCTGACGGACGCCTATCTGGCTGCGATCGAAGCGGCGAACGGCGCGCTCAACGCCTATGTCACCGTAACGGCGGACAAGGCGCGCGCCATGGCGAAAGCCTCCGACGCCCGCATCGCCGAGGGCAGGGCCGGCGCGCTGGAGGGCATCCCGCTCGGCATCAAGGACCTCTTCGCCACCGAGGGCGTGCACACGCAGGCCTGCAGCCACATCCTCGACGGCTTCAAGCCGAAATACGAATCGACCGTCAGCCAGAATCTGTGGAACGACGGCGCGGTCATGCTCGGCAAGCTGAACATGGACGAGTTCGCCATGGGCTCCTCCAACGAGTCGTCCTATTACGGCCCGGTCAAGAACCCGTGGCGCGCGACGGGCTCCAATGCCGATCTCGTGCCGGGCGGCTCGTCCGGCGGCTCGGCCGCCGCCGTCGCCGCCTTCCTGTGCGCCGGCGCGACCGCGACGGACACCGGCGGCTCGATCCGCCAGCCCGCCGCCTTCACCGGCACGGTCGGCATAAAGCCGACCTATGGCCGCTGCTCGCGCTGGGGCATCGTCGCCTTCGCCTCCTCGCTCGATCAGGCCGGCCCCATCGCCCGCGACGTGCGCGACGCGGCGATCCTGCTGAAATCCATGGCCAGCGTGGATGCCAAGGACACCACCTCCGTCGACTTGGCCGTTCCGGACTACGAGGCCGCGCTCGGCCAGTCGCTCAAGGGCATGCGCATCGGCATTCCGCGCGAATACCGCGTCGAGGGCATGCCGGAGGAGATCGAGGCGCTCTGGCAGCGGGGCATCGCCTGGCTGAGGGACGCCGGCGCGGACATCGTCGACATCTCCCTGCCGCACACCAAATACGCCCTGCCGGCCTATTACATCGTCGCCCCGGCGGAAGCCTCCTCGAACCTCGCCCGCTACGACGGCGTGCGCTACGGCCTGCGCGTCGACGGCAAGGACATCGTCGACATGTACGAGAAGACCCGCGCCGCCGGCTTCGGCACGGAGGTCAAGCGCCGCATCATGATCGGCACCTATGTGCTTTCCGCCGGCTATTACGACGCCTATTACCTGCAGGCCCAGAAGGTCCGCACGCTGATCAAGCGCGACTTCGAGCTGGCCTTCCACGCCGGTGTCGACGCGATCCTGACGCCCGCCACCCCGTCCTCCGCCTTCGGCATCGCCGACGAGGACCTCGCTTCCGATCCGGTGAAGATGTATCTCAACGACATCTTCACGGTGACGGTGAACATGGCCGGCCTGCCGGGCCTCGCCGTTCCCGCCGGCCTCGATCACAAGGGCCTGCCGCTCGGCCTCCAGCTCATCGGCAAGCCCTTCGAGGAGGAGACCCTCTTCAGGACGGCCCATGTCATCGAGAAGGCCGCCGGCCGCTTCACGCCGACGCGCTGGTGGTGAGCCGTCATCGCCGTGGATAGAGCGGCCGGCCTCTCTCGCCAATCCTCCCGCGCGATGCTTTGATGGCGGTGGGGGGATTGCCGCATGATCGCCGTTCGCAATGCCGTTGAGGAAGACGTTCCGGCCCTCGTCGAGATCGGCGTCAGGGCATGGGAGCACGCCGTCGCCGATCTGCAGGTGCGCAGCAACCATGCCGGCGACGCCTTCCGGCAGTTCCTCGCCAACCGCTGGCTGCGCGTGAGCGTCGCCGAATATGACGGCCATGTCGCCGGCTGGGCCGCCCGCGAGGCGCTGGACGACGAGATCAGCGACCTGTGGATATTCCCCGCGCAGCAGCGCAGGGGCCTCGGCGCGGCCCTGCTCGCCGCCATGGAGGCGGAAATCGTCGCGGGCGGCTACGAGGCGGCGAAGCTCCAGACCCATGCGCGCAACCTTGCGGCCGTCTCCTTCTTCCGCAAGCACGGCTATGCGGTGAGCTGGCTCTCCATCGCCTATTCGCCGCGCCTCGACCGCGATATCGAATCGGTCGGCCTCCGCCGCCAGCTCGTCGCCGATGCGCCGACCGGCTACGGGCCGGGCGGCTTTTGAGCGCGGCCGCTCACTGGTTGTCCAGTTGCGAGCGCACCAGCTCCAGCCCGCGCGCCGTGATGCGATAGGGCCTGCCGCCGCAGGAGGCGATGCAGCGCCGGCGCTTCAGCCTGCGGAAGAGCTCCATGTCGAGGCCGCCCGCCCGCCAGCCGTCCCGCGTGATGCAGGCGACCGTCACGATCTTGCGTCTGTCGTCTTTTTCGATGTCGATCCTGCCGCCCTGGGCGAGCAGGTGAAGGATGCGCTGTTCGGCGCGTGAGATGTCCATTGTCTCGAAAATCCGTCCGGCGTTCGGATGAACGCGAAAAAACGTTCCGCCACCGACAGGTGGCAGGGCTCAGCGTTTTTTCCGACCCTGCGCGCAGGATTTGCGGGCAGGGTCCTCAGCGGGACTCGGACGAGTTGAACATCAAGGCTCCATTGCGGATACCGAAGAGATAGCCATGCGCCGCTCCGAGGTCAATGCGCGGGGCGGCAAAGCCTTGCACCGCCCTTCCATATGTTCTACCGAGACAGGAAAATCGAGGCTTTCCGCAAAGAGCATCCCATGACCATCATCGACGTCCGCACCCCCGATCCGAAACGCCTGATCCCCGGCGCCACCGGCGATTGGGAAGTCATCATCGGCATGGAGGTGCACGCGCAGGTCCTCTCCCATTCCAAGCTCTTCTCCGGCGCGTCGACGGAATTCGGCAAGGCCCCCAACGCCAATGTCTCGCTGGTCGACGCCGCCATGCCCGGCATGCTGCCGGTCATCAACATGGAATGCGTCCGGCAGGCGGTGCGCACCGGCCTCGGCCTGAAGGCCGAGATCAACCACCGCTCGGTCTTCGACCGGAAGAACTACTTCTATCCCGACCTGCCGCAGGGCTACCAGATCTCGCAGTTCAAGGACCCCATCGTCGGCGAGGGCAAGATCGTCATCTCGCTCGGCCCGGACCGCCAGGGCAATTTCGAGGATATCGAGATCGGCATCGAGCGGTTGCATCTGGAGCAGGACGCCGGCAAGTCGATGCACGACCAGCATCCGACCATGTCCTATGTCGACCTCAACCGCTCGGGCGTCGCGCTGATGGAGATCGTCTCCAAGCCGGACATGCGCTCCTCCGACGAGGCCAAGGCCTATATGACCAAGCTGCGCTCGATCGTGCGCTATCTCGGCACCTGCGACGGCAACATGGACGAGGGCTCCATGCGCGCCGACGTCAACGTCTCCGTGCGCCGGCCGGGCGAGGCCTTCGGCACGCGCTGCGAGATCAAGAACGTCAACTCCATCCGCTTCATCGGCCAGGCCATCGAATACGAAGCCCGCCGCCAGATCGGCATCCTGGAGGACGGCGGATCCATCGACCAGGAGACCCGCCTGTTCGACCCCGGCAAGGGCGAGACGCGCTCGATGCGCTCCAAGGAAGACGCGCACGACTACCGCTATTTCCCCGACCCGGACCTGCTGCCGCTGGAATTCGACAACGAATTCGTCGGCAGGCTGCTCGCCGACCTGCCGGAACTGCCGGACGACAAGAAGGTCCGCTTCGTCAAGGACCTCGGCCTTTCCGTCTACGACGCCTCGGTGCTCGTCTCGGAAAAGGCGATCGCCGATTACTACGAGGCCGTGGCCGCCGGCCGCGACGGCAAGATCGCCGCGAACTGGGTCATCAACGACTTGCTGGGCGCCTTGAACAAGGACGGCAAAGCCATTGAGGAGACTCCGGTTTCGCCCGCCCAGCTCGGCGAGATAATCGACCTCATCAAGGACGGCACGATCTCCGGCAAGATCGCCAAGGACCTCTTCGAGATCGTCTGGAACGAGGGCGGCGAGCCGGGGAAAATCGTCGAATCGCGCGGCATGAAGCAGGTCACGGATACCGGCGCCATCGAGAAGGCCGTGGACGAGATCATCGCCGCCAACCCCGATCAGGTCGAGAAGGTCAAGGCCAAGCCCACGCTCGCCGGCTGGTTCGTCGGCCAGGTGATGAAGGCGACGGGCGGCAAGGCCAACCCGCAGGCCGTCCAGGCGCTGGTCAAGGCCAAGCTCGGCATCGAGGAGTAATCCCGTGTTCTTTGTCCGCACGGCCGCCGAGCGCGATCTGGCGAAGGTCAGCGCGCTGCTGGCCGAGACGTGGCACGCGACCTATGACGCGCTCTACGGCGCGGACAAGGTGAGCGCGATCACGGCGCGCTGGCATTCCGTGCCGGCGCTCAAGGCCCGGCTGGAGCGCCGGGACAGCGAGTTCGTCGTCGCCGACGACGGCAGGGAGCTTGCCGGCATGGGCTATGTCGCCATGGCGAAGGACCGGCCGAAGACCGCCTTCCTGCACCAGCTCTACGTGCTGCCGCGCCATCAGCGGCAGGGCATCGGCCGCGACATGTTCGCCGAGCTCGAAACCTGCTTTCCCGATGCGAAAACCATGCTGCTGGAGGTCGACCCGCGCAACGCGGCGGCGGTCGCCTTCTATCTGGCGCACGGCTTTGCCAAGGTCGGGGAGGCGAAGCATACGGCGGATGACGTCTCCGACGTGCCGCTGCATGTCTACCAGAAGCCGCTCGCCGGCTGACCGCGGCGAAAAGCCGTGGGCGAAGGCGCGGGAAACGCTGGACATTCCAGCCTCTTGAGGCCATAAGCGGAAGAAATGTCACCCGCGACGCGCGGGCAAATCACCAGTCTCGGGCCGCGCTTCCGGCACGGCCCTGCCAAGGACGCCAGCCCATGAACCTTCTCAAGCAGATTTTTACCTGGTGGAACGGTCAGACGATCGGCACCCGCTTTCACACCTGGCGTTTCGGCGCGCGGGTCGGGCAGGACGAGTTCGGCAATGTCTACTATCAGGGCGGCAAGGATTCGGAAGGCCGCACGCGCCGCTGGGTGATCTACAACGGCTATGCCGACGCCTCGGCCATCCCACCGGGCTGGCACGGCTGGATGCACCACCGCACGGACGTCTCTCCCGCGGACGAGGACTACAGGGCGCGCGAATGGCAGCAGCCGCACAAGCCGAACCCGACCGGCACCGCGCAGGCCTACCGCCCGCCGGGCTCGCTCGCCGCGAGCGGCGAGCGTCCGCGCGTGACGGGCGACTACGACGCCTGGACGCCGGGCAACTGATACCGATTTGGCCACATTTCGCCGGTAGCCCGAAGCGGCCGGCGAAGACCGGCGGATCGCGGGAGACGGCATTCATGACATCAGGGTTTTTCAAGGCGAAGGCCGCGCGGCGCTTGCTTGCCGTCGCGTTCGCAGCGGCAGCCGGCATCGCGACGGCGCCCGTCCCGTCCGAGGCGGCGCGGATCGAAAACCCGGTCGCCACCTTCTCGGGGATCGACAAGATCACCGGCCGCATCACCAGTTTCGATGTCTATATCGGCGAGACGGTGCAGTTCGGCGCGCTGCAGGTGACGCCAAAAGTCTGCTACAGCCGCGACGACACCGAGGCGCAGAAGATCACCTCCTTCGTCGAGGTCGACGAGATCACCCTCGACCGCAAGATCCGCCGCATCTTCACCGGCTGGATGTTCGCCGACAGCCCCGGCCTCAACGCCGTCGAGCACCCCGTCTATGACGTCTGGCTGACCGAGTGCAAGACGAAGTCGGACGTCCCGCCGCCGGAAGATGGCTAACGTCAACCAAACCAGATGTTGGCTTGAGAGACGAAAATGCTTGTCAGATACATTTGCATAACTCTCGCCGCAAGTTTGATCTTTTTCATCGGCGTGACTGCAGTTGCGTTGTTCGATGCCAACGACCATATCAGCCGCTGCGATGATCCGACGTCTGGCGAGTATATTCTTGATCCCACGCGCCGTCAGGCGGAATGCCAATAGAAATGAAATGGCTCATCGCGGCCGACCGCAATCTGTGAGCATTCAAAACGGCAGATGCGGCGAGGCCAGCGCGTTCGCCAGCATGTCCTCATACTCGATCTTCGGCACGTCGATCGCCCCGAACGTCTTGAGATGCTCGGTGGTGAACTGCGTGTCGAGCAGGCGGAAGCCGCGTGCCTTGAGGCGCTCCACGAGATGGACGAGGCAGATCTTCGAGGCGTCCGTGCGCCGCGAAAACATGCTCTCGCCGAAGAAGGCCGCGCCGAGCGAGACGCCGTAGAGGCCGCCGACAAGCCGGTCGCCCTCCCAGGCCTCGACGCAATGCGCGTGGCCCATGCGGTGCAGGGTGCCGTAGAGCGATTTGATCTTCTTGTTGATCCAGGTCGACGGCCGGTCGGGCGCGGCCTCGGCGCAAGCCGCGACCACCGCGTCGAAGGCGGTGTCGAAACGGATGTCGAAGGGGGCCTTGCGGACCGTCTTGGCGAGGCTGCGCGAGATGTGGAACTTTTCCAGCGGGATGACGCCCCGCAAGTCCGGCTCGACCCAGAAGAGTTCCGGGTCGTCGGCCGAATCGGCCATCGGGAAGAGCCCGATGGAATAGGCGCGCAGCAGAAGCTCCGGGGTGATCTCCGGATTGCGGCTGCGACGCCCCGCCATCGAACCGACGCCTCCTCAGGCGTCGGTCTTGTTGGCCAGATAGTCTTCCAGCCAATGGATGTCGTAGTCGCCGTTGGCGATGTCCTGGTTGCCGATCAGGTCCTGGAACAGCGGCAGCGTCGTCTTGATGCCGTCGATGACGAACTCGTCCAGCACGCGGCGCAGGCGCATCATGCATTCGACGCGGTTGCGCCCGTGCACGATCAGCTTGCCGATCAGGCTGTCGTAGTAGGGCGGGATGCGGTAGCCCTGATAGGCGCCCGAATCGACGCGCACGCCGAGCCCGCCCGGCGCGTGGAAATGCGTGATCGTGCCCGGCGAGGGAACGAAAGTGCGCGGGTCCTCGGCATTGATGCGGCACTCGATGGCGTGGCCGGAGAAGACGATGTCCTCCTGCCGCACCGAAAGGCCCGCCCCGGAGGCGACGCGGATCTGCTCGTGCACCAGGTCGATGCCGGTGATCGCCTCGGTGATCGGATGCTCCACCTGGAGGCGCGTGTTCATCTCGATGAAATAGAACTCGCCGTTCTCGTAGAGGAACTCGACCGTGCCGGCGCCGCGATATTTCAGCTTCTTCATGGCGTCGGCGCAGATCTGGCCGATCTTCATGCGCTGCTCGACATTGAGCGCCGGGGAATTGGCTTCCTCCCAGACCTTCTGGTGGCGGCGCTGCAGCGAGCAGTCGCGCTCGCCGAGATGCACCGCATTGCCCATGCCGTCGCCGACGACCTGGATTTCGATGTGGCGCGGCTTGCCGAGGTACTTTTCCATGTAGACGGCGTCGTTGCCGAAGGCGGCCAGCGCCTCGGAACGGGCGGTCGAGACGGCTTCATCGAGGTCCGCCTCGGTCTTGGCGACCTTCATGCCGCGCCCGCCGCCGCCGGCGGTGGCCTTGATGAGCACGGGGAAGCCGATCTTGCGGGCGACTTCCAGAGCGTTCTCCGGCTTCACCTCGCCGTCGGAGCCGGGAACGACGGGGATGCCGAGCTCCTGCGCCGTCTGCTTGGCGGTGATCTTGTCGCCCATGATGCGGATATGCTCCGCCGTCGGGCCGATGAAGGTGATGCCGTGCGCGTCGAGGATTTCCGCGAACTTGGCGTTCTCCGACAGGAAGCCGTAGCCCGGATGCACGGCGTCCGCGCCGGTGATCTCGCAGGCCGCGACGATCTGGTGGATGTTCAGGTAGCTTTCGCGCGAGGGCGGCGGGCCGATGCACACGCTCTCGTCGGCGAGGCGCACATGCATGGCGTCGGCGTCGGCCGTCGAATGCACGGCGACCGTGGCAATGCCCAGCTCCTTGCAGGCCCGAAGGACGCGAAGGGCGATTTCGCCGCGGTTGGCAATGAGGACTTTGGAGATCATGGGATCCGCCTTATTCGATGACGATCAGCGGTTCGCCATATTCGACCGGGCTTGCATCCGAAACGAGGATTTCCGTGACCTTGCCCGAGCGCGGCGCGGGAATCTGGTTCATCGTCTTCATGGCTTCGATGATGAGGATGGTCTGGCCTTCCTTGACCTGCGAGCCGACCTCGATGAAGGGGCGGGCGCCCGGGGCGGGCGAGAGATAGGCCGTGCCCACCATCGGCGCCGTCACGGCGTTCTTGTTGCTGCGGGCATCGGCCGGGGTGGCTGCCGTGGCGACGGCGGCGGGGGCCGCTGCGGCGAGGGCGGGCGCGGCGATCGGGGCCTGGACATATTGCGGCGTGCCGGCGCGCGAGACGCGGATGCGCAGGTCGTCCTGCTCCACTTCGATCTCGGTCAGGTCCGTCTCGTTGAGGATATTGGCGAGATCGCGGATCAGAGCCTGATCGATGCCTTGTTTCTTGTCAGCCATGGAAATGAGCCTCTGGTTCTTCTTATGTCGTGATGGAGGAGAGCGCATGGAGCGCGAGGACATAGCTATGCGCGCCGAAGCCGCAGATGACGCCCTTCACGGCGGGCGCGATCATCGACCTGTGGCGGAAGTCCTCGCGGGCATGCACGTTGGAAAGATGCAGTTCGACCACCGGGATCTTCACGGCGCGGATGGCGTCGTGCAGGGCGATCGAGGTGTGGGTATAGGCGCCGGCATTGATGGCGATGCCGGCGGCGGCATCGCCGGCCTCATGGATCCAGTCGACCAGGTCGCCCTCGTGGTTGGACTGGCGGAACTCGACGGCAAAGCCCAGCTTCCCGCCCTCCGCCTTGCACAGCGCCTCGATGTCGGCGAGCGTCTGCCCGCCGTAGATACCGGGTTCGCGTTTGCCGAGTGCGTTGAGGTTCGGGCCGTTGAGCACGAAAAGGGGTAAAGCCATTCGCAATTCCGCATGCTGGATAGAGAACTACCTATAGACCGGTGGTTTCCACAGGGAAAGCCCCAAGGAGACGGGCTTTGCCGGCCGGAAGGGCGTGTCCACAAGCCAGCGGTTCTCAGCAGCTCGCCTTGCCGCAGGCGCGCACATTGGCGATCTTCTCGCGAAGGTCGTCCGCCCCGACGGCGCCGAAGACCATTTCCTCGCCGAGCACATAGGAGGGCGTGCCGGTGATGCCGAGGTCGTTGGCCAGCGAATAGGCCTGGCGCACGGCGTCGTCATGCGGCTTGTCGGCCATGGTCTTGCGGATATCCGCCTCGGCGATGCCCATGCCGGCGGCAAGCGCGATGGCGCTCTCCTCCGTGGCGCGGCCTTCGCCGCCGAGCAGCTTGCGGTGGAATTCGCCGTATTTCTCCGGCGCGAGATCACGCACGGCGGCGCTGACCTTGTGGGCGGCCAGCGAATCGGGGCCGAGGATCGGCAGTTCCTTGAGGACGAAGCGGACGTTGCTGTCCTCCTTCAGGATCGCGTCCATGTCGGAGAGGGCGCGCTTGCAGTAGCCGCAATTGTAGTCGAAGAACTCGACGATGGTGACGTCGCCCTTCGGGTTGCCGAGCGCGATGTCGTAGGGCGAGGAGAAGATCGCCTTCTCGTTGTCGGTGATGGCGGACTGGGCCTTTGCCTGCTGCTGGGCTTCCTGCTTCTTCTGCAGGGCCTCCTGCACGTCGAGCAGGATCTCGGGATTGTCGAGGAGATACTCCTTGATGAACGCGCCGATCTCCTTCTTCTGCGCATCGTCGAGGGCGAGAGCGGGAAGGGGCGCTGCGACCGCGATGGTGAGGGCGACGGTGGCCGCAAGCTTGGTCCTGAATGTCATGTCTGTGCTGTCCTCGTCCGTGATGCACTGCTGAAGTGCCATCGGCAGGGCCCATACGTCAATCCGCGCGCGGCGCTTTCAACGACCTTATGGCCGGCATCGTGCAAACGACAGGGTAAAAGCGGCGGATTTTCGGCCCTCGCGGGATTGTGAATGGGGGCGTCTTGCGGCAGGAAGGCCGCGTGTTGTGAACCGGAAGGCAAGCCCCCATGAAACTCTCCCGCCGCGGCGCCGTCGAACCCTTTTACGCCATGGACGTGCTCGCCGAGGCGACGAAGCGCCGCGCCGCCGGCCGGCCGGTGATCTCGATGGCCGTCGGCCAGCCCGTGCACCCCGCGCCGCAGGTCGCCCGGCAGGCCGCGCGCCGGGCGCTGGAGGTCGGCCGCATCGGCTATACGGATGCGCTCGGCCTGCTCTCGCTGCGCCGGGCCATCGCGGATTTCTATCGGCGGCGCCACGGCATCTCGGTCGATCCGGGCCGCATCGCCGTCACCACGGGCTCCTCCGCCGGCTTCAACCTGGCCTTCCTTGCCCTGTTCGACGCGGGCGACCGCGTCGCCATCGCGCGCCCCGGCTATGCGGCCTATCGCAACATCCTCGCCGCGCTCGGCATCGAGACCGTGGAGATCGAGGTGAGCGCGGAGAACGGCTTCACGCTGACGCCCGAGGCGCTGGAGGCGGCGGGACGCATCGACGGCGTGCTGCTCGCCAGCCCGGCCAACCCGACCGGCACGGTGACGGACCGGGAAAGGCTCGCGGCGCTGTCGGCCTATTGCCGGGAAAAGGGCATCGCCTTCATCTCGGACGAGATCTATCACGGCCTCACCTTTGTCGGCGAGGAGGCGACCGCGCTGGAATTCGGCGAGGAGGCCGTCGTCATCAACTCCTTCTCGAAATACTATTGCATGACCGGCTGGCGGATCGGCTGGATGGTGCTGCCGGAGGCGCTGGCGCGGCCGGTCGAGCGCATCGCCCAGAGCCTCTACATCTCTGCGCCGGAGCTCTCGCAGGTCGCCGCCGAGGCGGCGCTGGGAGCGGAGGCGGAACTGGACGTCTATCGCGACGCCTATCGGCAGAACCGCGATTTCCTCGTGAAGCGCCTGCCGGAACTCGGCTTCGCCATCGCCTCGCCGATGGACGGCGCCTTCTACGCCTATGCGGATGTCAGCCGCTTCACCAATGACAGCATGGCCTTCGCCCGCCGCATGCTGGCCGAGACCGACGTCGCCGCGACGCCCGGCATCGACTTCGACCCGGAGGACGGCCATCACACGATGCGCTTCTCCTATGCCGGCTCCTTCGAGGAGATGAGCGAGGCGGTCGACCGCCTCGCGCGCTGGCTCGCCTGAAAACGATTCCGCTTCAACGGTTTGCGATGACGGGCGGAATCGATCTGTCAGGCCCCTGAATCACTTTCTCAGGTATGGTTGATGGAAACGCCGCCATCGACCAGCATCGCCGTGCCCGTCATGAAGCTGGAGGCCGGCGAGCAGAGGAAGAGCGCCGCCTCGGCGATCTCCTCCGGCTCGGCGATGCGCTTGAAGGCGTTGAGGCCGGCGACGAACCGGCGCGCCTCCGGCGTGTCGGCCACCTCGCGCCCCATCGGCGTATCCGTCGCGCCCGGCAGCAGCGCATTCACGCGGATGCCCTTCGCCCCGTATTCGCAGGCCAGCACCTGCACGAGGCCGATAAGGCCGGATTTCGACGCGGCATAAGCCGCAAGCCCCGGAAAGCCCGCCGTGTAGCCGACGAAGGTGGAGGTGAAGACGAGGCTGCCGCCGCCGCGCGCCTCCAGGGCCGGGAGCTGGTGTTTCGCGGCGAGGAAGCCGCTCGTCAGGTTAACGGCCAATACCTCCTGCCATTCCGCCAGGGAAAGCGCGGTGAGGGCGCCGACCGGCCCGGTCGTGCCGGCATTGTTGAAGGCGATGTCGAGGCCGCCGAATTCGCCCTGCGCGGCCTCGACGAGCGCGGCGTGATGCGCTTCCTCGCTGACGTCGCCGGCAACGGCCACGACCGCGCCGCCGGCCGCGCGGATTTCTTCGGCGACCGCCTCCAGCCGCTCGCGTCCACGCGCCGAAAGCACGAGCTTCGCGCCCTGCCGGGCGAAGAGCAGCGCGGCGGCCCGGCCGATGCCGGAACTTGCGCCGGTGATGATGGCGACCTTGTCGTCGAGACGTGTCATGGGGACCTCCTTGTGGTTCTGACGACAGCGGTGTCGCAGAAGCAGAGGGGCGCAACCACCCGATTCCCGCGCAACGAAAAAGGCCCGGTTCGCACCGGGCCTTCTCGATTCCGTAATATGAGCGCTTCTTAGAAGAAGCCGCGGCGCTGCCACCAGCCGCCCTTCTTGGGCTTTTCCGGCTCGTCGTCCGGCACGGCTTCCTTGGTCGTGGAAGACTTCACCACCGGCTCGGAGGCGATCCTGGAGAGGTCGCGGTTGGCGCGCACGGGCTTGGCCGGCTCATCGAGATCGGCGGAGGCCTGCTCGACTTCCGGTTCCACGGGCGTCGCCGTCTCTTCGGCCGCGGCCGGTTCGGGCTGCGCCTCGACCTCGCTGCGGGCCGCCTCGTCGGTGACGGATTCCTCGGCCGCCGGCTTGGCGCGGCTGCGGCGGGCGCGCTTCGGCTTTACCGGCGCTTCCTCGGCGACGGCCTCGACCGGCGCTTCCTCGGCGGCGACGGCCACTGCGGCGGCCTCGGTCTCGACGGTCTCTACCGTTTCGGCCTCGTCCTCGTCGCCTTCCGCGTCCTCGTCGCCTTCGGCGCCGGCTTCGAGCGAACCGTCCTCGGGACGGTTGCGCCGGCCGCCGCGCTTGCCGCGGCGGCGGCGCTTGCGGCGCTGGTCGGCGGCGTCGCCGGTTTCGGCCTGAACGTCTTCCGCACCGTCCTCGCCGTCGCCCTCGGCGTCGTCGTCATCCAGCACGTCCTCGTCGCCGACCTGTTCGCCGCCGAAGGAGGCGGTATCGGTGCCTTCGCCGTTCTCGCGGCCACGGCCGCGACGGCGGCGGCGGCGCTTGCGCTTGTTGCGGCCGTTCTCGTCGGAGGTGGCGGACTGCGAGCCCTGCGCGGCCGCGGCCGGACGGGCCTCGTCCTCTTCCTCGTCGATCTCGTCCTCGATCACCACGTCGTCGTCTTCCGGCTCCGGCTCGAAATGCAGGATCTGCTCGATCTTGACCGGGGTCTCGACGGCCTCGCCGCGGTCGATCGCGAAGTGCTGCGCGCCGACATGGGCGTCCGCCTCGATGATGATGGCGACGCCGAAGCGGGCCTCATAGTCGATGATCGTGCCGCGCTTGTGGTTGAGCAGGTAGAGCGCGATATCGGGCGTCGCGCGGACGGTGATGTCGTGCGTCGTGTTCTTGAGGAGATATTCCTCGATGCCGCGCAGGACATGCAGCGCCACCGACGACTGCGAGCGGATATGGCCCGTGCCGTTGCAGTGCGGGCAGGTCTGCGTGGTCGATTCGAGAACCGAGGCGCGGATGCGCTGGCGCGACATCTCCAAGAGGCCGAAATGCGAGATGCGGCCGACCTGGATGCGCGCGCGGTCGTTCTTGAGATGGTCCTTCAGGCGCTTCTCGACGGCCCGGTTGTTGCGCTTCTCCTCCATGTCGATGAAGTCGATGACGACGAGGCCGGCAAGGTCGCGCAGGCGAAGCTGGCGCGCCACTTCCTCCGCCGCTTCCAGGTTCGTCTGGAGCGCGGTGTCCTCGATGGAGTGCTCGCGCGTCGAGCGGCCGGAGTTGACGTCGATCGAGACGAGCGCCTCGGTCTGGTTGATGATGATGTAGCCGCCGGA